>NZ_NRDQ01000134.1 GCF_002878455.1 Janthinobacterium sp. AD80
CTTTCGCTCCAAGTCATTCAAGGCCACTTGTAGCCAGATAGCATTGAAGCACCGCTTTACACGGCCCTATCGACCACAGACCAATGGCAAGGCCGAACGCTTCATCCAGTCAGCCTTGCGCGAATGGGCTTACGGCTTTGTTTATAACAACTCACTGGAGCGGGCCAACATGCTCAAAGAATGGAACCATCACTACAACTGGCACCGGCCGCATCAGGGCATTGCTGGCAAGGCCCCAATGTCACGGCTCAGATCCGGCCAGAATAACCTCTTGCAACTTCACAGCTAGACGGCCACGCCGGAATGCCAAAAGGGCTTGCTGCGGCAAGCCCTTTTTCATGCGCGCCGGCATTTGTGCGCCAACTGCACAGATCCTGTGCCTGGCCGGGGCTGCCATTCTGGCGCCTGGCTGCCTAGAATGGGCTTCCTGTCACCTTTCCTGGAAGTATCCCATGCCTATCCTGAACCTGAGTTTGTCGAGCGCGTCTGATGCGCGCCAGTCGGCCGCCATCGCCGCCACCCTGAGCCGCCTGACGGCGCAACTGCTGCACAAGGCGCCCGAGCTGACCTCCGTGGCCATCAGCCATCTTGACGCGGCGCACTGGTTTGTCGGCGGGCCATCCTTGCAGGCGCAAGGCAAGACCAGCTTTTTCCTCGATATCCTGATCAGCGATGAAACGAATACGGCGGCGGAAAAGGCCGCGTACATCGCCGCCGTGTTCGCCGCCATGCAGGAGTTCCTGGGCGCATTGCATGAAGTGAGCTATATCCATGTGCATGACGCGCGCCAGGCGGCCTGGGGCTATGGCGGCTTGACGCAGCAGTTCCGCGCCGTGCGCAAGGTGCTGGGGCAGCCGTGATCAATCCCAGTGGCGTTCCTGATAGTACTGGACGGCAAAATCAATGAAGACCCTGACCTTGGGCGACAGCAGACGGCTGTGCGGGTACAGCGCGTACAAGGTGCGTGGAAGCAAGGTGTAGCCGGGCAACACTTGCACCAGCTGGCCGCTGCGCAGCGCGTCGCGCACGATGAAGGCGGCCGCGCCGACGATGCCCATGCCGCCCACGGCCGCTTCGCGCAAGGCCACGCTGGTATTGGCTTGCAAGCTGCCCTGTATGGCCACCTTGTGGGACGCACCGGCGGCGTCCGTGAACAGCCACTCCGCCGGCTTGTCGCCGGAGCTGTACATCAGGCAATTGTGCTGTGCCAGGTCCTGAGGCGTGGCCGGATGGCCATGCCGCGCCAGGTAGGCGGGCGCGGCGACGGCCACCGTGCGGCTGCTGGCCAGCTGGCGCGCCACCAGGGTGGAGTCGGGCAAGCCGCGCGCCAGGCGCAGCGCCACGTCGAAACCATCGTCGAGCAAGTCGACAATGCGGTCATTGCAGACCAGGTCGAGGTGGATGTGCGGGTATTGCCGGGCAAAGTCGGGCAGCCAGGTGGCCAGCTCCAGCGTGCCAAAGGCCATCGGTGCATTGATGCGCAGGCTGCCGGACGGTTGCGCCTGGTGGAGGGCGACGGCGCGGTCGGCCGCGTCAAGGGCGTCGAGGATGTCGCGGCTGGCCAGATAGTAGTCATGGCCGGCGGCCGTCAGGGCGAAGCGGCGCGTCGTGCGGTTCAGCAGTTGCGCGCCCAGCTGGTTTTCCAGCTGGCGGATCTGGCGTGAGACGATGGAGTGCGACACGCCCAGCGCGGCACCGGCGGCCGTGAAACTGCCGAGTTCCACGACGCGGCGCAGGGCGCGCAGGGCTGCCAGCTGGTCCATGGGTGCCTGGCGCCGCGCTTATTGGTTTGTCAGGGGGCGCAATTAAACGAAGCGCTTGCCTTCAAGGGGGAAGCCCTTGATGAATTCGGCTGCAGGCAGGCGCTTGCCGCCCGGCTTTTGCAGCTCCGTCAGGCGCAGCGAACCATTGCCGCAGGCAACGATGATGCCGTGCTGGGCGTCGGCTGCCAGCACCTGGCCCGGCGCTTCCTTGCTGTCCGCTTCCAGCACGTCGGCGGCCCAGATCTTGATGGTCGTGCCATCGACCTGGCCGCAGGCGCCGGGGAAAGGATTGAAGGCGCGGATTTTCAGGCCCAGCTCCAGGGCGGGCAGGCTGAAGTCGAGCGCCGCTTCTTCCTTGGCGATTTTTGCCGCGTAGGTGACGCCCGCTTCCGGCTGCGGCACGGCTTCCAGCGGCTGCTGCTGCATCTTGCGCAGGGTCTCGACGATCATCTTGCCGCCGAGTTTAGCCAGCTTGTCATGCAGGGTGGCGGTCGAGTCGCCCGCTTCGATGGGCAGGCGCTCGATGGCCAGCATGGGGCCCGTGTCCAGGCCTTCTTCCATCTGCATGATGGTCACGCCCGTCTCGTCGTCGCCGGCCTCGATGGCGCGGTGGATAGGCGCCGCGCCGCGCCAGCGCGGCAGCAGGGAACCGTGGATGTTGATGCAGGGTTTGATGTCGAGCGTGCTGCGCGGCAAGATCAAGCCGTAAGCCGCCACCACCATCACGTCGTAATCGGTGGCCAGCAGGCGCTCGTGGGCCGCCTTTGCCTCGGCGGCGCGCTGCGGATCCTTGCTGTCCATGCGCAGGGACAGGGGCTGCAGCACGTCGATGCCGTGCTGCTGCGCATATTGCTTGACGGCCGAAGCGTGCAGCTGCATGCCGCGTCCGGCAGGGCGGTCGGGCTGGGTCAGCACCAGCGGAATCTCGAATCCCGCTTCGTGCAAGTCTTTCAGGGCCGTGGCGGCGAATTCAGGCGTGCCTGCGAAGATCACTTTCATATGGTTCCTTGACGTGAGGTGTGCAGGCCCGCGCCCGAAGGCGCCAGGCTGGCGTGGTGTAACGACAACTGTTGCTTAGTCTATCAGCAGTAGCTTAGAAGCGGCGGTTCTGCGCGCGCAGGCTCGCTTCGCGCTCCAGGCCGCGGATTTCCTTGATCATCTTGGTCTTGATGCGATTGCGCTTGAGCGGCGACAGGTATTCGACGAATACCTTGCCCAGCAAGTGATCCATCTCATGCTGGATGCACACGGCCAGCAAGCCATCGGCTTCCAGCTCGAACTGCTTGCCGTGGCGGTCCTGGGCGCGCACCTTGATGCGGGCCGGGCGCTCGACGCCATCGTAGACGCCGGGCACGGACAGGCAGCCTTCGTCGTACACCTGCGTTTCATCGCTGGCCCAGATGATTTCCGGGTTGACGAACACTTGCAGCTGGTTTTTTTCTTCGGTGATGTCGATCACCATCATCTGGATGTGCTCATCGACTTGCGACGCGGCCAGACCGACGCCAGGGGCGTCATACATGGTCTCGGCCATGTCGTCGATCAGGGTTTGCAGGCGCTCGTCAAAGGTCGTGACGGGTTTGGCGACCGTGTGCAGGCGAGGATCGGGGTAACGCAGGATATTTAATATGGACATACGGATTCGACTGGTTAAGGTGGGCGCCGGTGCGCCGGATTATTCATGCCTGGGCCATGCAGACGATGGCACGGCAGAGTGTTATTGGATGTTTGAGTACGCTACGGTTGGGCGCGTATGGCGCAACGGCGCGGCAGATGTGTTTGCCAGTGCGTCGTATGGTCTGCTGCTAAGGGAAATTTTATCACAGACGCCCATGGCGCTGTGGATGACGGGTCTTTTTGTACCCTGTCTGGCACAAGCTTGCGCGCGTCGGCATCGCGTGCGCGCCGTGCCGCTAGCATGGAGTGGTGCGGTACTGAGCGAGGTTGTCATGCATGCAACTGCGACGGCGGCGGACACGGACACCGCCACGGAACTGGCGGGCTGGCTGCGCCTGCAGCACTTGCCCGGCGTGGGGCCGGTGGCGGCGCGCGCCTTGCTGGCCCGTTTCGGCTTGCCACCGGCCATCTTCGCCACCGCATTCGAGGCCTTGCGCGAAGTGGTGCCTGCCGGCGTGGCACGCGCCATCGCGCAGCCGCCCAAGCCGCTGGCCAACAGCCAGCTGGAACTGACTCTGCAGTGGCTGCGCCAGCCGGGCAATGCCGTGCTGACCCTGGCCGATGCCGCCTATCCGCCCCTGCTGCTGGAAATTGCCGATCCGCCCCTGCTGCTGTACGTGCGGGGCCGCAGCGAACTGCTGTCGCGCCCGGCCATCGCCATCATCGGCAGTCGCAATGCCAGCGCGCAAGGCATGCAGAACGCGGCCGCCTTTGCGCAAGCGCTGAGCGCGGCGGGGCTGACCATCATTTCCGGCCTGGCGCTGGGCATCGACACGCATGCCCACGAGGGCGGCTTGCGCGGCGAGGGCGGCACGGTGGCCGTGATCGGCACGGGTGCCGATCTCGTGTATCCAAGACGAAACCTTGATCTGGCGCAAAGGATTGCCGCGCAAGGCTGCATCGTCAGCGAATATGCGCTGGGCCTGCCGGCCATGCCAGGTAATTTTCCACGCCGCAATCGCCTGATCAGTGGCCTGGCGCGCGGCGTGCTGGTGATCGAGGCGGCGGCGCAATCGGGTTCGCTGATCACGGCGCGCCTGGCCGGCGAGCAGGGGCGCGACGTGTATGCGTTGCCCGGCTCGATTCATGCCACCCTGGCCAAGGGCTGCCATGCGCTGATCAAGCAGGGCGCCAAGCTGGTCGAGTCGGCCGATGACGTGCTGCAGGAGCTGCAATGGCTGGGCGGCAGCGCCAGCGTGGCGGCCGTGCAAGACGCGGACGCGCCGCTGCTGGCCGCGCTGGGCCACGATCCCCACGACGCCGACACTTTGGCCGCGCGCAGCGGCCTGGCCATGGGCGAATTGATGGGAGAATTGCTGGCGCTGGAACTGGCGGGGCGGGTGGAACGCTTGCCGGGAGGACTGTTTCAACGCTGCAAATGACAGCTTGTCACTTGTGTGGCGGCCACGCCGCACGCCGGCCCTTTGTCGGCGCACACCCTTGTGTCCCAGCGAACTTAGCTGCTAGAGTAGAGCCATGTTCGATATCCTGGTGTACCTCTACGAGACTTATTATCGCCCCGATGCCTGCCCCGAGCCGGCAGTGCTGGCGCGCAAACTGTCGGCTGTCGGTTTCGACGACGTGGAGATTTCCGAAGCGCTCGTCTGGCTGACGGACTTGAATGCCATGGCCGGTGTCGAGCAAACCCTGACGGCCAGTTCCACGGGCACGCGTTTCTATGTGCAGCAGGAAAGCGACGTGCTGGGCACGGCCGCCATCGGCTTCATCCAGTTCCTGGAAAGCGCCAAGGTGCTCTCGCCATTGCAGCGCGAAATCGTCATCGAACGGGCGCTGGCGCTCGACGAAGCGCCGGTTTCTCTGGGCAAGCTGAAAGTCATCGTGCTGATGCTGTTGTGGAGCCAGGGCAAGGAACCGGACGCCCTGATGTTCGATGACCTGTTCGTGGACGACGAAGACTTGCCGCCGCGCCTGTTGCACTAATATAGTGGCGTCATTGGCTGCCGCTGCAGCCGCTAGCCCGACCCTGGCGCCGCCGCCGCGCCATCCCCTTTAATATAGGCCGCTCCTGCGCGCACGCTTGACACTGCGTTTGCGCCTGCGCATTCTTGCTTGCAGATAACTTGCTGAATTCTTCAATAGGCGCTTATCATTGGCCGCTTGACAAGACCACAAGTCACAAGCCATTGCGCAGACAAAAGCGTCGGCGCCTGGCAATGCACTGTATGATGCGCATGCTGAAACTATCCTAGAGCATTTTTCGAGACTAAAAAATATGACAAAAACCCTCATCATCGCCGAGAAGCCTTCTGTCGCGAACGATATCGCGAAGACGCTTGGCGGCTTTACCAAGCACGATGAGTACTTTGAATCGGATGAATACGTCCTGTCGTCGGCGGTTGGCCACTTGCTGGAGATCGCCGTACCGGAAGAATTCGACGTGAAGCGCGGCAAATGGAGTTTCGCGCACTTGCCGATGATTCCACCGTATTTCGCGCTCAATCCCATCCCGAAGACGGAAGCGCGCCTCAAAGTATTAAACAAGCTGATCAAACGTAAAGACGTTTCCACCCTCATCAACGCATGCGATGCGGGGCGCGAAGGCGAGCTGATTTTCCGCCTGATCGCGCAAAACGCCAAAGCCAAGCAGCCGGTCAAGCGCCTGTGGCTGCAGTCGATGACGCCGGGCGCCATCCGCGACGGTTTCGCGCACCTGCGCAGCGACGAAGAAATGCTGCCGCTGGCCGACGCGGCCCGCTGCCGTTCGGAAGCGGACTGGTTGATCGGCATCAATGGCACGCGTGCCATGACGGCGTTCAATTCGAAAGAAGGCGGCTTCTATCTGACCACCGTGGGCCGCGTGCAGACGCCGACCTTGTCCATCGTGGTTGAACGCGAAGACAAGATCAAGAAATTCGTGCCGCGCGACTTCTGGGAAGTGCGCGCCGAATTCGTCTGCGCCGCCGGTATCTATGAAGGCCGCTGGCTCGACACCAAGTTCAAGAAGGACGAGAACGATCCCGAGAAGCGTGCCGAGCGCCTGTGGAGCAAGACGGCTGCCGACTCGATCGCCACCGCCTGCCGCGGCCGCCAAGGCAATGTCACGGAAGAATCGAAGCCGACCACCTCGATGGCGCCGGGCCTGTTCGACCTGACCAGCCTGCAGCGTGAAGCGAACTCGCGTTTCGGCTTTTCCGCCAAGAACACGCTGGGCCTGGCCCAGGCGCTGTACGAAAAACACAAGGTGCTGACCTACCCGCGTACCGATTCGCGCCACCTGCCGGAAGACTACATGCCGACCGTGCTGCAGGCGCTGGAAACGGTCAAGGAAAACAGCAACTACCACCAGTTCGCCAAGCAGATCATCGACAAGGGCTGGGTCAAGCCGAACAAGCGCATTTTTGATAACACGAAGATCTCGGATCACTTCGCGATCATCCCGACGACGATCGCGCCCAAGAATTTGTCCGAGCCGGAACAGAAGCTGTACGACCTCGTCACGCGCCGTTTCATGGCCGTGTTCTTCCCGCCTGCGGAATTCCAGGTCACCACGCGCTACACGGAAGTGTCCGGCCATCAGTTCAAGACTGAAGGCAAGGTCATGACCAATCCGGGCTGGCTGGCCATCTACGGCAAGGAAGCATCGACGGACGCGGACAAGGAAAGCAATGGCAACGGCAATCTGGTGCCAGTGGCCAAGGGCGAAAAAGTGCAGACGGAAAGCGTCAGCGCCAACGGCCTGGTGACCAAGCCGCCCGCGCGCTTCACCGAGGCAACGTTGCTGTCGGCCATGGAAGGCGCCGGCAAGCTGATCGACGACGACGAGCTGCGCGATGCGATGGCTGGCAAGGGTCTGGGCACGCCGGCGACGCGCGCGGCCACCATCGAGGGCTTGCTGACGGAACGCTACCTGATCCGCGAAGGCCGCGAACTGATCCCGACGGCCAAGGCCTCGCAGCTGATGACTTTGCTGAAAGGCCTGGGCGTCAATGAATTGACGGCGCCGGAGCTGACGGGCGAGTGGGAATACAAGCTGTCGCAGATGGAAAAAGGCAAAATTTCGCGTGAAGAATTCATGCGCGAAATCGCGCAGATGACGCAAATCATCGTCAAGCGCGCCAAGGAATACGACAACGACACGATCCCTGGCGACTACGCGACCCTGGAAACGCCATGCCCGAATTGCGCCGGCGTGGTGAAGGAAAACTATCGCCGCTTCGCCTGCACCAAGTGCGAATTCTCGATGAGCAAGACGCCGGGTTCGCGCCAGTTTGAAATCGCTGAAGTGGAGCAATTGCTGAAGGACCGCACCATCGGCCCGCTGCAGGGCTTCCGCTCGAAGATGGGCCGTCCGTTCGCCGCCATCCTGCGCATCGTGCGCGATGAAGAGATCAAGAACTTCAAGCTGGAATTCGATTTCGGCCAGAACGACGAGAGCGAAGATGGCGAAGGCGTCGATTTCACGGGCCAGACACCCGTGGGACCGTGCCCCAAGTGCAACGCCGGCGTGTACGAAATGGGCCTGGCCTATGTGTGCGAACACAGCGTGGCCAAGCCGAAGACGTGCGACTTCCGCAGCGGCCGCATCATCTTGCAGCAGGAAATCTTGCCGGAACAAATGGCGAAACTGCTCAACGATGGCAAGACCGACTTGCTGCCGGGCTTCGTATCGCAGCGTACCCGCCGTCCGTTCAAGGCTTTCCTCGTGCGCGGCAAGGATGGCAAGGTGAGCTTCGAGTTTGAAGAGCGCAAGGCCAAGGCGCCTGCCAAGGGCAAGGCGGCGGCCGCCGAGGTCGAAGGCGAAGAAGGCGCTGCGCCAGCGAAGAAAACGGCAGTCAAGAAAGCGGCAGCCGTGAAAAAGGCGCCGGCGAAGAAAGCCGCGGCCGTGAAAAAGCCGGCCGCCAAGAAAGCGCCGGCGAAAAAGGCGGCTGCAGCGGCGGAGTAATCCGCGGCGGCATGCGCCAGCGTAGAAAAGCCAGGGATATCCCTGGCTTTTTTTACGTCCGGAGTGACTTGCCGATGCTCAGGCTGGCGGCGCGGCCGGCGCCACCAAACCCATTTCCCGCAGCACTTCATGCGCCGAACGGAAGGCGTCGATAGCCAGCGGCATGCCGCAATACACGGCGGCGTGCAGCAGCACTTCCTGGATTTCCTGCATGGATGCGCCATTGTTGACGGCGCCGCGCACGTGGCCGCGCAGTTCCTGGGCGCGGCCCAGGGCTGTCAGCATGGCAATCGTCGCCAGGCTGCGGGTTTTCAGGTCGAGGCCATCGCGGCACCAGGTCGTGCCCCAGGCGTTGCGCGTGACGAATTCCTGCAAGGGCGCCGTGAAGGCGTCGACCTGCGCAAACGCGCGCTCGACAAAGGCGTCGCCCATCACCTGTTTGCGCATGCGCAAACCGTTTTCGAATTGTTCGTCCATGCCGCGCTCCCTGTGGAAGATTCTTGTCTGATACTAGCGAGCGGGCACAGGCAGGTCAAGTGCAGTTCAGGCGGCGCGGCGCGGCGCCAGCGGCGAGATCAGTCCAGGTAGTCGGAATACTCGCGCTGCGCATAATTTTGCAGGTTGGCCCAGGGCTGCGCCTTGCTGACGGTGGGCTGCAGCTTGACATCGACCCGGCGATAGAAGGTGTTGGCGCGGTCGCCGCTTTCGATGACCAGCGGGATCTGCTTTTGCTCATCCCACAAGATGCGCTGGAACACGCCCTTCTTTTCCACTTCGCGCCAGCGCGCGCCCGGCACGTTCGATGCCTGCTTGCTCAGCGGCATGGCGGCCACCAGTTTCGGGTCCAGCAAATAGAAGGTGTTTTCCCACGAGCCGTCGAAATTGACGTTCTCGTATTCCGCTTTCGGGATGGAAACGACGATCTTGTCGTGGGCGTCGATGTATTCCACGCGCACGGTGTTCTTTTCCAGCATCACATGACGGGGAATCAGCACGGGATTGAAGTGCTTGTGCTCATGCTGCGTGGCCGCCGTTGCGGTTTTCAGCGCGACCTTTTTGTTCTCGCCATGGGCGTGTCCCGCATGCGCATCCGTTGCCGGTGCCAGCACGCGTTCGACCCACACGTGGCCGGGACGGCGCAGCATCTTTTCCTCGTAGCGGCTTTCGCGCGTCACGCCTTCGGGCGTGAGTACGCGGCTGTAGTAGGTGATGCCCAGGTCCAGGTCGGCAGGGGTAGCGGGCGCGGCCTGGGCGCTGGCGGCGAAGCCGGCGGCCAGGAGGACGGCGATGAGGGTCGGTTTCATGGTGTTGCCTTTATTGTGCAAAGGGGGCGGAAGGCCATCGCCATCCGCCCCGGTTGGGGTTACGCAGGTGCCGCTACATCAAAAGCCGAGGGCCGCTTTCAGCAGGTCAAACACCTTGGTGTTGTCCAGGGTGCCCTTGAAAGTCTTGGCGCCGGCGCCCGTGGCCAGCAGCTTGACATCGCCGCCGCCGTGGGTTTCGCTGGCCAGGCGCACGCCCGTTTCTTGCAGGTAGTTGTCTTTCAGTGCCGTGGCGCTGTCGACGTTGCTGCGCAGGTCAGGACGGTTCGGACCATTGCCGAACACCAGGGTAGTGTAGGTATTGCCATCGGCATCCTTGCTCGGCTGGTTATCCTTGTAGCCGCGGTTGATGTCGAGGATAGGATTGCCGCGCTTGCCATAACCGTTGAAGGCCAGGGTGTGGTCATGGTCGGCCGTGACGACGATCAGGGTGTTGGCCAGGGTCGGATCGGTTTCCTTGATCTTGGCAATGGCGGCCTTGATGGCGTCGTCGAAGGCGATGGTGTCCGTCAGCGCGCGCTTGGCGTTGATGCCATGCAGGGCGTGGTCGATGCGGCCGCCTTCGACCATCAGGAAGTAGCCGTTGCTGTTTTTCGACAGCAAGTCGATGGCCTTGATGGTCATTTCCGACAGGCTAGGCTGGGTCGCGCCTTCGCCCAGCGGCGGCGTGGCGGTGCGGTCCAGCTCATATTCCAGGTGGCTGCGGGTGCTGTACAGGCCGATGAACTTCTTGCCGCTTGGCGCCGCCGCCATTTCCGCTTTCGTCGCGGCCACGGTGTAGCCCTTGGCGGCAAATTCCGTCAGCAGGTTGCGGCCGTCGGCGCGGCCGTACTTGTTGCTGGCCGACCATGGCGTGAAGTGGTTGCGGCCGCCACCCATCAGCACGTCGACGCCGTCGCCCAGGGCCGCGTTGTAGCCTGCGCCGCCTGGCGCCGTTTGCGCGGCGATCGCGTATTGTGCATTGCGGTTGCAGATGTGCGAGAAGGTCGTCGCCGGCGTGGCGTGCGTCAGTTCCGTGGTGGTGATGGCGCCCACGGCCTTGCCCTTGGCTTTCGCCAGTTCCAGAATGGTCGGCGCGCTCTTGCCGCCGGCCGGGCAGTTGTCGACGCCCAGGTTGCCGTTGGCATCGCGGCCGGGTTCCTTGGCGATGGTATCCTGCGCCATCGAGATGACTTCATTGTTCATCTTGACGCCGGTCATGTAGGCGGCCATCGACGGCGCGCTGTCGGTGGTTTGCGCATCGTTCGAGAACGTCTTGATGCGCGCCGTGCGCTCCAGCGTGTCCATCGTCAGGCTGCCGTCTTCCTTGTACTGGTAGATGCGCGCGGCCGTCACGACGGACGGGCCCATGCCGTCGCCGAGGAAGAAGATGACGTTCTTGGCGTCGGCGGCGTAGGCGCCGTTGGCAACGCTGGCGGCCACGAGCGTGGTCAGCAGCGACAGTTTCAAGGCGGATTTCAATGCTGGTTTCATGTGCTTGTCCAATTCTTGTCTCTTGGGGATTACAGACCGCCGGCGCGTCTTGACCAGGCCGAATACTTTGGTGTTGTCGATGGTGCCCAGGAAGGTTTCCGAACCCTTGCCGATGGCGCCCAGGAAGACGTCGGTGCCGCCGTGGGTTTCATTGCCGGCCGTGGTGCGTATCACCGCTTCCTGGTGGTAGGCATTCGCGCTGGTGACGGTTTCATCGAGGCTGGCCATGGCGGCGCGGCTCGACTGGGTGCGGTTTTCGCCATTGCCGAAGCCGATGATCGAATACGGTGCGCCATCGAGGTCTTTCTCGACCGCGCCGGTGACGTAGTTCTTCACCACGCCCAGCACGCCTGGGTTGCCGGCCGCCGTCTTGCCCGTGCGCTTGGCGTAGCCGTTCAGCACCAGCGTGTGGTCATGGTCGGCCGTGACGACGATCAGGGTATTGGCCAGGGTCGGGTCGGTGAGCTTGGCTTTTTCGATGGCGGCCTTGATGGCGCTGTCAAAGGCGACGGTGTCCTGCAGCGCCTTCTTGGCGGTGGTTTCATGCAGCGCGTGGTCGATGCGGCCGCCTTCGACCATCAGGAAGTAGCCCTTCTTGTTCTTGGCCAGCACGTCCATGGCCTTGGTGGTCATCTCCGCCAGGCTAGGTTCCTTGGCCGCATCGCGGTCCAGGTCATAGCTCATGTGGCTGGAGGTGAACACGCCGAACAAACGGTCCGTCTTGGCCGCATCGACGGCCTTGAAGTCGGCGCCCGTGTTGGCCACCGTGTAGCTCTTGGCTTTCAGCTCGGCGACCAGGTCGCGGCCGTCGGAACGCTTGCCACCATCCTTGAACGGCTTGAAGAATTGCGCGCCGCCGCCCAGCACCACTTCCAGGCCCGTGGTGCCCAGGGCGCTGTTGTAGCCCGTGCCGCCTGGCACGAGGGCCGCGGCGATATCGTTTTCCAGGTCGCGGTGGCAGATGTGCGAGTAGGTGGCCGCTGGCGTGGCGTGCGTCACGCGCGCCGTGCTGACGACGCCGGCTGCAAAGCCCTTGGCCTTGGCCAGTTCCAGCAAGGTGGTGGCGGGCGTGCCGTTGCCGGTGCCGCATTTGTTGACCAGCTTGTTGCCATTCGCATCCGTGCCCGGATCGATGGCGACCGTGTTGGCGGACATCGAGATGACTTCATTGTTCATCTTCACGCCAGTCATGTAGGCGGCCATCGATGGCGCGCTGTCCGTTACTTGCGCATCGTTCGAGAAGGTCTTGACGAAGGCCGTTTCCGGCAGGGTGTCCATGGTCAGCGAACCGTCTTCGCCCACCGAATAGATGCGTGCCGCCGTCATGGTGGTCAGGCCCATGCCGTCGCCGAGGAAGAAGATGACGTTTTTCGGTGGCGCTTCCGCCACCACGTCGTCTTTTTTGCTGTCGCTGCCACAGGCAGCCAGCATCAGGGTGATAGCGACGCTGCAGCCAGCGACGGAAATTTTTCTGCGTGTCATGTGATTCATCCGGCTAGGTTTGAAAGAGCTAGCAAGATAGCAATCCAATGTGACACCCTCATGACGATGTGTCACGTTTGGCGACGCCGCTATGCCATCGCCGTGCCTGTGGCTTTAGCGCACATCCTCGGTGGAAAAATACACTGTGCCGCGCAAGGCGGCCTGTGCCGCCACCTGCGTGCGCAGCGCTTGCCGCAAGGCGGCGGCCGGGCTCTCCTGCACACCGGTTTTCGCCACGACGACGTCGCCGTGCGGCGCATTCGGGGGGCTGGTCCAGGCGACGATGTGCTCGAAGTCGGGCCGGCTGTCGATGCGCTTGACGAGAAAACGCTGCGTGCCGCCGCCCACCTGCAGGTAGCGCGCGCTGGCGCTGCTGGCCGGCGCCGGCGACAGCTGGCGCATCAGCACCACGCGTTCGACGACGATGGTCGTGTCGCGGTAGCCAGTTTCTGGAAGGCCATCTTTCTCGAAGTGCCCGCGCACCACGGTGGCCTGGAACTGGCGCAGTGGCACGGCAGCGGCAGGCAGCAGGCGCGCCAGTTCGAAGCGCTGCGGTTCCAGCGTCCACAGCGCGGTGCCGCCATCGAGCAGCGCGCGCAGCTGCGCATCGCGTGCGGGATCGGCCAGATGCACTTGCAGTACCACCTGGTAATCATGCGGTGCATGAAACATCGGCAGGTGCGAGGCATACAGGCCCTGCTTGCCGCCAAACAGCACCATGCCGTGCAGGCCCCAGGTCAGGGGCGTGGCGTGGGCCAGGCTGCAAGCGAGCAGGAGGATGGAAAGAAGGAGTGTGCGCAGCATGGGTTTGATCGGTGAGTTGCAATGCCTGGATGATAGCGGCGGTATCATGGACGGTACAGCAACCATTTTTCACCTTTTGTGTCCCATCTGGAAATCAATATGCATTTGAATCTCGGCGACCTGCGCGTGTTTTGCAGCGCCGCGCGCCAGCCGACCCTGGGTGCGGCGGCACTGGAATTGCACCTGACGCCATCGGCCGTGTCGAAGGCCTTGCGCCGCCTGGAAGGGGCCATCGGCGCCCCGCTGTTCGACCGCGCCGGCAAGCAGTTGCTGCTCAATGAAGGCGGCCGCCTGCTGCTGGCGCGGGCGCGCACCTTGCTGGCGCTGGCGGAACAGGCGCGCCTGGACGTGATGGGCGGGCTGGGCGCCATCGATGCCCGCGTCGCCGGGCCGGCCCTGCTGCTGTGGCGCCATGCGGCAGACTGGCGTCGGCGCTGGATGCCTACCCGCATGCCAGCTTGCAGCTGCAGCCGTGCTTCGAGGGCGCGGCGCTGGCGGC
>NZ_NRDQ01000135.1 GCF_002878455.1 Janthinobacterium sp. AD80
GCCGGCCGCCGGCGCGTTTCCCCGCGTCGATGGTGCCGAGCAGCGCGCGCGCGACCTGGACCGTCGCCAGATACTGCAGGATGAATTACGCAGCGAAGAACAGAAACTGGCGGCGCAGCGCCTGGAATTTAACGCCGGCCAGCCGGAGCGCCAGGGCAACGAGCGCAACTATGCCAAGTACCAAGAACGGGTGGCGCAATTGAAGGACAACATTAGCCGGACACAGCAGAACGTCGAGGCCCTGAAACGCGAGATCGCGAATATTCGGTAAAGCACATGACACTAGATACCCATGCCAGCCGCCCGGCCCATCTGGCCGGCCTTGATTTGCTGGCCTCGGCCGTGATTTTGCTCGATGGCGACGGCCGCATCAGCTATGCCAACGCGGCGGCGGAAAACCTGCTGGAAAGCTCATTGAAGGCCTTGTCGCGGCAAAAGCTGACGGCCCTGTTCCTCAATCCCGACGAGCTGGCCGGCATCTGCGCACAGGCGCTGGAACACAAGTTTTCCGACTTGCGCCAGGACCTGAGCCTGGAACGCCTGGGACGCGAACCGCTGCGCGTGCACAGCATCATCAGCGCGCTCGACGCGCCGCCCGACAGCGTGCTGATCGAACTGCGCGAAAACGTGCAGCAGTTAAAACTCGACCGCGAGGAGCGCATCCTCGACCAGAGCCAGGTCAACAAGGAACTGATCCGCAACCTGGCGCATGAAATCAAGAACCCCCTGGGCGGCATCCGTGGCGCGGCGCAGTTGCTGGAGCTGGAATTGCCAGCCCTGCACCTGAGCGAGCTGCGCGAATACACGCAAGTCATCATCAAGGAAGCGGACCGCCTGCAAACCCTGGTCGACCGCCTGCTGGCGCCGCACCGCCGCCCGCACATCGTGGGCGACGTGAATATCCACGAAGTGTGCGAGCGCGTACGCAGCCTGATCCTGGCTGAATTTCCAAGCGGCCTGACCATTTCGCGCGACTACGACGCTTCGATTCCCGAGTTTCGCGGCGACAAGGAGCAGCTGATACAGACCGTGCTGAACATTGCGCACAACGCTGCGCAAGCCCTGGCCGAGCGCATCGAGGCGGGCGACGCTGAGCTCATTTTCAAGACGCGCGTGGCGCGCCAGGTGACCCTGGCCAAGGTCCGCTACAACCTGGCATTAGACTTGCATATCATTGACAATGGACCGGGCATCGCACCCCAGATCCGCGACCGGATTTTCTACCCGCTGGTGTCGGGCAGGGAAGGCGGCAGTGGGCTGGGGCTGACCTTGGCGCAAACCTTCGTGCAGCAGCACCTGGGCGTGATCGAGTGCGAAAGCCGGCCTGGATACACCGATTTCAGGATCGTTCTGCCCTTGCCATAAGCGAGGGGTATCCCACCCATGAAATCCATTGCGGGACGCACACACTAATGAAGCCAATCTGGATAGTTGACGACGACGAATCAATCCGCTGGGTGCTGGAAAAAGCCCTGGCGCGGGAAAATCTCGCCACCAAGAGTTTTGCCAATGCGCGCGACGCCATCGCCGCACTGGAACTGGACACGCCGCAAGTGCTCGTGTCGGACATCCGCATGCCGGGCGCGTCCGGGCTGGAATTGCTGCAGACGGTCAAGTCGCGCTTTCCCGGTTTGCCAGTGATTATCATCACGGCCTTTTCCGACCTCGACTCGGCCGTCGCGGCCTTCCAGGGCGGCGCCTTCGAATACCTGGCCAAGCCGTTTGATATCGACAAGGCCGTCGAACTGATCCGCCGCGCGCTGGAAGAAAGCCTGCGCGAGACCAGCGTCGAATCGGGCCCGTCGGAAACGCCGGAAATCCTCGGCCAGGCGCCCGCCATGCAGGAAGTCTTCCGCGCCATCGGCCGCCTGTCGCAATCGAACGTGACTGTGCTGATCACCGGTGAATCCGGTTCCGGCAAGGAACTGGTGGCGCGCGCGCTGCACAAGCACAGCCCGCGCGCGGCGCAGCCGTTCATTGCCCTCAATACGGCGGCGATACCCAAGGATTTGCTGGAATCCGAACTGTTCGGCCATGAACGGGGGGCGTTTACGGGCGCGCAGACGACGCGCCGGGGCCGCTTCGAACAAGCCGAGAACGGCACCTTGTTCCTCGACGAGATCGGCGACATGCCGTTCGACCTGCAAACGCGCTTGCTGCGCGTGCTGTCCGACGGGCATTTCTACCGGGTCGGCGGCCATCAGCCGATGAAAGCGAACGTGCGCGTGATTACGGCCACGCACCAGAACCTTGAACAGCGCGTGCGCGACGGCCTGTTCCGCGAAGACTTGTATCACCGCCTGAACGTGATCCGCTTGCGCCTGCCCAGTTTGCGGGAGCGGCGCGAGGATATCCCCATTCTGGTGCGCCACTTCCTGGTGCAGAGCGCGCGCCAGCTGGGCGTGGAAGCCAAACGCATGAGCGAACCGACGATGCAGTTCTTGAGCGGCCTGGATTTGCCGGGCAATGTGCGCCAGCTGGAAAACCTGTGCAACTGGATCACCGTCATGGCGCCGGGCCAGACGGTGGAAATCAAGGACTTGCCGCTGGAACTGACGCAAGGGCAGGGCGACGGCGCCGCAGCCGTCACCGCCGAAGCGGCGCCGGTGCTTGCCGGCCATGCGCCGGGCGGCCAGGTCTTCGATGCGGCGGCACCGGTGAATGGCGCGCCGCCGGGCTGGATCGGCTTGCTGGAATTGCAGGCGGCCGGCATGCTGGGCGCAGGGCAGCAGGAAGTCATGGCCGTGCTGGGACGCCAGTTCGAGTCCGCGCTGATCAAGACGGCGCTCAAGCATACGCATGGACGCAAGAATGATGCGGCCGTGCGCCTGGGCATCGGCCGCAACACCATCACCCGCAAAATCTCCGAACTGGGCATCGACGGCGCCAAGGACGATTGATGCATGGCGGGACGGGGACTCAGCCCCGTCCGCTTTCCCGTCGGCGTGCCATGCACGCCACAACAGCCACAAGAAATGCAGGCGATAAGGTAAGCTGGCGCCTGCCGGACTGTTTCGTCCGGTGTTAACTTGAACTGTGGAATAGCATGCTCATAAACTGCGTGGCCTACCAGGATGGCAAAAAACTGGCCGACTTGCCGATCGACGATATCAGCGATTACGTCGAGCGCCCCGACTGCTTCGTCTGGGTCGCCTTGCTCGATGCCACGCCGGCCGAGCTGAAACAGATGCAGCACGAGTTTTGCCTGCATGAACTGGCTGTCGAGGATGCGCAGCGGGGCCACCAGCGCCCGAAGATCGAGGAATATGGCGATTCGCTGTTCGCCGTGGTGAAAACCGTGGAAATGGTCGATGACGAGCTGGTGCTGGGTGAAGTCGACATTTTTGTCGGCGCCAATTACGTGCTTTCCTCGCGCAGCAACAGCTCGCAGGGTTTCCTCGGTGTCCGCGCGCGCGCCGAGCGCGAGCCGCATTTGCTGCGCCAGGGTTCGGCCTTCGTGCTGTATGCGCTGATGGATGCCGTCGTCGACCGTTACTTTCCCGTGCTCGACGCGCTGGAAACGGAGCTGG
Organism: Janthinobacterium sp. AD80; assembly: GCF_002878455.1. Taxonomy (GTDB): domain Bacteria; phylum Pseudomonadota; class Gammaproteobacteria; order Burkholderiales; family Burkholderiaceae_D; genus Janthinobacterium. The sequence continues at coordinate 3,531 of NZ_NRDQ01000135.1, forward strand.
AACTGATCGAGGACCGCATCTTCGACCGCGGCACTGAACGCGACAATATCGAACGGCTGTACCAGTTGAAACGCAAGGTCATGGTCTTGCGCCATGTGGTGGCGCCCTTGATGGAAGCGGTGGGCAAGCTGCATGGCGGCCGCGTGCCGCCGCTGTGCCACGATACCCAGGAGTATTTCCGCGACGTGCACGACCATCTGGCGCGCATCAATGGCACGCTCGACACCATCCGCGACACGATCAGCACGGCCATCCAGGTGAACCTGTCGATGGTGGCCATCGACGAGAGCGAAGTGAACAAGCAGCTGGCGGCCTGGGCGGCAATCTTTGCCGTGTTCACGGCGTTTGCCGGTGTGTGGGGCATGAACTTCAAGTTCATGCCGGAACTGGACTGGCAATACGGCTATCCCGTCGCCGTGGGCCTGATGAGCTGCGTCTGCGGTTATATGTACTACCTGTTCAAGCGTTCCGGCTGGCTGTAAAAATTTCCTGCGTATCTGTATTATTAAACAATAGCCAGGGGTACAATCGCGGCAGGTCCGCATGCGCGGGCCATCGCCGATCGATAGCCGCGCGGGCAGCGTTGCCTGCGCCTCCCGTGCCGCGCAGGAGCATTCATGAGTATTCCGTTGTTTGATGTGAATTCGCAAGAACCCCTGTTCGATCCCGAGCAGCGGCGCACCCTGGCGGAAGCGGCCCTGCGCTCGATTACCGCCTCGACGGCGCGTGCCCGTGGCGACGACTTCCTGCGCATCCTCGTCAAGGACCTGGCCGAAGCGCTCGACGTGCACTACGTGATCGCCGGGCGCCTGGTGCGCCTGGCCGATGGCAGCGAAGGCATCCGCACCCTGGCCCTGTGGGGCGGCGACGGCTACCAGCCGAATATCGAATACAGCCTGCAGCACACGCCTTGCCAGGATGTCACCTGCCAGAGCATGTGTTTTCACGGCAGCGACATCCAGCGTCGCTTTCCATTCGATACCCTGCTAGTGGACATGCGCGCGGAAAGCTATGTCGGCATGCCGCTGATCGACACGGACGGCAAGACCCTGGGCATCCTGTCGGCCATCGACACGCGCCCCATCGATGAAAACAAGCGCTTGCTGGCCTTGCTGCTGCTGTCGATTTTCTCGGCGCGCGGCGCGGCCGAGCTGCAGCACCAGGAGCGCACGCAGCAGCTGGAGGAAGTCGTGCGCCAGCGCACCGAGTCGCTGCTGATGGCGCAGACCAATTTGATCGAGCAGGAGCAGATGGCGGCGCTCGGCTCGCTGGTGGCCGGCGTCTCGCATGAAGTCAACACGCCGATCGGCGTGGCGCTGACGGCGGCGTCGAGCATGGGCAGCTATGCCGACCAGCTGGTGCAACTGCTGGGCGGCGCCAAGGTCAGCCGTGCCGAACTGATCGACATTGCCGAGTCGCTCAAGGGCGCGGCGGCCCTGATCGAGCGCAATCTGGCCCGTGCCGCCGATCTGATCGGCAATTTCAAGCAACTCGCCGTGGACCAGGTCAGCGAATACGTGGCCGACCTGCTGCTGCATGATTATGTGCACGGGCTGGTGTCGGCGCACAGTCCCGAATTGCGCAAGGCGGCCCTGGGCGTGGAACTCGATATCGCCCCCGATTGCCAGGTGCGCCTGGCGGCCGGCAAGTTGTCGCAAATCCTCTCGAACCTGCTGATGAACAGTGCCCGCCACGGCTATCCGCATGGGGGGCCGGGACGCATCCTGATACGCGCGCGCATCGAAACGCAGACGGACGATGCGCCATGGCTGCTGCTGGAGTTTTCCGATGACGGCGTCGGCCTGGCGCCGGCCGTGCGCGAACACATGTTCGAGCCCTTCTTTACCACCAAGCGGGGGCAGGGCGGCTCCGGCCTGGGCATGCATATTGTTTATACCATTGTGCAGCAACTGGGCGGGCAGGTGTGCGCCATCGATAGCAGCCCCGGCTGCCATATCCATATCCGGCTACCGTTGGCGGCTTCCGCCCGCCGCGAATAATCCTCCCCAAGCCAGTGCAAAAATGGTGACTTTTGGTGCATAAGCTACACCATCATTGTGCAAAACAATATTACTGATTTGTAAAATGTTGTTTTTTGCGGCGGCGCTCAGTACGTCGTTGACACCCTCCAATCGCGCATGTTTTGATGGCTTACTAAGGTTCAGTTCGCTGATGGCGGCTGTGCCTTTAACAGAGTAGTTGGATGGCGGCGATTCATCATCCATGAAGTTCATACAGCCCTTCACTCGTGGCAAGAATGCGCTTTTTATAATGATAAGAATTTCAATGAGTTGATAGCCGTTATCCACGGATAGCCACCTGGATCTTCGGTGACGCTAGCTTACGTGATGATCATGCGATAAAAATTAGGGGAGTTTGCAATGATGATGGAAACAGTCTTGTCTCGTTCTTTACGTTTGATGTTTACAGGCGGCGCAGTCATGGCCAGCCTGACCTTGCTGGCCCAGCCAGCGATGGCGCAACAATCCGACGCGCCGATCCAGCGCGTGGAAATTACCGGCTCGGCCATCAAGCGTATCGATGGTGAAACATCGGTACCCGTCACGATCCTGAAAATGGATGACCTGAAGAAACAGGGTATCACCACCATTGAACAAGTCATGTCGAACCTGAGCGCGTCCCAGGCATCGCAAGGCACCAGCCAGGTGGTCGGCCTGGGCACCGGCGGCGCCTCGTTCGCCGACTTGCGCGGTATCGGCGCCAACAAGACGCTGGTGCTGTTGAATGGCCGCCGCCTGGCCAACAATGCACTCGACAGTTCGGCGCCAGACTTGAACATGATCCCGTTTGCCGCGCTCGAGCGCGTCGAAGTGCTGCGCGATGGCGCATCGTCGCTGTACGGCAGCGACGCGGTCGGTGGCGTGATCAACTTTATCACCCGCAAGGACTTCCAGGGCGGCATCGTCAGCGTCGGTGCCGACATGCCCGAGCAATCGGGTGGCTTCTCCAACAGCGCCAATATCGGCTTCGGCTATGGCGACCTGGAAAAGGACGGCTTCAACATCTTCGGCATGCTGGACCACCAGGGCCAGCGCGCCATCACGGGCACCCAGCGCAACTACAACACCCGCTATCCGGGTGGCATCTCGCCGACCACCAGCCCGGCCAATTACTACCAGGATGACAAGAGCGGCAACCCGACGGCGCCGAGCTGCGCCACCGGTACTTTCCTCGTCCCTGGCGGTGACGGCACCAGCTGCAGCATGACCACCTCGAGCTTCGTCGATTACGTGCCGAAAAGCGAGCGTACCACCGGTCTGATCAAGGGTACCCTGAAGCTCAATGCGAACCACGAACTGAGCCTGGAATACCTGAACAGCGAAAGCAAAGTGTACAGCGCCATCGCCCCGGTACCATACGGCGGCCTGTTCCAGAACCGCAACCGTCCTGACGGTTCGCTCAATCCCTACTTCCCAGGCAACGGCAACTTTACGCCGAACATCTCGCTGAGCCCGACCTATACGGAAGCGAATTTGCCTGCCGGCGTCAACCCCGGCTTCGTGCATGTCAAGTGGCGCGATTTGCCGAACGGCTCGCGTGCGGACGAAAACATCAACAAGCAACAGCGTTTCGTGGCTGGCTTGAATGGCAATCTCGCCGGCTGGGATTACAACGCCGCGCTGACGTTCAATGAAAACAAGGTTGCCGTGAACCTGATGGGCTACAGCGATGGCGGCATCATCACGAAAGGCATCCTCGATGGCGTGATCAATCCTTACGGCGAACAGGACGCGGCCGGCACGGCCTTGCTGAACAGCGCTTTGCTGAACGGTAATGTGCGCAACGCCAAGGGCACGACCAAGGTGGCCGACTTCAATGCCAGCCGGGAGCTGAGCGACTGGTTTGGCGCTGGCCGCTCCGCCGCGCTGGCCGTCGGTGCACAAGTGGGCCACGAGAAGTTCCTCAGCACCGCGAATGCGGAGTATGCGGCCAAGGTCGTCGCCAGTACCGGTATCGACCCGGAAACGCATGATGAAGGTTCGCGCACCACGCAAGCCGTGTATGCCGAGCTGAACGTGCCTATCTTCAAGACCCTCGACGTCACCGCCGCCGTGCGCTATGACCGCTACAGCGACTTCGGCAATACGACCAATCCGAAAGTGGCATTCCGTTACCAGCCAACCAAGGAAGTGCTGTTCCGCGGTTCGTATTCGACCGGTTTCCGCGCGCCATCGCTGTACGAGATCAATTCGTCGCAGACCTACACCAATACCAGCCTGCAGAACGATCCCGTCAACTGCCCTAACGGCACGGCCATACCTGGCAAGCCAACGGCTGCAAACTGCAAGCAGCAGTTCCAGGCCCTGTACGGCGGCAACAAGAAACTGCAGCCGGAAGAGTCGCGCAACATTACCTTCGGTGTGGTATTCGAGCCGGTCGCCGACCTGAGCATCGGCATCGACTACTGGGATATCAAGCTCGACCATTCGATTGGCATCCTCAGCGAAGATGACGTGTTTGCCGACCCAGCCACCTACGCCAGCGTGTTTCACCGCAATCCGGGTGGCAACCTGGCAACGGACGGCTCGCAATGCCCGAATCCGGCCACCTGCGGCTACGTCGACCTGCGCACGCAGAACCTGGGTGGCGTGAAGACCCGCGGTATCGACTTGAGCGTGAACTACCGTTTGCGCACCAGCGACTACGGTACCTTTGCCGTGGTATCCAACAGCACCTATGTCAACAAGTATGAGTACCAAAGTGCTGAAGGCGGCGACTGGAAGCAGAACGTTGGCGTGTATTCGGGTCCTGCGCCGGTCTTCCGCTGGCAGCATAACGTGACCTTGAACTGGAACAGCGGCATCTTCAGCGGCGGCATGACGGGCCATTACAAGTCCGGCTATGTCGATCAGGATCCTGAATTCAAAGTGGCGTCCTACACCACTTTCGATGCATTTGCTGCCGTGGCCGCCACCAAGGCCCTGACCTTGACGGCTGGCGTGCGCAACCTGTTCGACCGCGAACCGCCACTGAGCTATCAAACAACGACGTTCCAGGCTGGCTATGACCCACGCTTCGCCGATGCCATCGGCCGCACGGTCTACGTGCGCGGCAGCTACAAGTTCTAATCAGTTGCAGGCTGTAAATTGAAAAGCCCGGGCATGCCCGGGCTTTTTTTTGCTTGCCGCCAGTGGCGGCGCGGCGCTTACTTGCCGCGCGCGGCCATGGACAGGGCGACGGCTTCGGCCACCTTGATGCCGTCGACTGCCGCCGACAGGATGCCGCCCGCATAGCCGGCACCTTCGCCGGCGGGGAATAATCCGCGCGTGTTGAGGCTTTGCAGGTCGTCGTCGCGGCGCTTGATGCGGATCGGCGACGAGGTACGCGTTTCCACGCCCGTCAGCACGGCGTCGGCCTTGTAGTAACCCTTGATCTGCTTGTTGAACGCGGGGAAGGCTTCACGCAGGGCCGTGATCGCATACTCGGGCAGCGAAGGGGCCAGGTCCGTCAGGTGCACGGCGGGCTTGTACGACGGCACGACGCTGCCAAACTCCGTCGAGGCGCGCCCGGCCACGAAGTCACCTACCAATTGCCCTGGCGCATCGTAGTTGCTGCCACCGAGGGCAAACGCGCGCTCTTCCAGTTCGCGCTGCAGGGCGATGCCGGCCAACGGGTCGCCAGGATAGTCAGCCGGCGTGATGCCGACGACGATGGCGCTGTTGGCATTGCGCTCATTGCGCGAATACTGGCTCATGCCGTTCGTCACCAGGCGGCCTGGCTCGGATGCTGCCGCCACCACCGTGCCGCCCGGGCACATGCAGAAGCTGTAGACGGAACGGCCATTGCTGGCGTGGTGCACGAGCTTGTAGTCGGCCGCGCCGAGGATGGGGTGGCCGGCGCTGGGGCCGAAGCGGCAGCTGTCGATCAAGGATTGCGGGTGTTCCACGCGGAAGCCGATCGAGAACGGCTTGGCCTCGATGTACACGCCGCGGCGGTGCAGCATTTCAAACGTGTCGCGCGCGCTGTGGCCGATGGCCAGCACCACGTGGTTGCTGGCGATGGTTTCGCCGCTGGCCAGCACCACGCCGCGCACCTGGCCGCCATCGGCGCCGGGCACGATGTCGATATCGACCACCTTGCTGCTGAAGCGGTATTCGCCGCCCAGTTGCTCGATATTGGCGCGCATTTCTTCCACCATCTTGACCAGGCGAAAGGTGCCGATGTGCGGCTTGCTCACATACATGATCTCTTCCGGCGCGCCGGCCTTGACGAATTCCGTCAGAACCTTGCGGCCGTAATGCTTGGGATCCTTGATCTGGCTGTATAACTTGCCGTCTGAAAAGGTGCCGGCGCCGCCCTCGCCGAACTGCACGTTCGATTCCGGGTTCAGTTCGCGCTTGCGCCAGAAACCGAAAGTATCAACCGTGCGTTCGCGTACCTGCTTGCCCCGCTCGAGGATGATGGGACGCAAACCCATCTGCGCCAAGATCAGCGCTACGAACAGGCCGCACGGACCGGTACCGATGACGATAGGGCGCGGTTCATTGCTGTTGCCAGCCAACTGTTCACCACCGGCGACGAATTTATAGTCGGTGTCGGGCGCCGGCATCAGGTGCACATCATGTTGCAGGCGCGCCAGCACGGCGGCCTCGTTGCTGACTTCGACATGCAGCGAGTAAATCAACACCACGGCGCTGCGCTTGCGCGCGTCATAGCTGCGCTTGAAGACGGTAAAGCCAAGCAGGTCGGCGGCGTCGATGCCGAGCCGTGCCAGGATGGCGGCGGGCAGGGCCGCATCGTCGTGTTCGAGGGGGAGTTTTACTTCGTTGAGTCGCAACATGGTGTGTATTTTCAAAAATTGCCGGGCTCCGTATCTAGCGGAGAGTGGGTGTGGGCCGCGTGCACGGCGCCGTCAGGACGCTATTTTACCTGCTGTGCGGCGTATTGTTGCCGATGCGGCCGCCGGATACCGGGCGCGATGCCGGCGGCACGGCAGGAAAAATACATGCTGGCGTGGCGCGGTGGGAATGGCTTCTCAATACTGCGATAGCGCGCAGAGACGGAAATGCAATATGAAATGGTGCGGGTTTATTTATTCCGCAGCATTGAATCGAATACGCGTTTTGAATGGTGCTGGGCTGATCGGCGTAATAGCGACGCTGATCTTTTTAGATGGGGCGGAGAATGGTACTGAGGTGCGGAATAAATATTGCGGAAATATATGCGGGTATATTCTCGTGAAAATTGGGCTAATAAAATATCTTATTAAAAAATAACTTTGGAATGCGGGTATTTACGCATCCGATCAGCGCGGATGCTGCATTGCAACGTCACTATTTCTTTGAAAGCTGGATCGTAATGTAGAGCAAAAAATGAAGTTTTGATAGCTTTAGTTTATTTTGTTGTATTTTTCCAACATGCTAATTGTTGCCTCTGTGACCAACAGGCTACTTGGCGCCGGCGCCTGCCGCCACGCCCGTGCCATGCGGGAGAGACGCTGGAATGGCTGCTGTCCCGGTGCGCCACATTGGTGCGCCAGGGACAAGATAGCGGTTTGGCGGACCTTTTTTCAGCAACGCCGGCATTTTTTTTCCAACATCGGCGGGCGCTGTGGTGCATTTCCGGCGTGTAATTGGGACGCACTAGGAAAAGGCGTACAAAACACAGGCAGTATCTGGCACGCACCGTGTTGGTGCATATGAATTTGCTAGGCAGTGTAGCAATAATTTTTTTTGGCGCAAACTAAAACGTTGGTATCAGAAAAAGTGTTGTTTCTTGGATGAATCCGTTTTTAGTATTATTGACAGTGCTGCTTTGAAATGGTTTGAT
>NZ_NRDQ01000136.1 GCF_002878455.1 Janthinobacterium sp. AD80
CTTCGGCGGCGCGGCCGGCCTGACGGCCGCCGCCATCGCTTTGGGCTGGGTGTACTGGAAGCGCCCATCCGTGCCGCCCGTGCTGGTCAATGTGGCCGGCACGCCGTTGGCGCCTGCTGCCATTGCTGCTGCGCCACCGGCGCCAGCGGTTGCGGCTGTGCCTGCTAATGTTCCTGTTCCTGTTTCCGTTCCTGTCGCGGCCGCCGTGGCAGCGGCGGCGCCTGAACCGGTGTTCCCGGCCGAGGAGACAGCGGCGCCAGCCAGGGTGCGCACCGCTGAGCGGCGCCGCATCACTGAAAAACCGCCCAAGCCTGCCGTCGCGCCCGTGTCCAGGGCGGCCGTCAAGACGGCGGCGCCCGCCGCCAGCGAGCGCGGCATCGATGGCAAGCAAGTCACGCCGCAGCAGCGCGTGGAGAATGCATACCGGCGCGCGCTGGGCCAGTTGCAGGATGGCCGCGTATCCGAGGCGCTGGCCGGCTTGCAGCAGACCTTGCAGCTCGATCCGCGCCACCAGGGCGCGCGCGAAACCCTCGTGCGCCTGCTGCTCGAAGCGCAGCGTCCCGACGACGCGGCACGCCAGTTGCAGCTGAGCCTGGCACTTGACCCGAAACAGCCGGCCCAGGCCATGATGCTGGCCCGCTTGCAGATGGACAAGCCCAGCGGTGGCCCGGCCGCCCTCGACACCCTGATGCGCAGCCTGCCGTACGCCGCCGACAATGGCGACTACCGCGCCTTCCTGGCCGGCGTGTTGCAGCGCGAACAGCGCTACCGCGAAGCGGCGGAACAATACCAGCTGGCCCTGCAGACGGCACCCGACAACAGCGTCTGGTGGATGGGCCTGGGCATCGCCTTGCAAGCCGACAACCACCCGGCCCAGGCGCGCCAGGCGTTCGAGCGGGCCAAGGGCTTGCAAACCCTGTCGCCGCAATTGCAGGCATTTGTCGAGCGCAAGCTGGTGCAGTTGACGGCCGCTGCGGCTGCGGCGAAGTAACTTTACCTGAGTGAAGGAAGCCGCTTGAAACCCCTCAGCCTGCTCGTCGCCTTGTGCTGCCTGTGCAACAGCGCGCTGGCTGCGCCTGCCAGCGTGCCTGCCAGCTACGTGCTTGAGCATACCGAAGTGCGCGACATCCGTGCGCAAGCCCTGAAGCGCGACTATCAGCTGTATGTCGCCTTGCCCGATTCCTATCAGCAAGGCAGCAAGCGCTATCCGGTGCTGTTCGTCGTCGATGCCAACTATGGCTTTCCCATCGTGCGCAACATCGCCCAGCGCCTGAACAAGCATGCGGGCATGGAAGAGGTGGTGGTCGTTGGCCTGTCGTATGCCAACGGCGACGGCGGCGTGTACAGCCGGCGCCGCGATTACACGCCAACCACGCCTCGCAAGCATGACTACCGCTCGGACATGCCGGGCCGTCAGCCGGCGTTTGGCGAAGCGGCTGCCTATGGCAAGTTCCTATCGGAGGAAGTGTTTCCCTTCATCGCCAGCCACTACCGCGTCAACATGCTGCGCAAGGTGTTTATTGGCCATTCCTACGGTAGCCTGCTGGGCTTGCAATTCTTGCTGACGGCGCCGCGCACCTTCGAACACTACATCCTCGGCAGCCCGTCGCTGTGGTACGACGCCGGCATCATGTTCGAGCGCGAGCAGGCGTATGCGGCCAGCCACAAGGACCTGCCCGCATCCGTCTTCTTCGGCATCGGCGGCCTGGAAAAGCTGGCGCCAGGAAAGAAACGTTCGCGTGCGGAAGAAGATGCCGACATGCTGGCGGACTTGCGCGAGTTCGACGCAAAATTAAAATCGCACAAGTTTCCGAATTTGAAAACACGCTTGCGGGTTTTCGAGGATGAAGATCATGCGAGCGTGTTTCCTTTTGTCCTGACGCATGGCTTGCGCGCGTATCTGGCGTCCTCAAAATGAACGGCGTTCACGGCCGCATCAGCACAGGCAAGATCAGCTCGGTCAGTAATTTTTCGCTGAGAGGGTGGGCGTTGCGCACCTGGAAGTTGGTCGTGGTAATGACGACCACGGCATCGAGTTCCGGCACGACAAAAATCTTATTGCCGCCCGAGCCGGCCATGCCGTAGGTCTGCACTGTGCGGCCCTGTGCCGTGAAGGGCTGCAGCCACCACAGGTAGCCGTAGTCGATACCTTCGCGCGCGTTGGCATGAGGGGCGATCGAGCGCTTGACCCATTCGGCCGGTATCACTTGCTTGCCATTCCAGCGCCCACCGTCAAGGTAGAGCTGGCCTAGTTTCATCCAATCCACGCTGCGCAGCTGCAGTCCGCCGCCTGTCATGGCGCTGCCCTTGGGCTGGAATTGCCATTTGACCTTGTCGATGCCAAGCGGCTTGAACAGGTTGGCAGCGGCGAAGTCCGGCACGCTCTGGCCGCTCACTTTTTCCAGCAGCGGCCCCAGCAGGGTCACGCCGGCGGTGCAATAGCTCCAGGCGCGACCATACGGCGACTGCTCTGGACGCGGCTGCCATTCGGGAAAGCCGCGGATCGGCAAATCTGCCGCGAAGCGGCTCCAGTCTTCCACCAGATACATGCGCTCTTCGTTGCCGCGCGAATGCTGGTTGTCGTCGTCGCATTCGAGCAGCGAGCTCATGGTCAGAAAATCCTCGACCGTGATTTTGTTCTTGCGGGCATCGGCATAGGCCACTGGCTGCAATTCTGGAAAGTGGGGCAGCACGGGCGTATCGGCCCGCAAGAGTTTGCGGTCGATGGCAAGGCCGACCAGCATGCCGGTGATGGTCTTGCCGACGGAGCGTGTGTTGCGCAGGCCGTCCGCCCCTTCCTTGTCGAAGTAGTGTTCGTAGACCAGCTTGCCATGCCGGGCCACCACGACGCTGGTGACTTGCTTGAAATCGCCAGCCTCAACGGCGGTGGTGACCGCATCGAGTTCGCCTGCATGGGCGACGCTGGCGAAAGCCAGGAAGAGGGGAAGGTATCGCAACATGGTGTGCTCCGGAGGTGGAAAAGCCCAGTCTAGTCGTGCAAGTCGGGCATGGTCTTGGACGTTTGAAACATTTGGCGACGATAATTGCTTGGCGTCATGCCGTACCTGGCCCGGAAGGCACGGTTCATGTGACTCTGGTCGGCGAAGCCCACGCTCAGCGCCACGTCGGCCATGCTCAAGTCCGGCCGGCGCATCAGCCCGCTCGCTTGCTCGACGCGTCGCCAGCGCAGGAGGTCGCCCGGCGAGCAGCCCCAGGCCTGGCGAAACACGCGCGCCAGGTGCACTGGGTGCACGCCGAGGGCGGCGGCAACGTCGGCAATGCGCAGGTGCGTGTCAGTCGCCAGGTCCATCACCGCCTCGTAGGCCTGATGGGCCCAGGCGGGCAAGGATGGGCGCGCTTTTTGAGGCGTGCTGTGCAGACTGGCCAGCATTTCCCATGCGCCCGCTTCCAGCAAGGCGACATCGCCGCCGCGGCCGATTTCGCGCGCGATCCCGAACGCAGCGGCCGTGCCGGCCGATTCCCGCAGCACAATGGCGGCTTCCTGGGCCGCGTGCAATTCTTCGGCCCCCATGAGCAGGGCCGGATCGAGCGAGACGGTCATGAAGCTGCCTTTGCCGTCGAGGAAACGGTCGCGGTGCGTCGTGCCGGCCGGATTGAAAACGAGGGTGGGTGCGGGCGCGCGCGGCGGGGCGTGGCGCGCGCTGGAAATATACACGCCCGACAAGACAAGGACGAAGTGGGCATCATCGTGACGATGGGTTGCGACTTCGTCCTCGCTGCGGGTGGCCTTCATGCGGCGGATATCGAAGATGCTGCCGCGCGCGCCCTGATGCACGTCGCCATAGAATTGGCCGGATTTGAAACTCAGTGGTGTGGTCATATTGGCAGTGTATGTCCGGCCGCACTGGCGGGCGAGCGCTGGCCGATGAACGGCACCAGAGGGGGATGAACGGGCGATTCAGGGGAACGTACGGGATGGCGGGCCGTCCGGTGCCCGTATTTGCTCCGCTGTCGAAGGCTGACATTGCCAGCAGATCAGTGCCGCGCAGTGCGAGGTTCACAAAATCAAGGTCTATTTTTGCATGCAATGAGTTGTAGAATAGGCCAGATTGCGCGCAGCCAATTATGTGCTGCGGCAATGGATTTTTGTCGGCCGGAGGCAGCCGCAGTGATGTGGCAGGAGTGCGCATTCCCGCGCCTCCGGCGGTCTTCATGCGGTGCGGATGGCTATCTGGATGGTGTTGGCTGCATGGCCATATTGAGGGTTCAGGATGAATAGGATGACATTGCGTGCTGTAAGGAAGGCGTTTCTGCTGGCGTATCTGTGCTGCTCCTGCGTAAGGCCGAACCTGGCGCCGGGCCAGCCGTGGCGACCGACGAGGAGGTCGCCGGGGAGGCGGCACCAGCTGCCGTCAATGTAAAGGGAATCAGGGACCCGGACTGGAAAGCGTACAGCGCCATGCTCAAGGGCGTCGAACGATTCGCGGAAAAACATGCGCTGGCGCCTGCTGCCGAGTTGCGCTTCATCCTGACGCCCCGGCATGCCGATGTGGATATGCGCGCACTCCAGCTGAGACTGGAAAGTGACGCGGCAAGTGCCGTGATACCGCTGTCGGAGGGCAATATTTTTGTCTTGCCCGTGGACCAAGCCCAGGCCGATGCGAAGGCCGAGCTGACACTCAACCGCAAGACGGGTTCGGTCCGCTGGATTCCTTACGTCAGGAGTGCGGCCAGCAGCGAGACGCGCCGCCGCCTGGGGGACTTGCGGCTGACGTGCGAAGTGCATTGGGCCATCGATAAGGGCACCTTGCCATTTGCCATGCGCACGGCCATGGGCGCCTTGGGCGGGCCCTGTAATTTCGTGTCGGAAAAGGGCACCTACAGCTTTGCCGAACCGCAGCGCATCCGCAGTGCGATGATCAGCTTTAACGGCAAAAGCCAGCCTGTGCCGTTCAGCGGGACGTCATTCACGCCGCCCCTGCGCGACAAGCAGTGGAGCGACGACAGTGTGATCGAACTGCAATTCAACCACGATTAGCCCGCGCCTGCATGCCCGAGGCGGCTGTCGCGCTACAGCCCGCCCTACAGCCGCGCCTCGTCGCCCCACACATGCCGCATGCTGAAGTGCAGTCCCGCATCGTCTTCGTGCAGGGAGGAAACGATGGCAAAGCGGCTGTCGGCCGTGTCGCGCGGCGGCAGTTGCGCCAGCTCGGCGGCGGCCAGCGGCGCGCCCAGCGGGTCGCTGAGCGGATGGACGTGGCTGGCGCCCCGCTGCGTGACGACGCCCAGTTCGCCGCTGCGCAGGCGGACTAAGGTGCCGGGCGGATATTTTCCCAGCAGGCTGACGAATTGTTCGCCCAGCAGCGGGTCGACGGGCACGCTCTGGTCGAGGAAGATGTGCTGCAGCGCCTGGTCGGGCACGATGGAGCGGCGGTAGTTGCGCGCCGAGACGCGGGCGCAATAGCGGTCGGCCAGGCCGATCAGCTTGGCATTTTGCAGGATTTCATCGGCCGTGCGCCCCTGCGGATAGCCGCTGCCATCGTCGTTTTCATGGTGCAGCAGCACGCAACTGAGCCATTCCTCGTCATCGACACCGGCGCAGCGCAGCAGTTCCGCGCTTTCCTGCGGATGCTGGCGCACGATGCGCATTTCCTCGTCATTCAAAGGGCCGCGCCGGTCCTGGAAACTGTCGTGGTGGCGCAGCATGCCCACGTTCATGGTCAGCGCGGCGGCGCCGATCAGCAGCAGTTCATCGTGGGATTTATGCATGCCGCGCCCCACCAGCATGGCCAGCAAGGCCGTTTCGATGCAGTGGCGCACGGCGTAGCTGCCGGCGATCTGGTTGAGCATGATGCTGGCCAGGGCGATATCGGCGTCGTGTTCCAGCGCGCGCAGCAGTTCGCGGGCAATGTCGCGCACGTCGCGCTCGGCATTGTTTTCGCTGCGCAAGGCCAGCAGCAAACGCTCCAGGCGCTGCGCCGCCTCGTTCAGCAGGCGCAGGACGGACGGCTGGTCGGGCGCGCCCACGTACAGGCCCAGCTGCATCAACCGCCCCAGCTGCGTGCCATCCGTGATGATCTGTCCCTTGCGCAGCTGCGGGCCGGCACTATGATCAGCCAGAAACAAATCCCAGGGCAGGGGTTCGCCGGGAACCAGGTCGGCGGGGCCGATGCGACGCTGTGCCATGCTGTAGTCCGTTTCTCCGTGCCGGGGCAGGAAGGTTAGATGCTGCGCAGGCGCTCGAGCGCCAGTTGCAAGGTGTCGTCTTTCTTGGCAAAGCAGAAGCGCACGATGCCCGACTCCTTGCCTTGCGCGTAGAACGCGGAGACGGGAATGGCCGCCACCTTGATTTCGCTCGTCAGCCATTCGGCAAAGCGGGCTTCGGTTTCTTGCGAAATGGCATCGTAGCGCACGCACTGGAAATACGTGCCGTCGGCTGGCAGCAGGGTAAAGCGGCTGCCCGCCAGGCCGTCGCGGAACAGGTCGCGCTTGCGCTGGTAAAACGCGGGCAAGTCCAGGTAGGGTTGCGGGTCGGCCATGTAGCCGGCCAGGCCGTGCTGCATCGGCGTGTTGACGGTAAACACGTTGTACTGGTGCACCTTGCGGAACTCCGCCGTCAGGGCCTTGGGTGCCGCCACATAACCGACTTTCCAGCCCGTCACGTGATAAGTCTTGCCGAAGCTGGAAACGATGAAGCTGCGCGCCGCCAGTTCAGGATTGCGCGACAGGGAGGCGTGCGGCACGCCGTCATACACCATGTGTTCGTAGACTTCGTCCGACAGCACGAGGATTTGCGTGCCGCGCACGATGTCGGCCAGCGCGGCGATGTCGGCCGGGCGCAGGATGGTGCCCGTCGGATTGTGCGGCGTGTTGATGATGATCAAGCGCGTCTTGGGGCTGACGGCGGCCGCCAGCTTGTCCCAGGGCACGCTGTAGCCTTGCTCACTTACTTGCATCGAGACGAGCACGGGCACGCCGCCGGCCAGCGCGATGGCGGGCAGATAGCTGTCGTAGGCCGGTTCGATGACGATGACTTCATCGCCCGGATGCACGCAGCACAGAATCGCCGTGGTCAGCGCCTGCGTGGCGCCGGCCGTGACGGTGATTTCCGTGCCGGCATCATAGCCGTGGCCGTACAGGCTGGCGATCTTCGCGGCGATGGCCTCGCGCAGGGGCGCGGCGCCCGTCATCATCGGATACTGGTTGTGGCCGGCGCGCATGGCCTCGCCGACCAGTTCGACCAGGGCCGGCGCGCAGTCGAAGTCGGGAAAACCCTGGCCCAGGTTGACGGCGCCGTGCTGGGCCGCCAGGCTGGACATGCGTGTGAACACGGTGGTGCCCACGAGAGGCAGGCGGCTGGTCAGGGTGGGAGTCAGGTGGGGCAGGGACGGGCTGTTCATGAACGGTAGGGTCGCAGTGCGGAAATTGGATCGTTGCCTATTCTAGCGCAGCGCGCCGTGTTCCGGGTGCGGCCGTTCCAGCTCAGCCTGCCGGTGCCCAGCCTTCCGGCAGCATGATCCTGAACATGCCGGCCTTGGCCGTCTTGCGCGCCAGTTTCAGCAGGGCCTTGTCCTTGGTGATGAGGATGTCGGCATTGGCGTCGCGCGCCAGTTCAAGGAATTTCTGGTCATCCTTGTCCGTGCAGACGGGCAGGCGCACGCCGGAAACGGGCGGCGCCACGACCGTGATGTGGGCGTCGAAGCGGGCGGCGGCGACAGCGCGGCTGGCTTCGTCAAGCGGCAGATGCTTGTAATGCAGCACCACCAGGTATTCCTCGCGACAATCCGCACGCGTGATGGCGTGCACGGCGCCGCTTTCCATGGCCGCCAGCAGGGGCGCCCAGCGCGGGTCGTTGAAGACGAAGAGGTCGAGGCAAACGTTGGTGTCGAGGACGAGTTTTTGTGGAGCAGGTATCATGTCGGCAATTCTATTCTGTAGTGATAATTTATGTTGATCGTGCTTTCGCCCGCCAAGAGTCTCGACCTGGAGACGCCGCCAACAACCTCGTTGCACAGCACCCCCGATTTTCTCGACCATTCCGCCCAGCTGATCGAGCGCATGCGCCAGTTTTCGCCCGCCGAAGTGGGCAGCCTGATGGGTATTTCCGACGCCTTGTCGGCCCTCAACGTGGCCCGCTATGCCTCCTGGACGCCACAGCTGATTGACGCGCGCCAGGCCATCATGGCCTTCAATGGCGACGTGTATGCCGGCTTCGAGGCGCGCAGCCTGCAGCCGGCCCAGCTGGCCTACGCCCAGTCGCAGGTGCGCATCCTGTCGGGATTGTACGGCTTGCTGCGCCCGCTGGACCTGATACACCCGCACCGCCTGGAAATGGGCACGCGCCTGTCTACGCCGCGCGGCAAGGATTTATATGCGTTCTGGGGCGATACCATCACCAACGGCCTGAACCGTACGGCAAAAGAGCAGGGCGCCAAGGTGCTGGTCAATCTTGCTTCCGACGAATATTTCAAGTCCGTCAAGCCGCGCCAGCTGGACGTGCCTGTCATCGCGCCCGTGTTCGAGGACTGGAAGAACGGCAAATATAAAATCATTTCCTTCTACGCCAAGCGCGCGCGCGGCATGCTGGCCCGCTACGCGGCCGTCAACGCCATCCGCGATCCGCAGCAGCTCAAGCAGTTCGACATCGACGGCTACGCGTATGTGCCGGAAGCATCGAACGACAAGAGCTGGGTGTTCCGGCGCAAGGTTGGAGAATAACCCTAAAGCAAATGCCGGGGTCGTACCTTCAGGGTACGACCCCGGATTTTGCCTTTGGGCTAAGAAAAAACCGGGCTAGCCCGGTTTTTTATTGCAGCTTACTGCCAGAACTTCCACCACCTGCGTTCCTTGTTCACCCCTTCCGGGCTGAGGAATGCCGTGTTCGGGTAGTTCTTGGTCAGCACGCGCAAGGTGTCGTCGCGCAGGTCGGTCAAGCCCAGCTTGTCGTACGAGCGGTACATGATGAACAGCGCTTCCTCGATGGCCGGCGAGGCACGGAAGTCGCCGACCGTGGTTTGCGCGCGGTTGGCGGCAGCCAGGTAGGCGCCGCGGCGGTAGTAATAGCGCGCCACGTGCACTTCATACTTCGCCATCGCATCGATCAGGTAATTCATGCGCTCGAGCGAGTCGGGCGTGTATTTGCTGTTCGGGAACTTGTCGACCAGTTGCTTGAAGGCCGCAAACGCTTCGCGCGTGGCTTTCGGATCGCGCTCGGTCGGATCTTGTTCGTACAGGAAGTTCAGGAAACTGATCTGGTCGTTAAAGCTGATCAGGCCCCGCAAGTAGTACATATAGTCCACATTGGCGTGGTTCGGATGCAACTTGATGAAGCGTTCGACAGCGGCCAGTGCCTGCGCCTGGTCTCCCGACTTATAATACGCGTAAGCGATCTCCATCTGCGCTTGCAGAGCATAGTTGCCGAAAGGATAGTTAGCCTCCAGCTTCTGGAACAGGCCGATTGCAGCTTCATAGTGCTGCCCGGCCATTTCTTCACGCGCCTCCGAGTATAATTTCGTAACGGACCAGTTTTTGGTCTCATCCACTTTTTCAGGCAACAAGCTGCAAGCGGACATGCCGAGCAGAACGACTGAAGCGACTACCAACGATAATTTTTTTTTGCATGACGTTTTGCAAGAAGGTTTTAACCAAGATTTTACAATAGGCTGATTATAGCCGATGGGAATGCTGTGATATTAACTCCGAAGCCTAATTTGGCTGACCCCGCGTTTGACTCCCTTTCTGACCATGCTGCCGAAGAGGCGTTTGACGGCGATTTTGCCGCCGACGACGTCTTCGAGGAGATGGCCCCGATTACATTGGAACTGACGCCGGACGCCTGCGGCCACCGCCTCGATAAAGTCATCGCCCAGCTGGTGCCGCAATACTCGCGCAGCCGCTTGCAATTGTGGCTGGAAGCCGGTTTCGTGACCGTGGACGGAAAAGTTGCCAAACGCAACATGACTGCCTATGGCGATGAAAAGATCGTCATTCTGCCGCAAAGCGCGCCGGAAGACGAGGCTTTTAAGCCGGAAGCGATGGAATTGAACATCGTGCACGAGGATGAGCATATCATCGTGATCAATAAACCGGCCGGCCTGGTCGTGCATCCCGGTCCAGGCAACTGGTCCGGCACCCTGCTCAACGGCCTGCTGCACCACTGCCCGCAGCTCGCCGGCGTGCCGCGCGCCGGCATCGTGCACCGGCTGGACAAGGATACCAGCGGCCTGATGGTGGTTGGCAAGACCCTGGCCTCGCAAACGGACCTGGTGCGCCAATTGCAGGCGCGCACCGTCAAGCGCGAGTATTTCGCGCTGGTATGGGGCACGCCGAAAATGGCCGGCACCATCGACGCCTCCATCGCGCGCCACCCGCGCGACAGGGTCAAGATGGCCGTCTCTGAAAACTTTACGGCCAAGCCCGCCATCACGCACTATGAGTTGATCGGCAGCGGCGAACTCGACCGTCGTCCCGTGAGCCTGATGCAATGTCGTCTGGAAACAGGCCGCACGCACCAGATCCGCGTGCACATGCAGCATCTGGGCTTTGCGCTGGTCGGTGACCATGTGTATGGCAAGCAGCACCTGGTGACCGTCTTTTCCCGCCAGGCGCTGCAGGCGCGCCGCCTGGGTCTCGTGCATCCGGGCACCCTGGAAGCGTGCGAGTGGATCGTGCCGCTGGCCGACGACTTCGCGCAACTGATCGCCACGGCCGGCATTCCCGAGCCGGAACAGGTCTGATGACCTCACCGTTGCCTTGCATCATTCCCCATTGGCCCGGCTTGCCCGCCAACGTGGGCGCGCTGTCGAGCGTGCGCGCGGGCGGCGTCAGCCAGGGGCCGTATGCTGACGGGCAGGGCGGCGGTGGCTTGAACCTGGGCACGCACGTGGGCGATGATACGGCGCACGTGCTGGCCAACCGGGCGCGGCTGGCGGAGATCCTGCCGGCGCAGCCGGCCTGGCTGTCGCAGGTGCACGGCGTGGCCGTGGCGGATGCGGCCAGCCTGGGCGGCCGCGTGCCGGACGCCGACGCCAGCATCGCCACGCAAGCTGGCGCCGTATGCGTGGTGATGACGGCCGATTGCCTGCCGGTACTGTTCTGTTCGCATGACGGACTCGTCGTCGGTGCGGCGCACGCGGGCTGGCGCGGGCTGGCCAATGGCGTCCTGCAGCGCACGGTGGAGTCCATGCGCGCGCAGGGCGCGACGGCTATCCTGGCCTGGCTGGGACCGGCCATCGGTCCACGGCAATTTGAAGTGGGCCAGGACGTGCTGCAAGCGTTTCGCGACGGCGCGCGTGATGATGCCGAGCGGCAAGTGCTGAGCGCCGCGTTCGCGGCCATCGATGGCAAGCCGGGCAAATACCTGGCCGACATCTATGCCTTGGCGCGCACCATGCTGCTGCGCGATGGCGTGGCGCAAGTGGCGGGCGGGGAATATTGCACCGTCAGCGATGCGGCGCAGTTTTACTCGTATCGGCGCGATGGCGTCACGGGACGACAGGCCAGTTTGATCTGGCGCAAATAATCTGCACGGCAGACACTTATGTGTCTGCCGTTTTTGTTTTATCGTCTGCTGAGGCAAGTGCGCGGGCTTTTAGCTCGGCCTTGCGTTTGCGTCTCCGCGAGCCCGTCAGATAGAATAGGATGGACAGGGGTATGACGCAGTACAGCAAGAAGGTCATCACCCCGGCGACGATGGACGGTTCCGTCAGCGCCATGAGGCCGACGACATAGATCCAGGCAACAGCGGTCATGAGCATCATTGGTAGTGGCAGTCAGTAAAAGTTTGCATGCAGGTGATCCTAAAGTATTTATTTTTCGACTACGTTTCGGCGCCTAACAAAACCGTAGCGAGCGGAAGGGAGAGGTGGCTAAGAAGCGCAACCGTACTCTAGTACGGTGAGCATCGCAGGCCGCCTATACCGACGCGCAGTAGGTTTTGTTCGGCGTCCCTCAATCTTGAATGGACTTACATACATCTATGAACATGCCCGATCCTCAAATGATGACCAAGGAATGGATGGCGCAGATCAGCAATCCTGAGCAGTGGAAAACGTGGTTTAACATGGTACCGCAGCCGGCCAGCAATCCGATTGCCGGCATTTTGCAGGATGCCGGTGCCAGCATCAAGCCGGAAGTGATCGAGCAACTGAAAAACGCCTATGTGGCCAAGCTGACGGGGCTGTGGACGGACTTCATGGCCGGCAAGACGCCGGAGCTGAAAGACCGCCGCTTTGCCGCGCCCGCCTGGCACGCCAGCCCCCTGTCGGCCTTCAATGCGGCTGCGTATCTGCTGAACGCGGAATTTCTCACCGCCATGGCCGACGCCGTGGAAGCGACGCCGCACCAGAAGCAAAAAATTGCGTTTGCCGTGCAGCAAATTGTCGATGCCATGTCGCCCGCCAATTTCCTGGCCACCAATCCCGATGCGCAGCAAACCTTGATCGAGACCAAGGGCGAGAGCCTGGCCAAGGGCTTGACGAACATGCTGGCCGACATGCAGAAGGGCCGCATCTCGCAATCCGACGAATCCGCATTCGAAGTGGGCCGCAACGTGGCCACCACGCCGGGCACGGTGGTGTTCGAGAACGCGCTGTTCCAGCTGATCCAGTACACGCCGACGACGGCAACAGTACACCAGCGGCCCCTGCTGATGGTGCCGCCATGCATCAATAAATTCTATATCCTTGACTTGCAGCCGGAAAACTCGCTCGTGCGCTATGCGGTAGAGCAGGGCAATACGGTGTTCCTGATGTCCTGGCGTAATCCGGACATGAGCATGCAGCACCTGACGTGGGACGATTACGTCGAGCAAGGCGTGATCGAAGCGATCCGGGTGGTGCAGGATATTTCCGGCCAGGACAAGCTGAACCTGTTCGGCTTTTGCGTGGGCGGCACCATCGTCTCGACGGCGCTGGCCGTGCTCAAGGCGCGCGGCGAAAATCCGGCCGCCAGCCTGACCCTGCTGACGACCTTCCTGGATTTCTGCGACACGGGCGCGCTCAACGTCTTCATCGACGAGCCGCAAGTGGCGCTGCGCGAACAGAGCCTGGCCAAGGGCGGCCTGATGTCGGGCCGCGACCTGGGCAGCACTTTCTCCAGCCTGCGGCCGAACGATCTCGTGTGGAATTACGTGCAGTCGAACTACCTGAAGGGCAAGGAGCCGCCCGCGTTCGACTTGCTGTACTGGAACGGCGACGGCACCAGCTTGCCGGGCCCCATGTTCTGCTGGTATCTGCGCAATACCTACCTGGAAAACAGCCTGAAGGTGCCGGGCAAGCTGACGGTGGCCGGTGAAAAGATCGACCTGAGCAGCATTGACGCGCCGGCTTTCATCTATGGGTCGCGTGAAGACCATATCGTGCCCTGGGGTGCGGCCTATGCCAGCACGGCCTTGCTGAACCCGAAAAAGCCGAAAGCCAACCGCTTTATCCTGGGCGCCTCGGGCCATATCGCCGGCGTGATCAACCCGGCGTCGAAGAAGAAGCGCAGCTACTGGAGCAATGACGCGGCCAGAACCGCGCGCACGGCGAAAGCCAAGCCATTGACCGCCGAGCAATGGATGGAAGGCGCCACCGAGCACGTGGGCAGCTGGTGGCCCGAGTGGGCGGCGTTTTTGGCCGAACATGGCGGTGCCGATGTCAAGGCGCCAGGCAAGCCGGGCAACAAACGCCATGCGCCTATCGAGGCGGCGCCGGGCCGGTATGTTAAAGTCAGGGCGGATTAGTTCACAAAGCTTCCCGCCAGGCAGGGCCGGGGTGATCTCCGGTCTTGTCAGGAAATTACTTTTGGTTGCGTTGCAATAAATGCGGGAATCTTCGGCCCAGATGTGCAATAGAGTTGTTTTCCACTCTATAATGCAAAAAGTAGGCAGGTGCGAAAGCGGACCCTGGTTCGCTTTTTTTTCGGATCAACTCAGTATGCGTTGCGGCGCAATAAGTGGAACTTGTGATGAGTAGTGCAAAAAAAAGTATAGACCGCCTGATTAAAAAATATCCCAATCGCCGTTTGTACGACACGCAAACCAGTTCCTACATCACCTTGACGGACGTCAAGCAGCTGGTGTTGGACAATGAGGTATTTACCGTCGTCGATGCCAAATCCAGTGAAGATCTGACGCGCAGCATCCTGCTGCAGATCATTCTGGAAGAGGAAGCGAACGGCGCGCCCATGTTCTCGAGCAGCGTGTTGTCGCAGATCATCCGCTACTATGGCCACGCCATGCAGGGCATGATGGGCTCCTACCTGGAAAAGAACGTGCAAGCGTTCACGGACATCCAGCACAAGTTTACGGGCACGTCGGCCGGCAGCTTCGAAGGCAAGCCATTCAGCCCGGAAATGTGGACGCAGTTCATGAATGTCCAGGGCCCGATGATGCAAGGCATGATGAACAACTACATCGACCAGAGCAAGAGCCTGTTCGTGCAGATGCAGGAGCAGATGCAGAGCCAGAGCAAGAATCTGTTCGGCACGTTCCCGTTTGTTCCGCCGGTGCCTCCCACCGACAAAAAATAGTCACCGCTACGCGCTCGCAGGGCGATTTGATCGCCTGCGAGTTGTATCGGCGTCATCAAAACAGCATAGTTCTGCCAGCTAAGGGCGGCTCGGGGTACAATAGCCGATTCGCCTCACCATTTTACTAGCTGCCAACTATGTCTGAAATTCACCGTATTCCCGTTCCTTCCGCCCAGCCCGAGGCCATGCTGGCCATGCCAGGTGCGGCGCCGAAAGTGGGCTTTGTCTCGCTCGGCTGCCCGAAAGCGCTGGTTGACTCCGAACAAATCCTGACCCAACTGCGCGCCGAAGGCTACGAAACGGCGAAATCCTACGCTGGCGCCGATCTGGTGATCGTCAATACCTGCGGCTTTATCGATGCTGCCGTGCAAGAGTCGCTGGACGCCATCGGCGAAGCGCTGGCTGAAAACGGCAAGGTCATCGTCACCGGTTGTCTGGGCGCCAAGAAAGATGCTGCCGGCGACGACATCATCATGAAGGTGCACCCGAAAGTGCTGTCCGTCACGGGTCCGCACGCGCTGGCCGAAGTAATGGATTCCGTCCACTTGCACCTGCCGAAGCCGCATGCGCCGTTCCTCGACCTGGTGCCGCCGCAAGGCGTCAAGCTGACACCGAAGCACTATGCCTACCTGAAAATTTCCGAAGGCTGCAACCACCGCTGCAGCTTCTGCATCATCCCATCGATGCGCGGCGACCTCGTCTCGCGTCCGATCGGCGAGCTGATGATCGAAGCGGAAAACCTATTCAAGGCTGGCGTCAAGGAATTGCTGGTCATTTCGCAAGATACCTCGGCGTATGGCGTGGACGTGAAATTCCGTTCCGGCTTCTGGAATGGCCGTCCCGTGAAGACGCACATGACGCAGCTGACGGAAGCGCTGGGCGAACTGGCCAAGTCCTACGGCGCCTGGGTGCGCCTGCACTATGTGTATCCATACCCGCACGTGGACCAGATCATCCCGATGATGAGCGGCGGCCATATCCTGCCTTACCTCGATATCCCGATGCAGCACGCGCACCCTGACGTCTTGAAGCGCATGAAGCGTCCGGCCAGCGGCGAGAAAAACCTCGACCGCATCCAGGCCTGGCGCGCCATCAATCCGGACCTGACCATCCGTTCGACCTTCATCGCCGGTTTCCCTGGTGAAACGGAAGCGGAATTCGAATACCTGCTGGACTTCCTCAAGGAAGCGCAGATTGACCGCCTGGGCTGCTTCGCCTATTCGCCTGTTGAAGGCGCGACGGCCAACGAGATCGCCAATCCCGTGCCGGAAGAGCTGCGCGAAGAGCGCCGCGGCCGCGTCATGCTGCTGCAGGAAGAAATTTCCAAGAAACGCCTGCAAGCCAAGGTCGGCAAGACCGTGCGCGTGCTGATCGATGAAGTCACCCGCTCCGGCGGCGTGGGCCGCTCGTCCGCCGACGCGCCGGAAATCGACGGCGTCGTGTATGTGAAGCCGCCGTTCGAACCGCACCGCAAGCTGGCCGTCGGTCAATTCGTCGACGTGACCATCACCTCGGCCGATGCGCACGACCTGTGGGGCGCTGCCGAGTAAAAAACCTCCATGCCGGCGTTGCGCTGCCTTGCCGTACAGTAAGGTACTGTCTTCGGCAGCGCGCCTTGGCCTGAACGTTTTTTATGCAGGTGTAACACTCTGTCAGGTGTACGGCGTGCAGGGCGCAAAGCCCTTACAATCAAGGCGGACCGGCAATTGCTGGCCCGCCTTTTTATTTGCCCCACGCTCTTATGCTGACGCCATGACCACACCCAAATCTCCGCAGACCGCGCTGATCCACAGCGATTACCAGGCGCCGCAAGGCTTTGCCGCCTTTCCCAATGCCATTCATCACGCTTCGACCGTGCTGTTCAAGGACGTGGCGGCCATGCGCTCTGGCGACTGGAAAGAAAAAAACGCCTACACCTACGGCTTGCACGGCACGCCCACCACCTTCACCCTGGAAGCGCGGCTGGCGGAGATCGAAGGGGGGCATCACTGCCTGCTGGCGCCGTCTGGGCTGGCGGCCATCGCCATGGCGGACTTTGCCCTGCTCAAAACAGGCGATGACGTATTGCTGCCGGAAAATATCTACAACCCGAACCGCGAGCTGGGCCGCTGGCTGGCGCAGGATTTCGGCATCACGGCGCGCTATTACGACCCGCTGATCGGCGCCGGCATCGCCGCGCTCATCCAGGAAAATACCAAGCTGATCTGGACGGAAGCACCGGGGTCCGTGACCATGGAAGTGCCGGACTTGCCCGCCATTTGCGCGGCCGCCCATGCGCGCGGCGTGCTGGTGGCGCTGGACAACACCTGGTCGGCGGGACTGGCCCTGCGCGGCTTCGACCTGGGCGTGGACATCATCATGCAGGCGCTGACGAAATACCAGTCGGGCGGCTCGGACGTGCTGATGGGCGCACTCATTACGCGCGACAGGGCGCTGCACGAGCGCCTGGCGCAGGCGCACATGCGCCTTGGCATGGGCGTGGGCGCCGACGATGCCTACCTGGTGCTGCGCGGCTTGCCCACCATGAAGCTGCGTTTCGATGCCCATGACGCGGGCGCACGCACGGTGGCTGCCTGGCTCAAGGGACGCGGCGAGATCGCCACGGTGCTGCATCCTGCCTTCGAGGATTGCCCCGGCCACGCCATCTGGCAGCGCGATTTCACGGGCGCGGGCGGCCTGTTTTCCGTGCTGTTCGATGCCCGCTACACCGAGGCGCAGACGGACCGCTTCGTCGATGCCTTGCAGTTGTTCAAGATAGGTTACAGCTGGGGCGGCGCCAACAGCCTGGTGATGCCATACCGCATCGCCTCCATGCGCAAGGGCTGGAAGCTGCCGGGCCAGCTGGTGCGCCTGAACGTGGGGCTGGAAGATCCGCAGGATCTGATCGCCGATATCGAACGGGCGTTCGCGTCGATGTAGCGGCAGGGGCAGGCCCGCTGGCTTGCCCGGGATTCAGTTACATGGGGACGGGGGTGTTGTTGTTCAGGTCGAGGAAGCCGCGCAGCAAACGGTAGGCCTTCCACAGCCAGGCCACACCCCAGACGATGAGCGCCAGCGGAATGCCGATGATGGTGACCCACAGCACGGCGCCAACGACGACCCAGCACACATACCACCAGAAGGAACGGATCATCCAGCTGTGATGGCTGAATACGAAGGTCCCGGCCGCCTCGTCCCGCTTCACATAATTGATGATGAGCGGAATGAAGGAAAAGGCGCCCAGCGAAAACACGAAGCTGGCGCCATGAATCAGGTACAACCACCAGGCCAGGTTTTTGGTCTGCTGGAGTTTGGTATCCAGAATAATCTCTTGTGACATGTCAGTTCCTCGCTTGGTAACGTTTTTATTGTAACAAGCAATTTTGCAGGGGAGCGCAGTCCATGGAAAAGGCAGAACAGATTGTTGACATCAAACCGACATCCCACGCTGGCCATGCGCGCCAGGCGATGGCTGCGCCGCGCCTTGCCGGTCTTGCTGCTGTGCGGCGCGACGGCCCACGCGGCCCCCGTTCCCGCTACCCTGGAGGCGGACTTTGCCGCCGGCCTGAAGGACGAGGGCCTGGCGGGCGCCGTGTGGAGCGAAGTGCTGCCGGATGGCAAAGTGCGCACGGGCGCAGCGGGCCTGCGCGATGTGGCCGCCAAGGCCTCCATGCAGGCCGACACGCGCGTGCAGGTGGGTTCCGTGGCCAAGGTGATGCTGGCGCTGGGCGTCTTGCGCCTGATCAGCGAAGACCGGCTCACGCTCGACACCCCGGTGCAGCAGGTGCTGCCCGAACTGGCGCTGCGCAACCCCTGGCTGGCCAGCGACCCCGTGCGCATCCGCCACCTGCTGGCGCATACGGCAGGCCTCGACAATGTGCGCCTGTGGCAGGCGTTCAGCGGCAAGCCGCAGCCCGACACGCCGCTGGCCGAGGCCTTCGACGGCAGCGGCCTGCTGCGCGTGCGCACGCGTCCCGGCACCCGTTACGCGTATTCGAACATGGGCTATGGCGTGCTGGGCATGGTGATCGAGCGCGTCACGGGCCAGCCTTATGAGCGCTACCTGGACGCGCAGTTGCTGCAGCCGCTGGGCATGGCCGACAGTACCTTTGGCTTTGTGACGCAAATGAGCACGCAAACGGGCGCGCAGCGCGACGCGCGGCTTGCCATGGGCCACGTCGAGCATGGCGTGGCGCAGGCGGCCGTGCCCCAGTATCTGCGCCCGGCGGGCCAGTTCACCACCACGGCAGCCGACATGGCCAGGCTGGCGCAATTCCTCTTGGGCGACGGCAAGCTGAAGGGCGCGCAGTTCATCGACCTGGCCCTGATGGGCGCCTTGTCCGAGCCGGCCGGCACGGATGCGGCGCAGGCAGGCCTGGAAACGGGCCATGGCCTGGCGCTGGCCGTACGCGACCGCCACAATGTGGTGGGCGCCTGCCATCCTGGCACCACGGCGGGTTTCCGCGCCATGCTGTGCATCTACCCGGAACAGGGCAGCGCATTCTTTGTTGCCTTCAATACGGATGGGGAAGGGGCCGACTACGAGCGCTTCAACCGCTTGCTGCTGCGCGACCTCGACGTGCCGCTGCGCGCGCCGGCGCCGCGCGGCACGCCCGCGCCCACGGTGGAAAACTGGCAGGGCGTGTACGTGCCATCGCCCAGCGCCATGGCCAGCATGGCCTGGGTCGACGCCGTCTTCGGTTTTACGCGCCTGAAATGGGATGGCGAGTCGCTGTTCCTGATTCCCTTCCAGGGCGAGCCGAAGGAGCTGGAACCGGTGGGTGGCTTCCTGTTCCGCGCCAGCGACCGCAGCACCCCGTCCCACGTGCTGATGCAGGAAGAGGGCCGGCATGTGCTCAGCGATGGCTTGCGCAGCTATGAGCGGGCCTCGATGCTGCGCATGCTGGTCTTGTGGGGCAGCCTGGCGCTGGGCGTGGCTGGCTTGCTGTACGTGCTGCTGGTGGGCGTGTACCGCGCCGCGCGCCGCAGCCTGGGGCGGGCCGACCATCTGTTCGCGCCCGTGCTGTCGCTGCTGGGACTCTTGCTACCCCTGCCGTTCCTGTACTTCCAGTCCTTCCTGCGCCTGGGCGACGTCACCATTGCCAGCGTGCTGCTGGCGCTGGCGACGGGCGCGCTGCCGCTGGCCATGGCCTTTGGCCTGGCCCGTTGCTGGCGCAGCCGCGGCACGGCGGCCGAATACGGCACGCTGGCGAAATGGGACTGGGTCGCCTTGCTGGCGGCGCTGCAATTGCTGCTGGTGCTGGCCTGGTGGGGATTGCTGCCGCTGCGTCTGTGGCACTTGTAACGGTCATCAGCGCCAGGCTGGCAGCAGCCGCTGCCACCAGCGCCGCGCCGCTTTGGGCTGGCTGCCATGCGCTGCGCGCCCCGCGCGCTTGGCCTGGTAACTGGCCGCGGCCATTTGCAGGCCGATGCGGTCGATCGCCGCCATGGCCTCGGCTTCCTGCGGCGACAAGCCATGCAGCAGCGCCTGCGCGTGGGGCGCCCGCAGGAAGGCCTCACGCAAGGCGTCGTCCGTGTACAGCTTGGCCAGGCAGGTTTCCAGCGCGGGGGAACTCATGCGTTTCGCCCCGCGCGCAAGGCAGCGCGCGCCAGTTCCAGCTGCCCGAGCACATGGCCGAACGACGGATAATTGCCGTCGCGCTCGACGATCACCGTCAGTGGCTGCGGCGCATGGTGCGCCAGCACGCTCAATAAATCGAAGACGGCGGACGGCACGTCGTGCAGATGGTCGTCCAGCAGGCGTCGGCTGCCATCGGGCGCAGCGATCCAGTGGCCGCCGCTCAGGTGCACGGCGGCGACCCTGGCCAGCGGTAAACGCAGCAGCGACTGTTCCGCATTCTGGCCAAAATTGACGGCGTTCGCATACAGGTTGTGCAGGTCGAGCAGCAGCGGCACTTGCGCGCCATCGGCGATGCGCGCCAGCCACTCGGCTTCGTCGAGCGTGCTGGCGGGCGGCGCGATCAGCGTGGCGATATTTTCCATCAGCGGCGCGCTGCCGACGATGCGCGTGGCCAGCCCGATATTGGCGATCGTGCCGGCGGCGCTGCGTGGCGTGCGCGGCGGCGCCGCCAGGTGGCCGATCTCGACGCCGCCCGCGCGCACGAAACTCAGGTGCTCCGACCACGATTCCGCTTGCACCTCCCGCATCAGGCGTGCCATGGCGTGCAGCCGGCGCGGTTCTGCGGGAATGCTGGAAGCCAGTCCCATGCCCACGCCGTGCAGGCTGACAGGTACTTGCCGCGCCAGGCTGCGCAAGGCGGCGACGCTGGCGCGCGTCGCGCCGTAATAATCATCGGCGATCACTTCCAGCACGTCGATGTGCGCCAGGTTGGCGACGATGCCGGCGGCCAGTTC
>NZ_NRDQ01000137.1 GCF_002878455.1 Janthinobacterium sp. AD80
GTGCTGGGCGTGGTGCAAAAGGCGCCGCTGGCCAGCACCTTTGGCGATAGCGTCAGCGATCCGGCCTGGCGGCACAAGCCCAGCTGGTACCAGATTTCCAGCGCCGACCGCATGATTTCCCCCGTCAACCAGGAGCGCATGGCGGCGCGCCTGGGCGCCCGCAAGGTCATCACGCTGGACGCCAGCCACGCCTCGCTGGCCTCGCGCCCCGCCGAGGTGGCGGCGCTGATCCTGGAAGCGGCGGCGGCGATCACCACCGTGGCGGGGTAGTCGACAAAAAAAGGCTCCTGCATGACAGGAGCCTTGTGGCGTCGGATACGCCTTGCTGTCCTGGCCGGCGCCTCTGGGGTGCGGCGACAGCCGGACACGGCATCCACGCCAAGGAGGTTCAGCCATCAGCCAGCCACCGCCTTCACAGGAATGATTTCATCGTAGCAGCTAATTCGGCGGCAAAACTCTCCAATGTTTGCATGCGGCCAGCTTGCCGCGCTACAGCCAGCCATCCTTCTTCAGCCGCCGGTGCAGCAGGTAGCAGCCGACAAAGATGCCGACGATCACGGCCGGATAGCTGCCGCGCCATTTCAGCTCCGGCATGAATTCAAAGTTCATGCCATACAGGCTGAAGACCATGGTGGGCACGGCCAGGATCGCGCCCCAGCCGGCCAGGCGCTTGACGACTTCGTTCTGGCGGATGGAAATCTGCCCCAGCGCCACCTGCATGGCGGAATTGACCAGTTCGCGCATCTGGTTGGCCGTGTGGGTGACCCTTTTCACGTGGTCGAGAATGTCGCGGTAGTAGATGCGGTTTTCCTTGGGCACGATATCACCATGAAAACGGATCAGCTGGGTGCAGATGTCATGCAGGGGATTGACGGCCGCGTCCAGCTTCAGCAGTTCCGTCTTGAGCTGGTAGAAATCCTGCAGCTTGTCTTCGGACAGGCTGGGCTTGAACAGCTGCTGTTCATATTGCTGGAACCTGGCCTGCAGCAGGTCGATGCAGGGCTGGTACTGGTCGACGATGAAGTCGATGATGGAGTACAGCACGTAGCCGGGGCCGCTGGCAAGTTTTTCCGGCACGCTTTCCTTGCGTTCACGCAATTTCGAATAGCCGGCCGAGGGGCCATGGCGCACGGTGATGATGAAGCGGCAACCGAGGAAGACGTGGGTTTCGCCATACACGATGGCCTCGCCGTCCAGGCTGGCCGTGTGCAGCACCATGAACAGGGTGTCGCCGTATTCTTCCAGCTTGGGCCGCTCGTGCGCCCCCTGCGCATCTTCGACGGCCAGTTCGTGCAGGCCGAACGCCGTTTGCAGCGCCTGCATGGCGGTGGCGTCGGGGCTGGCCATGCCGATCCAGACGAAACAATCGGGGTCGCCAAGAAAGTCGCCCACCTTGTCGATATCGAAGTGGGCGATCTTCCTGCCATCGCGATAAGCTTCGCAATTGACGACGGCGGCGTGGTTACTGAGGTCCATGATGATTCCGGAGAGCGGCGTAAGGGCCGCCAGTATAGCGGAGCGGAAATAACTGTTCCGTTCCCCAGCGCACCCAGCCGACCATCAGCCGGGACCGGACGGCATGATTAAAACAGGCCGAACGGCGGCTTTTCCGGCGCTGCGCAGCCGACCGTCACGCACCGCGACCGTTTGCGCGATCGCGATGAACGGCAGCAGCTTTTCGCGCAGGCTCGTGGCGCCATGCAACTGGCCTGCCAGCAAGATTCATGGCAAGAGGCGAGCGGCGAGCGGCGAGCGGCGAGCGGCGGCATTCACCATAATGCTGTCCTGCATCTCGCCGGAGCGGCGGCATGGCTTTGACATGGGCGCATGTTGGCATACACTAGCGGCCAGACCAAAGACCATCGCAGCATGAATAACATATCAATAGACACACTCTCCGTGATCGCCCGGCAATGCCTCGCCGTGACCTGCCTGCAGCGCTTTTGCCAGCGCCATGCGATCATCCACCCCGCCCTGTCGGCATTCACCGAACACGTGTGGCAAATAGCACAAGTGGAAACGGGTAATTTCGTCTCCTGGGAACAAGGCTGTGCGGCACTGGCGGTGAACGGCATGGGCGACCCGTGGCCGGAGGACGTCTGCGCGGCCATCCCGGGCGAGCTGCTCGCCCCCTTGATACGACTCACCGAGCATGTGCTGGAAACGGGCGCCGCCACTTGGTACGGCGACGACCTTCCCGCCAGCAGGCGGCAGCTGGAAGCGGTGTTGCACCTGTGCGCCGAGCATGATGTGGGCGTGCCCGCCTTCGTCCATTATGTGCAGGCGGATGCGCGGCTGCGCGGCGGCTGGGGCCCCGTGCTGACTGACGGAGAAGTGCGCGCCTGGCGGGCGCTGGTCGCGACATAGCGTTGGGGCCGGTTTTGAGCGATGGGACGACGCCAGGCGCCGCCCCATGTCCACATCCGTTGATGCCGCCAGGAGAGCGCGCGGCGCTGCCTGGCGCTGCTCTTAGCGCGAGGCAGCCCTGGCGCGCGCCACGTGCAGTTTCTTGAAGCTGTCGATCAAACGCTGGTGCCTGTCGAGACCTTCGAGTTTCATGCTCGTCGGCGTCAGGCCATAGAAGCGCACGCTGCCGTCCACGGAACCCAGCACGGCATCCATGCGCTCGTCGCCGAACATGCGGCGGAAATTCACGACGTAGTCGTCCAGTTCCAGCTCGTCGTCCAGTTCGACTTCCAGCACCACGTTCAAGGCTTGATAGAACAGTTTGCGCTCGACCGTGTTGTCGTTGTACTGCAGGAAGGTTTCCACCAGTTCCTTGGCGTCCTCGAATTGCTGCAAGACCAGCTGGATCAGCAGCTTCAATTCCAGGGTCGTCAGCTGGCCCCATACCGTGTTTTCGTCGAATTCGATACCAATCAGGGTGGCGATGTCGCCGTACTCGTCGAGCTCGCTGTTTTCCAGGCGGTCCAGCAAGTCTTCCAGGCTGGCATCGTCCAGTTTATGCAGGTTCAGGATGTCGGCGCGGAACAGCAAGGCCTTGTTGGTGTTGTCCCAAATTAAGTCCTCGACCGGATACACTTCCGAATAGCCGGGCACCAGGATGCGGCAGGCCGTAGCGCCCAGCTGGTCATATTCGGCCACGTAGACTTCCTTGCCCATCTCGGCAAGGATGCCGAACAGGGTGGCCGCTTCCTCGGCATTCGAATTCTCGCCCTGGCCGGAAAAATCCCATTCGACAAAATCGTAGTCGGCCCTGGCGCTGAAAAAGCGCCACGAGACGATGCCGCTGGAATCGATGAAGTGTTCGACAAAGTTGTTCGGTTCGGTGACGGCTTCGCTGGCAAAGGTCGGCTGCGGCAAGTCGTTGAGGCCTTCAAAGCTGCGGCCCTGAAGCAGCTCCGTCAGGCTGCGCTCGAGCGCCACTTCCAGGCTCGGGTGCGCGCCGAACGAGGCAAACACGCCGCCCGTGCGCGGGTTCATCAGGGTCACGCACATCACCGGGTAGACGCCGCCCAGGGACGCATCCTTCACCAGCACGGGGAAGCCCTGCTCTTCCAGGCCCTGAATGCCGGCCAGGATGCCCGGGTATTTCGCCAGCACGTGCTGCGGCACGTCCGGCAAGGCGATCTCGCCTTCGAGGATTTCGCGCTTGACGGCCCGCTCGAAAATTTCCGACAGACATTGCACCTGCGCTTCGACCAGGGTATTGCCGGCGCTCATGCCATTGCTGACATACAGGTTTTCAATCAGGTTGGACGGGAAATACACGACCTCGCCATCGGACTGGCGCACATACGGCAGCGAGCAAATGCCGCGTTCGGTGTTGCCGGAATTGGTGTCGATCAGGTGCGAGCCCAGCAGTTCGCCGTCGGGATTATAGATATCCAGGCAATATGCATCGAGTATTTCCTTCGGCAGCGCATCCTTGCGGCCAGGCTTGAACCAGCGCTCGTTCGGATAGTGGACGAACGGCGCGTTGGCGATATCCTCGCCCCAGAACGAACCGGCGTAGAAATGGTTGTTGCTGAGGCGCTCGATATACTCGCCCAGGGCCGACGCCAGCGCGCTTTCCTTGGTCGCGCCCTTGCCGTTCGTAAAGCACATGGGCGAATGCGCATCGCGGATATGCAGCGACCACACATTCGGGATGATGTTGCGCCACGAGGCGATTTCAATCTTGATGCCCAGGCCGGCCAGCAGGCCGGACATATTGGCGATCGTCTGTTCCAGCGGCAGATCCTTGCCCGCGATATAGGTGTTCGCGCCAGGCGCCGCGCTCAAGGTCAGCAGTGCCTGGGCATCGGCGTCGAGGTTCTCGACTTCTTCGATCACGAATTCGGGGCCCGTCTGCACCACCTTCTTGACGGTGCAACGGTCGATCGACCGCAAGATGCCCTGGCGGTCCTTGGCCGAGATATCGGCCGGCAGTTCGACCTGGATCTTGAAAATCTGCTGGTAACGGTTTTCCGGATCAACGATATTGTTCTGCGACAGGCGGATGTTTTCGGTTGAAATATTGCGCGTATCGCAATACAATTTCACGAAATAAGCGGCGCACAGTGCCGATGACGCCAAAAAATAGTCGAACGGGCCAGGCGCCGAGCCATCGCCCTTGTAGCGGATGGGCTGGTCGGCGATGACCGTGAAATCGTCGAACTTGGCTTCGAGACGCAGCTTATCGAGAAAGTTGACTTTAATTTCCATGAGGCAATCCAGTATTATGCATAAGTAAGATAGGCGCTATTATCCGTCCTTTCCGGCATACGGCAAAGGCCGCTGGCCGCAGCCCTGGCGCGCCAGAGCCGCCGGGACAGCGTTGAAACATGCAACACCTGATCGCCTCCATGAAAACTCTGCATATTACTCTTGCAACTCTTGTCGCCATTTTATTGCAGCCAGTGCTGGCCTTGATCACCTTCTTCCCGTTAATGGGCGCCGAATTTTCCATCAGCAATTTTCCACCCTTAGACCTCCTCGCCATATTTGGACTCGCGGTGATGGCCGTGTCGATACTGCCCATCCTGCTGTTCGGCATACCCTGCTTTGATGCACTGAACAAGACACAAAAACTCAGCTTCCTCAGCCTGAGCGGCTGCGCCGCCGCCATGGCGATGCTGCCTTATCTTGTCATCACCTACCCCAAGCCCATACCCGGTTTCACGGCGAATCTGTCATGGCACGGGCATGTCTTGCCATATTATGACAATGGCCAGCCCATGGCATACGCCTGGCTGAGGTATGCTGAAACGGCCCTGGGGTTCGGTGCGCATGGCTTTCTTTGCGGTACAGTTTTTTACCTGTTCTGGCGCAAATACCGGACGCAGGAGGTGTAGCCTGATGCCTTATGCGCAGGAAGCCGGGGGGACATGGCACAGACAGCCCGCCACACTCCCCGCTCACCACAGCTACACCGTCACCTTGCCATTGATCTGGTCACCAAGCTTGCCAATCAGCTTGTCCAGGGTCACCGGATACGTGCGCACCCGCACGCCCGTCGCGTTGTAGACGGCGTTGGCGATGGCGGCCGCCACGCCGCAGATGCCCAGTTCGCCCACGCCCTTGGCTTTCATGGGCGAGGACATGGGGTCGGTTTCATCGAGGAAAAGCACGTCCTGGTGCGGGATATCGGCGTGCACGGGCACTTCGTAGCTGGCCAGGTCGTGGTTGACGAAGAAGCCGCGGCGCTGGTCGACCACCAGTTCCTCCATCAGGGCCGCGCCCACGCCCATGGTCATGGCGCCGATCACCTGGCTGCGGGCCGCTTTCGGATTGAGGATGCGGCCGGCGGCGCAGACGGCCAGCATGCGGCGCACGCGCACTTCGCCCGTGTCGCTGTCGACGCCCACTTCGACGAAATGCGCGCCGAAGGTGGATTGCTGGAACTTTTTATCCAGGTCGCCGTATTCCATGTGGTCTTCCGCGAAAACCTCGCCATGGTAGGCGGCCGCCGCCAGCGGCACGCTGCGCTCGCCCTGGCTCACTTGCCCATCCGAAAAACGCACCTCTTTTTCATCGAAGCCCAGCTTGCCCGCGATGGCCTGGCGCAGGCGCACGCAGGCCGCATACACGCCGGCCGTGGAACTGTTGCCGCCCCATTGCCCGCCCGAGCCGGCCGACACGGGAAAATCCGAGTCGCCCAGGCGCACGACCACCCGCTTCAATGGCACGCCCAGCATTTCCGCCGCCGTCTGGGCGATGATGGTGTAGCTGCCCGTGCCGATGTCCGTCATGTCCGTTTCCACCGTGATGATGCCGTTGCCATCGAGGCGCACCCGGGCGGCGGATTGCATGACCAGGTTGTTGCGGAAGGCGGCCGCCACGCCCATGCCGACCAGCCAGCGGCCGTCGCGCCGCGTGCCGGGCTGGGCTGGCCTTTCTTTCCAGCCGAATTCCACGGCGCCCGTGCGCAGGCAGTCGATCAGGCGGCGCTGGGAAAATGGACGGCTGGGTTTTTCCGGGTCCACCTTGGTGTCGTTGAGGATGCGGAAAACGATGGGGTCCATTTTCAATTTTTCCGCCATCTCGTCCATGGCGACTTCCAGCGCCATCAGCCCCGGCGCCTCGCCCGGCGCGCGCATGGCATTGCCTTCAGGAAGATCGAGCACGGCCAGGCGCATGGCCGTCATGCGGTTGGCGCCCGCATACAGCAAACGCGTCTGCATCACGGCCGTTTCCGGCTGGCCGCCTTTCAAGTCGCCCGACCACGATTCGTGGCCAATGGCCGTGATCTTGCCGTCGCGCGTGGCGCCGATGCGCAGGCGCTGGATGGTAGCGGGCCGGTGCGTCGTGTTATTGATCATCAGCGGGCGCGCCAGGGCTACCTTGACGGGACGCTGCGCCGCCCGCGCCCCCAGCGCCGCCAGCAAGGCTTCCGCGCGCACGAACAGCTTGCCGCCGAAACCGCCGCCGATGTAGGGCGAGACGATGCGCACCTTGTCTTTCGGCACGCCCAAAGTGCGCGCCAGGTCGCCACGCCCCCAGTCCACCATCTGGTTCGCCGTCCACACCGTCACCGCATCGCCGTTCCAGCTGGCAATCGAGGCGTGCGGCTCCATCATGGCGTGCGACTGGTCCGGCGTCGTATAGGTGGCGTCCAGGCGCACGGGCGCACGGGCATAGGCGCTGGCGAAGTCGCCCGCCTTGCTGTCGGGCTTGCCATCCTTCGGCTTGATGGCGCCGCTTTTCGCTTTTGCCAGGTCGAACGCACCCTGCTGCTCCACATATTTCACGTCAAGCAGCTGCGCGGCCGAGCGGGCCTGTTCAAACGTTTCCGCCACCACCAGGGCGATGGCCTGGTGGTAATGTTCGATGTCCGGGCCGGCCAGCAGCTTGGCCGTGTTCATCTTGCCCTTGCCCAGCTTGCCCGCCGATTCGGCCGTCACCACGGCCAGCACGCCCGGCGCGCGCCGCGCGGCGCCGGTGTCGATGGCGGCGATGCGTCCCTTGGCAATGGCTGCGCCCACCACGTAGCCATACACGGCGTTCGGTGCGGCGGCATGCTGTTCATACGCGTACGGCGCCGTGCCCGTGGTTTTCAGGGGGCCGTCGATGCGGTCCGTGGCGCGGCCCACGACTTTCAACTGGTCGATGGGATTGGTGGTCGCAGGTGTGGAAAATTTCATGGCATCAGCCTTTCTTCGCTTGTGCTTCAGCCATCACGGAAGCAATCGTGCGCTGCGCCAAGGTCACCTTGAAGGCGTTGTCGTCCGTCGGCCTGGCGCCGGCCAGCAACTGCTGTGCCACGGCGGCGGCGCCATTCGGCAACGCCTGCTCGGCGCCGGCCACGCGCCACGGCTGCGGCGCGACGCCGCCCAGGGCCAGCCTGCCCGTGCCGTTCGGCAAGATCACGGCCGCCACGGAGACCAGCGCGAACGCATACGAGGCGCGGTCGCGCACCTTGCGATAGAAATGCGTGCCGCCCAGCGGCGGCGGCAAGACCACGCTGGTGATCAGCTCGCCCGGCTGCAGCACGCTTTCCAGCTGCGGCGTGTTGCCCGGCAAACGGTAAAAGTCGGCGATGGGGATGCTGCGCACGGCGCCGTCGGGACGCACGGTGTCGATGCTGGCGTCCAGCAGGCGCATGGCCACGGCCATGTCGCTCGGGTGCGTAGCGATGCAGGCCTCGCTGCCGCCCAGGATCGCCAGCGGCCGGCTGAAGCCGCCGATGGCGGAACAGCCGCTGCCCGGCACGCGCTTGTTGCAGGCCTGGTTCGTGTCATAGAAATACGGGCAGCGCGTGCGCTGCAGCAGATTGCCCGCCGTCGTCGCCTTGTTGCGCAATTGCGCCGAGGCACCAGCCAGCAAGGCGCGCGACAATACGCCATAGTCGCGCCGCACTGTGGCATGGGCGGCCAGCGCCGTGTTGCGCACCAGCGCGCCGATGCGCAAGCCCCCATCACGGGTAGCTTCCACCTTGTCCAAGGCCAGGCCATTGACGTCGATCAAATGCGCGGGCGTTTCGATTTCCAGTTTCATCAGGTCGAGCAGATTCGTGCCGCCGGCGATGAACTTGGCGCCCGGCGTGCGCAAGGCGGCAGCCGCCGCTTCGGCCTGCGTGGCCGCCTTCTGGTAGCTGAAGACTCTCATGCGGGCCTCCCCGCCACTTCGGTGATGGCCTCGATGATATTGGAATAGGCGCCGCAGCGGCAGATATTGCCGCTCATGCGCTCGCGCAATTCTTCCGGCGTCACTTGCGGCCGGGCGTTCAGGTCCGCGCTGACGTGGCTGGGGATGCCCTGGCGAATTTCTCCGAGCGCGGCGACGGCCGAACAGATCTGCCCCGGGGTACAGTAGCCGCATTGAAAGCCGTCATGCGCGATGAAGGCGGCCTGCATCGGATGCAATTTCTCGGGCGTGCCCAGCCCTTCGATGGTGGTCACTTTGGCGCCGTCATGCATCACGGCCAGGGTCAGGCAGGAATTGATGCGCTGGCCGTCGAGCATGACGGTGCAGGCGCCGCACTGGCCATGGTCGCAGCCCTTCTTGGTGCCCGTCAGGTGCAACTGTTCGCGCAGGGCGTCGAGCAAGCTGGTGCGGGTGTCGATGTCCAGGCTGTGGCGCTGGCCGTTGATGTCCAGGCTGACTTTCATCAAAACGGGCGGCGCCTGCCCGGCCTGGCCGGCTGCGGTGGCTGTATTGGCCGCTTCGGCCGCTCCCGCCACGCCGGGCACGGCCACGGCGGTGGCCGACAGCGCGCCGGCGATCAGCAGGCCGCGCCTGCCGGCATTGATGTGATTAGGCTCCGTCATGTCGCGCTTCCTCCTGGCTGTGGTCTGGCTGGGTGGGCGCATGCAGGCCCGAGGTTCCAGCCTGACAGGAAGATAGGTTTGCGTCTGTACGCTAACGAACGTTCAGCCTCAGGCTGCGCCGAGTCGTGCCGACCCCGCCCTGCGCCGCGTAGCCCGTAAGCCTGGCGCAATGGTCGAGTGCCTGGCGCAGGGCCGTATCCACATTGCGCAAGGACATATCGTGCCGCTGCGCCACCTCCTGGCGGCTCAGTTCATCCACGCGCAGCGCTTCGAGCACCTGCCGGTGGCGCCGCGGCAGCAGCGCGACAGCCTGCGCCAGCCGCCGCACGTCCGCCTGCAGCTCGGCCAGGCGTTCCGGCCCGGCCGCCGTATCGGCGAGAAAATCGACCAGGCCGGCGGCGCCGTCGCCATCGCCTCCGTCCGCATACAGCCAGGCGCGGTTGCGGCGCAGGCTGTCCATGGCCGCATTGCAGGCGACGCGGAAGACATAGGCGACAGGGCTGTGCGCCAATGACGCGCCGCCGTCACCCACCATGGCGCCCAGGCGCAGCCAGGCGTCGTGCAGGCTGTCGCTGGCCAGCTCGGCACAGCCCAGGTGGCGCTCCAGGCGCCGGTGCAGGGCCGCGTAATTGCTTTCCAGCACAGCCTGCAGTTGCGCGCCCTGCCCTGGCGCCACGTCGTTGGCCGCCTGCAGACGGGGCCGGATGGCGGGCCGGTACCAGGCCATGCCGGCCATGCGCAGGGGCAAGGCAGCAGCCATACTCGCCACGCCGGCCATCATGGCGACAACCTGCTGCGCTCTTGCAGCGTCAACTGGCGCGTGGCCGATTCCGGCAGCTGGCCCAGGCCCAGCACGCGCACGGCGCTGCGCGGATTGTAATCGGCCGCCTCGACGCGCGCGCCGTCCTGCGGCGTGGCTTGCGCGCTGTCGGGCGGCGCGTCATTGCCAAAGCCCAGCACGCGCACCGTGAATACCGACGGCTGCGCCGAACGGGTGGCTGCGCGTTCGCGCTGCACCACGTCCTGCGCCGCCGCCGTGGCCTGCGTGGCGGCCGCGCTGGCATTCGTCATGGCGGCCACGTTGACGGACGCCACTGCCGGCATTCCCTTGGATTCGCCCTTGACCTGGATATTCGCCGCGTTCATCACGCTCAGCGCGGCCAGGTTGACGTTGCCCGAGACGCGGATGCCCGCCTCGCCCGCATCAATGGTGCCCAGCGGCGCCAGCAAGTCCACGTCGCCGGCCGGCACTTCGGCGATCGGCGCCAGGGTGGCGATGCCGGCGCCCGTGCTCGGCACGTCGGACGACAGGGTCACTTTGCCCCAGTTGTCATACACGCGCTTGGGCGGCGTGTAGACGATGGTCGACTTCGAACCGCGGCCCGCGTTGATGTCGCCCGTCGACGACCAGCCGAGGATATCGCCGCCAAACGTCGTCATGATGCGACTCTGGCCCAGCAGGATGCTGCCGTGCGCGAACAGGTCGATATTGCCGCCGCCCTTGGTGATAACACCCGAGGTCGACGGCGGCGCCTCGCCTTCGATGCCGAAGACCTGCCTGCCGCCCGGCGTCAACAGCTGAATGTCGCCGCCGAAGTTCGTGTGCACGTAGCCGCTGCGGGGGAAATAGTCCCAGCGCTGCTCGCCGTCATTCCTCAGGGCGTATAGGCCGCGGTACATGATAATGTCGCCCGCATAGGCAATCGCCTTGCCGCTGGCGTCCGTGGCCGGTGCCAGGCCCGCGATGGCGTTGCGGCTGCGCAGGAAGCTGCCATAGCGGGCGCTGTCCGCATCGTTGAACTCGCGCCCGCCCGCCTTCAGCTCCGCGAAATACACATTGCGCGCAAACACGCGCTGCTGCGGTTCGGGCAAGGCCAGATAAAAGGCAAGCGCTTCGGCAGGCGTGCCCTTGAAGCCGTAGCGTTCACCGAGCCAGGCAGTCAGTTCACTGCCGTACGATTTCACCACCTTGCCGGCCTGGTCGGCCAGCGGCACACCCGTCTGCGCCACGTTCGCGGGGTCAAGATAGGGCTTGACGAAGCGCAGGTAGTCGAGGCCGGCCGCGCCCACGCCCGCCTGCATGGCGATGCCGGCGCCCGGGCGCTTGTCGCCGGCCACAATGGGACCGAGGCTGACGACGCTGCCCTTGTCCTGCATCAATATGTTGCGCCCGGCGCTGATATCGAGCGTGCCGGGGCCGGCCACGTTGAAGGAACTGCCGAGGATATCGCGTCCGGCCGCGACCACCGACACGTCAAACGCATTGTTATGTACGAACAGGTTGCTGTAATTGCGGAACATCATGTCGCCACCGCTCGTGCCGTCGATGGCCTCCAGCAGCACCGTGCCGCTGCCGACAATATCGCGGCCCGCCTTCATCCAGACCGGTTGCGCCCCCTCGTACCAGGTGATGCCAGCACGTTTGGCGTCGTAGAACACCACCATGCGGCCGCTATTGACGCCGACCAGATCGCCCTTCACGGCGTAGATGCGCGCCGCTTGCGTGCCGCTGTTGGCCGGACCGGCGGCGGAATCGGGACCAAAGGCGAACAGCGGATGGTTCCACTGCGACGACGGCACGCCCGTACTCGAGACATTGCCGCCCGCGGCAGTCTGGCTGCCAGGCCTGAGGTTCCAGCCCTCGAAGGCCGGCTTGAACGGCGTCGCCATGCTGTCGGCGGCCGCGCCCGACTGGCTGACGGCGTAGCCGCCCGCATAGATGGAATCGCCGGCCAGCCATTGCAGCTGCGCGTTGGGCGACGGCGCCAGCAGCAACGGTTCAGCATAGGCGGTCGCGCCACCCCAGTCCGTGATGGTCTTGCCGTAGTACAAGCTGCCATTTGCGGCCGCGGCCCGCACGATGGAAGGATAGACGACGGCCAGGTCGGTGGCCGTGCCGACCGGCGCGGTCAGCGGCGTCATGTTGCCGCCAGCGGAGAACAGGTCGAGCGCCGTGCGCGGCGTCCACAGGCTGAACCAGCTGTAGCCGGCGCCTGGTTCGCCTTCCGCGCTGGTATACGACGCGGCGTTGAACATGGGGACGCGGCCCGGGTCGGCCACGTCCTGCAGCACCTGGTCGCCCAGGGTGGCCACATTGAAGGTGGCGTCGCCGGGCACCAGGGTCATGCCACCCTGCGGCATCGCGCGGGTGGCGCGGAAGGCGTCAAAGGCCCGCGTTTCCAGCGGCACATGGTCGGTGGCGCGCGTGCCGTACTGCAGCGCGACCTTGCCCAGCTGGGCAGCGGCCACCTCCACGTGGCCGCGCAAGTCGGCCAGCGCACCATTCAGATGTCCTGCGTTGGCTAGGCTGGCCGGATTGAGAGCGCCGCCCACGCGCAGGTCCAGGTCGCCGCCACCCGTCAGTTGCAGGCTGCCGTCGGCCAGCACGCGGCCCGTGCTGCCTACGGCCAGCAGCAAGCCTTGCGAGCGCGGATTGATGTTGGTGTTGAAGACGGTGGCAACCTTCGGTGCCAGCGCGCCCGCATCGCCCGCCACGTCGGCGCGCACATTGCCGCCGCCCAGGGTGCCGAAGCCCGTAAAGCCCAACACGGTATCGGCCAGGCTATCGCGCCCCACGTAGCTGCCGAAATTGATCCACCACGCCGTCGGCTGGGCCGAACCACCGGTGGCCACGCCACCGCTGCCCTGGCGCCACAGCCAGTTGCCTACCGCCACAGAATCGCCGGGACCATCCGTTCTGACGGGGCGCCCGTTGGTGGCGGCAGATGCGCCGACCAGCGAGCCGCTCAGGTCACCCGCCACCTGCAGCAGCAGATTGCCGCCGTGGTCCGGATACCAGGCGCGGTAGACGCTGTCGGCGCCGCCATCGACCAGGCGTTCATGCGCGCCATCGGGATTGGACAGCACCGTGCCGTCCAGGTTGCGCGCGCGCGGCAGGTTGTACGGGTCGCCGGCCGCCGTCGCCACCGACGACATGCCTGCCGTGTAGACGCCGTACAGGCTGTCCATGCGCAGGTCGCCGCCGCTGACCAGATCCAGGTCGCCGGTGCCCGTGCGCAGCACGCTGTAGCGCAGGCTCGATGCCTTGTAGTCGAAGGTGGGGTTGGAGGTGCCGCACCAGGTGGGATTTTCATCGCACATGGTGGGCCAGCCCAGGCCGGCCAGGTCAACCACGTCGCCCGCCTTCACGCTGGAGTCGGCGAATTCTTCCGCGCCGGCCTTGGTCCATACATAGGCCACCTTCAGCACGCACATGCTGGCGTCGCCAGCGCAGAATTCCGCCACGGTCTGGCCGAACTGGCTGATGAATTCCTCGGTGATGGGTTCGCCTGCCACGATGCCGACGATACCCTCGCGCTCGCCCAGCTCCTGCGCCGCCTGCGTCCAGTGCTGCACGCCCTTCGGCGGCACCAGCACGCCATACATGCCGTAATGGCTGTCGGCCAGGCGCAGGGTGCCGTGCTTCGGATGCGCCTGCACGCTGCGCGTGTCGGCCGCCTCCAGGTCGGCACCGGCCGCCAGGCGCATGCCCCACGATTGCGAGCCTTCGGCCAGCATGGGTGCGATGGCCCACAGCCTGCCCTGACGGCCCGCCACTTCCGGACGCAGTTCGATGGCATCCACGCCGGGCAGCAGCTTGACGTCGGTGCCGTTCGGGATCAGCGCGCCGACGGGCAGCGCCACTTTGCCACTGAGGGTGACCACGTTGCGCTCGCCCAGCAAGCCGGGCAAGGCGATGCCTTTCGGCCAGGTCATGGCGCGCACCTTGACCATTTGCGCGATCACGCTGCCCGCGTCGAGGCGCGTGCCGGAAGGCAGGGTTTGCGCCGTGGACAGCAAGGTGCCCGCCGCATGCAGGACATTGCCGGCACTGTCGCGCACGGCGGCCGCCAGCACCGTACCGGCCGGCAAGGTGAGCACCTGGTTCAGGATCACGTCCACGGGCAGGCGCGTATTGGCGCGGAAACTCAGGGCCTTGACGGGCACGTCGTAATTGAGCGTGACGCCGCCCGGGAAGATGGTGCCGTCTGCCAGAGTCACGCCCTGGCCCGGCACGATGACGTCGCTGCCGTTGATGTCGCGCCCCGGCAGCAGGCGCCAGCCCGTGTCGTCCTGCGTGACGGGCGGCGGCGCGAAGCCGTCATTGATGCTGCCGTAGATATTCAGATCGCCGCCGGCGCGCAGCAGCAGGCTGCCCACCTCGCCAGAGCCGCGCACGGCCGTTTGCTGGAAACGCGGGTTGAGGCTGGCGTAGCGCATGCCCGACAGATCCAGGTCGCCCTGCACCACCAGGTCGCCGTCTGGCGTCTTGCTGACGATATCGACACCGGGACGCAGGTGCAGCGCCTCGGCATACGCGGCCGTGTTCAAGCCGGCCAGCTTGCCATTGCGCAAGTTCGTGTTGGCCAGCGCCGCATTGACAAACGCCTTGCTGTCCGCATGCTTGCTGTCGAGATACGCCTGGTTGATCACCTGATACGGGCGGCCGCTGGCCGACAGGTCCCCGGCATAGGCCGCGTCGTCATAGCGCTG
This sequence comes from Janthinobacterium sp. AD80, assembly GCF_002878455.1. GTDB lineage: Bacteria > Pseudomonadota > Gammaproteobacteria > Burkholderiales > Burkholderiaceae_D > Janthinobacterium. The sequence continues at coordinate 14,706 of NZ_NRDQ01000137.1, forward strand.
CATGGCGTTGATGGCGATGGATTTCGCGCCACGGATGGTGAAACCGCCGCCGGCGGCAATGGCGATGTCGCCAAAGGTGGCGGCATCCATGTCCGTGCGCGCACCGCCGCTGCCCATGCGCGGCGCGCTCAATTCCACCGTGCCGCGCGCGGCGCCGTCGTATTCGCCCTTGCCCTTGCCCGGCACGGCCGCCGTGCCATGGCGCACGTCGATCTGCGCGCCGCCGGCCAGGTCCAATGTGCCGTCGCCCGCGTTCAGCTCCACCATGGCGCGGTTCGGACTGTCGATGATCTTGCCATAGCTGTCGACGCGCAAGACCGTGCCATGCGCGTCGAGCACGGCGTTGTTGGCCAGGGTGAGGCCCTGCTTGCCGGCCAGGCGGATACTGCCCACGCGCTCGCCGCTGGCGTCGATGGTGCCAGCGACGGTGAGGCGGCCATTGTCGACGGACACCTGCACTTCGCCTGCCTTCAGTTCATTGCCGATGGCCAGGTCGCCCTGCTTCAGCTGGAAGCTGCGCGCGCCCGTCACGCCGCCTTCGCTCAGGCGCTTGTTCAGCGAAGCGAACTGGCTGTCCAGGGTGCCGCTTGCGCCCAGGGTTTGCGCGCGCACGTCCACGCTGCCATTCTTGTACAGCACCACGGTGCCGCCCGCGTCGTAGCTGCCGCTGGCGCCGCCCAATATCTTGCCCTGCAACTCCACCATGCCGGCCGCGCCATCGAGGGCCACGGCCTTCAGGCTGCCGGCGCGGTTGTTTTCAGCCGACAGGTCGATCACGCTGCCGCCGACTGCGCGGATATCGCCGGCGCGGCTGTCCAGGGTCACGTCGCCGCCCCAGCTGTATTTATCCACGTCGAAGAAGGTACTCTTGCGGCCCGCCATGTCGATGCGCGCAGCGTCGGCCACGCTGATGTCGTGCTGCGCATTGACCATGAGCTTGCCGCTTGGCAGCACCACGGCTGTTGCCACAGTCACGCTGTCGCCGTTCAAGGCCAGCTGGGCACCCAGTGCGGCGTTATTTTTGACGGGAGCGGCTGGCGCCGCGCCCGCCG
>NZ_NRDQ01000138.1 GCF_002878455.1 Janthinobacterium sp. AD80
ACCGCGCAAGGTCTTCATCAAGGATGGGGAGCGCTGCTGGTTTGTCGCGTTTGACGACATCCGCCTGCTGGAATCGGAAGGCAACTACACGCGCGTGCATTTCGCGGCGCAGCGGCCGCTGATGCTGCGCTCATTGAACCAATTGGAAGAGCGCCTCGATCCCGCGCAGTTTTTCCGCGCCAACCGGCGCCAGATCGTCAACCTGGCGCAGGTGGAGCACGTGGCGCCGAATGCGGCCGATGGCCTCGACCTGCGCCTGCTGGACGGCGGCGTGGTGGAAGTGTCACGCCGCCGCACGCAGCAGCTCAAGGCCGTCGCCGGCCTGTAGCCGCGTGCGCCCTGCGCATCACTTCAGCGCCGGTATCGCCTGTGGCTGGAAGGCGGGACGCGGCTGTTCCTTGAGTTTTTTCGCCAGCATGTCCAGCGCCACTTCCAGTTGACGGTCGGCGCCGTTGAAGGTGGCATGCGGCGGGTTCTCCACCTCCACGTCCGGCACCACGCCCACGCCTTCGATCAGCCACTGGCCATCGATGCCGAACTGGCCGTTTTCCGCCACGCGCGCCATGCCGTTGTCCGACAGGCGCGTATTGTCGCTGAGCCAGACGCCGGCGCCGGCCGTGCGCTTGCCCACCAGCGGTGCCAGTTTCAATGCCTTGATGCCGGCGGCGAAGGTCTCGCCATCCGAATACGTCAGCTCGTCGACCAGCACCACCAGGTGGCCACGGAAGGTGTTCTGCATGTTCGACGACGGCTGCACGCCCGGCGGCGCCCAGTAGGCCCAGGCCTTGCGCAGCAGTTTCTCGATGATCCAGCTGTCGATATTGCCGCCGTTATTGCGCCGCACGTCGATGATCAGGCCTTCGCGGTTGATGTTGGCGTAGAAGTCGCGCGCGAACGAGGCAATGTCGGCTGGCCCCATGGCGCGCAAATGCAGGTAGCCGATGCGCCCTTGCGAGGCGGCCGCCACCTGCTCGGCGCGGCTCAGTTCCCAGTCGCCATAGCGCAGCGCCGTCTGTTTTACCATGTTGACGGGCTTGACGATGACGGCGCGCTGCGCGCCAGTGCCCGTACCGCGCCTGACCTGCAGCAGCACCTGCTTGTCCGCCTGGTTCAGCAGCAAATCGCTGATGTCGCGCGCCTGCAGCACATCCTTGCCATTGACGGCCGTGATCACATCGCCTTCCTTCACGTCCACGTCGGGATGCGACAGCGGTGCGCGCGCCGATGGCAGTTCCGCTTCGCTGCGGTAGATATGCTCGACCTTGTAGCCATCGCCGGTACGTGCCAGCACGGCGCCCAGGCCCGCCGGCGCGCCTTCCTGCTCCGTGCGGCGCAATTCGCCGGGACGGATCTGCGAATGCAGGGCGCCCACTTCGGCCACCATCATGCCCAGTACATCATTGAGCTCGGCGCGGTCCGTGACCCGCTCGACCAGCGGCGCATACTTGTCGCGCGCCGCCTTCCAGTCCACGCCGCGCATCTTCGCGTCGTACAGGAAGTCGCGGTGCAAGCGCCACGCATCGTTGAACATCTGCTTCCATTCCAATCGCGGATTCGACACGAAGCTCCAGTCGTCGACCTTCACCTTGGCCTTCGACAGGTCGGACGGCAGCTTGGCGCCCGCCTCGATCACCAGCATCTCGCCCGGGCCGGTCTCGGCCGCGCCGGTTGCGGTCCGGTAGTACAGGTGCTTCTTGTCCGTCGCCAGGTCGAATTCGCGCACATTGGCCACCAGCAGTTCCGGTTTCGAGCCGGTATTGCCGATCGCCAAGGTCTTCAGGCTGGACTTGCGCTCGGCGCCTTCCCGTTCCAGGAAGTACAGGCGCTTGCCATCGACGGCCAGCGCGTTGTAGTTGCCCGGCGCCAGTGGCACTTCATACAGGCGCTCGGCCAGGCCCTTGAGGACGATGTCCGGCAGGCTGGCCGGCGCTTTCTTGACGGTGCCCTTGCCGCCCGCCTTTTCCAGGGCCTTTTCCGCCGCCAGTTCGGCGGCCTTTTCATCGTCCGTTTCAGGCGGCTTGACGCCAGGACGGCTCAGCTCATCGTCGGGCTGGAACGGAAAACGGTTGCCCGGCTGCAGTGCCAGCGCATACACGCCGATGCGCTTGTCGAACACGGGTCCCATGTTGCGGTCGCCCCACGGTGAACCATTGGCCAGCTGGAAATTGCGCGCCGACATGAAATACAGCCACTTGCCGTCCGGCGAAAACACGGGCGAACCGGAGGTATAGCGGTCGCTGGTGACGAACTGCAGCTGTTTCGATGCGAGGTTGTACAAGCCGATCTGTTCACGCTGCTCGTTGCTGGCCACGCGCACGATGGCCAGGTTGCGGCTGTCGGGCGACCATTGCACTTCATCGTGCTTGTCGACGCCCGCCTTGCCCGCGTCGTCGATCAGTTGATTGCCCTTGGTCGCCAGGTCCAGCAGCCAGAAACGGCCCTTCTTGTCCGTGTGCGCCAGCCAGCGCCCGTCCGGCGACGGGTACAGTTTCCAGCGGTGGTTATTGCCCTGCGTCGTCAGCTGCTCGCCCTTGCCCGAGCCGTCGGCCGCATATTTCCAGATCTCATTTTCACCGCTCGTGTCGACGATGGCGAAGACGGATTTCTCGTCGCTGGAAAAGACGGCGTCGCGCGCCCGCGCCCCTTCGGGAATGGCGATATCGACGCGGCGCTGGCTGCCCGTGCCGGCGATGCTGACACGCCCCCGCGCCGTCAGGATGATGCGCTCATCCTTGCCGGACAGCTGCACGTTGGAGAGGGTGTCCAGCGGCGAGCGGATCTGGCGCGCGCGCTGCTGGTCGAAGTCGGACACCAGGCTGATGGCCAGCGCCTGCGACTGGCTGGCGCTTGGTGCGGCCAGGTCGAGCACATGCAAATCCGCGCCCAGTTGATACACGATCTTGCCGTCGCCCAGCTGCGCATTGCGCACATCCCACTGCGTGTGGGCGGTCAGGGCGCGGCGGTCGGAACCGTCAGGCAGCATGCTCCACAGATTGTCGCTGCCGCCTTCATCGCTGATGTAATACACGCGGCCCTGCCACCACATGGGGCGCTTGTTGTTGCCGGCCAAGACGGCGGCATCCTTGTGCATGGGCACGGCTTCAGCCTTGCCGCCCAGGTCGTAGCGCCACAGGGTGGCATGCGCGCCGCCCCGGTAGTTGCGCACATTGTCATTCGTCACGGCCAGGCCGAAACGCGTGAAATACAGGGTGGTGCCTGCATCGTCGAGCACGGCGTCATTCGCGTCGGCGACGGGAAACACGCGCCGCGCCAGCTTGACGGGATCGATGGCGGCGACGATTCGGCGCGAAGCGGGACCGTCCGTGTTCTGCGTGCTGACCAGCACCTCGCCCTGCGCCGTCCAGCCCAGCACCTGCACGCCGCCATTATCAAACGAAATGCGGCGCGGCAAGCCGCCCGCCAGCGGCATCACATACGCTTCCTGCGCCCCCTCATACGAAGCGGAAAAGGCCAGCCACTGGCCATCGCGCGAAATTGCCGCGTTCGTTTCATAGCCGGGATGCGTGGTCAGGCGCTGCGCGGCGCCGCCGCGCACGCTGCTTTTCCACAGGTCGCCTTCGGCGGTAAACACCACGGTATCGCCGCGCACGGCGGGGTAGCGGAAATAGCTGCTGGCGGCGGAGGCGGCAGTGGCGGTGGCGGCGACTGCGGTGGCGGCACTGCCCAGCAGGCCGGCGGAACACAACAGGAGGGCAAGAGTACGGGAAATTTTCATGTGAGCAATCTATAAGCGGTCATGGAAACGGAACGATGTGGAGCGCGGCCGACATCGCGAACCTGATTCTTGCATAGCTTATGCAAAAGCAATACCTATTTTTAAACAAGACGATTTCCACAACAGTTTCCATAGCGCCCGTCCTGGACGTAAAAAAACCCGCACCACTTGCGTGGGCGGGTTTTCTGCTTGAGGCGTGGCGGCCGGCGCGATTACTCCACTTCCACCGTTTCCGGTGCGGCCGTCGGCGCCGCGTCTGGCGGTTCCGGGAACTCCAGCAACACTTGCTCCTTGTCGTCCAGGTCGACGGTGACCTTGCCGCCGGAGACCAGGCGGCCGAACAGCAGTTCGTCGGCCAGCGCCTTGCGGATCATGTCCTGGATCAAACGTGCCATCGGACGCGCGCCCATCAGCGGATCGAAGCCTTTCTTGCCGAGGAAGGTGCGCAGCTTTTCCGTGAAGACCGCTTCGACCTTTTTCTCGTGCAACTGCTCTTCCAGCTGCATCAGGAACTTGTCGACCACGCGCAGGATGATTTCCTGGTCCAGCGCGCGGAAGCTGATGGTCGCATCGATACGGTTGCGGAACTCCGGCGTGAACATGCGCTTGATGTCGGCCATCTCGTCGCCGGCCTGCTTCGAGTTGGTGAAGCCGATCGACGTCTTTTGCAAGCTTTCCGCGCCCGCATTCGTCGTCATGATGATGATGACGTTGCGGAAATCGGCTTTGCGGCCATTGTTGTCCGTCAAGGTGCCATGATCCATCACTTGCAGCAGGATATTGAAAATGTCCGGATGGGCTTTTTCAATCTCATCGAGCAGCAGGACCGCGTGCGGCTTCTTGGTGATCGCTTCCGTCAGCAAACCACCCTGGTCGAAACCGACATAGCCCGGCGGCGCGCCGATCAGGCGGCTGACGGCGTGGCGTTCCATGTATTCCGACATGTCGAAACGGATCAGTTCGATACCGAGGATGAAGGCCAGCTGCTTCGCCACTTCGGTCTTGCCCACGCCGGTCGGACCGGAGAACAGGAAGGAGCCGATCGGCTTGTCCGTCTTGCCCAGGCCGGCACGTGCCATCTTGATGGCCGAAGCCAGCGCGTCGATGGCAGGATCTTGCCCGAACACCACGTTGCGCAAGTCGCGGTCGATGGTTTGCAGCTTGCTGCGGTCGTCCTGGTTAACCGTTTGCGGCGGAATGCGCGCGATCTTGGCGATGATGTCCTCGATCTCGGCCTTGCCGATGGTTTTCTTTTGCTTCGACTTCGGCAGGATGCGCTGCGCCGCGCCCGCTTCATCGATGACGTCGATCGCCTTGTCGGGCAGGTGCCGGTCGTTGATGAAGCGCGCCGCCAGTTCGGCCGCCGTCGACAGGGCCGAAGCCGAGTATTTCACGCCATGGTGCTCTTCGAAGCGCGATTTCAAGCCGCGCAGGATCTGCACGGTTTGCTCGACGGTCGGCTCGTTGACGTCGACTTTCTGGAAACGGCGCGACAGCGCATGGTCTTTTTTCGAACACGCCACGGAATTCCGTGTAGGTGGTCGCACCGATGCACTTCAGCTGGCCGTTCGCCAACGCCGGCTTCAGCAGGTTGGACGCATCCAAGGTGCCGCCCGAGGCCGAGCCCGCACCGATGATGGTGTGGATCTCGTCGATGAACAGGATGCCGTTCGGATTGTCCTTCAGTTGCTTGAGCACGGCTTTCAGGCGTTGCTCGAAGTCGCCGCGGTATTTGGTACCGGCCAGCAAGGCGCCCATGTCCAGCGAATACACGACGGCATTCTGCAGGATTTCCGGCACATCGCTTTGCGTGATGCGGTAAGCCAGGCCTTCGGCGATGGCCGTCTTGCCCACGCCCGCCTCGCCGACGAGCAGCGGATTGTTCTTGCGGCGGCGGCACAGGATCTGGATCACGCGGTCGACTTCGTCCTCGCGACCGATCAGCGGGTCGATCTTGCCTTCGGCGGCGGCCTTGTTCAGGTTTTGCGTGAACTGGTCGAGCGGGCTTTCCTTCGGCTGGCCGTCGACCGGCGCTTCTTCCACGCCTTCGGAGGCTTTCGCGCTTTCCGTGGATTGATCCTTGCGCACGCCGTGCGAAATGAAATTGACCACGTCCAGGCGCGTCACGCCCTGCTGGTGCAGGTAGTAAACAGCGTGCGAATCTTTCTCGCCGAAGATGGCCACCAGCACATTGGCGCCGGTGACTTCCTTCTTGCCATTCGAGGCGGACTGGACATGCATGATGGCGCGCTGAATCACGCGCTGGAAACCAAGCGTCGGCTGGGTGTCGACTTCGCCCGTGCCAGGCACGGTCGGCGTGTTATCGCCGATGAAATTGGTGAGGGTCTTGCGCAGGTCTTCAATATTGACCGCGCAGGCACGCAATACCTCGGCAGCGGAGGGATTGTCCAGCAGTGCCAGCAATAAATGCTCAACCGTAATGAATTCGTGCCGTGCCTGCCGAGCTTCGACAAACGCCATGTGCAAACTTACTTCTAATTCCTGCGCAATCATACTTCCTCCATCACGCACTGCAGGGGGTGCCCCGCCTTGCGCGCATGCGTTAAAACGAACTCCACTTTGGTACACGCTATATCTTTAGAGAACACGCCGCACACTCCTTTGCCGTAGCGATGAACACTGAGCATGATTTGCGTCGCCGTTTCACGGTCCTTGTTGAAATACTCCTGAATGATGGCCACCACGAATTCCATCGGGGTGTAGTCGTCATTGAGCAAGGCCACCTGGTAGAGCGGTGGCGGCTTCAGCACTTGCCGCTCCAGCAGGGTTTCTGTGTCGTGCTTGGTTGCCATACGCTTATTCTAATGCTTTCACAGTGGTTGTCATGCGCAATATCTACGCCTTTCCAATTGTTTTCAATCTTACGCGTTTTCTTAATACTGCGCAGATGGCGACCTTGCGGCCAAAATCAAGAGTTGCTTTTTTGGTCGTTGTGAAGAATTTGGCAATATCGGTGGAAAAGCGCTTGACTTCATTATTTATTCCGCCAACAATGCTGTATCGACTGTTGCAGTAATGTACAGCTTGATAAGAAGTGAGACGTCGAGGAGGGGGCAAGAAGCTTCTTGCTTTTATGGCTCGTGTGATTTGTTTTAATTTTGAAAGTTCTTTTTATGGCAACAGGTACAGTTAAGTGGTTCAATGATTCCAAAGGTTTTGGCTTCATCACTCCAGATGACGGCGGCGAAGATTTGTTTGCTCACTTCTCCGCAATCAACATGAACGGTTTCAAGACCCTCAAAGAAGGTCAAAAAGTTCAATTCGAAGTCACGCAAGGCCCTAAAGGCAAGCAAGCTTCCAACATCCAAGCAGCCTAAGCATCGCCGGCCCTCAGATGTGAAAAACCCCGTTTCCACGAAGCGGGGTTTTTTTTCGTCCGCAGGGCGCGCCGCGCCCTGCTCCCCTATTACATGTGCTCGATCATCACCTCGCCGAAGCCGGAGCACGACACTTGCGTGGCGCCTTCCATCAGGCGGGCAAAATCGTAGGTGACGCGCTTCGAGGCGATCGACTTCTGCATGGCGGAAATCACCAGGTCGGCCGCTTCCAGCCAGCCCATGTGGCGCAGCATCATTTCCGCCGACAGGATCAAGGAACCGGGATTGACGTAATCCTTGCCCGCGTACTTGGGCGCCGTGCCGTGCGTGGCTTCGAACATGGCAACGGAATCGGACAGGTTGGCGCCCGGCGCGATGCCGATGCCACCCACTTGCGCGGCCAGCGCGTCGGAAATGTAGTCACCGTTCAGGTTCAGGGTGGCGATGACGCTGTATTCGGCCGGACGCAGCAAAATCTGTTGCAGGAACGCGTCAGCGATGGAATCCTTGACGATGATGTCGCGGCCCGTCTTCGGATTCTTGAACTTGCACCAGGGGCCGCCATCGATCAGCTCGGCGCCGAATTCCTTTTGCGCCAGCGCATACGCCCAGTCGCGGAAACCGCCTTCCGTGTACTTCATGATGTTGCCTTTGTGCACGATTGTCACGGACGGCTTGTCATTGTCGATCGCATACTGCAGGGCCTTGCGGACCAGGCGCTCCGTGCCTTCGATCGACACGGGCTTGATGCCAATGCCGGACGTGGCCGGGAAGCGGATCTTGCTCACGCCCATTTCCTTGACGAGGAAGTCGATCAGCTTTTTCGCCCCTTCGGAGCCTTGCTGGTATTCGATGCCTGCGTAGATGTCTTCCGAGTTTTCGCGGAAAATCACCATGTCGGTCTTTTCCGGCTCTTTCACGGGCGACGGCACGCCAGTGAAGTAGCGCACCGGGCGCAGGCAGACGTACAGGTCCAGCTGCTGGCGCAGGGCCACGTTGAGCGAACGGATGCCGCCGCCGACGGGCGTGGTCAGCGGCCCCTTGATGGAGACGACGTAGTCTTTCAGCACGTCCAGCGTTTCCTCTGGCAGCCACACATCGGGACCGTACACTGTCGTCGATTTCTCGCCTGCGTAGATTTCCATCCAGCTGATCTTGCGCGCGCCGCCGTAGGCCTTGGCCACGGCGGCATCGATCACCTTGATCATGACCGGACTGATATCGATGCCCGTGCCATCGCCTTCGATGAAGGGAATAACGGGATTATCTGGTACATTCAGCGAAAAATCGGCGTTGACGGTGATTTTTTGGCCGTCAGCAGGTACAGTGATATGTTGATACATCGTGATCTCCGAAGTGGGACACACCGCAGGCAGGCACTTCAGGGCCGGCGGTGCGCTCTGCGTTTGCAGAGTTGACAAAAACAAGTCCGAACATGGCGGCAACAACGCACTTTAGCAGGGAAAGAAGACCCAGGCCATGCGCATCGCAACGCCGGGCGCAATGACAAAGAACCTGAGCGCCGCGCCGCCTTAGCTTGCAATGAGTCTTCTATAAGATATAAGACAAACATTTCACATTATGCACCAGTATCCTACAGGGCGCCACGCTTTTGCGGCGCCGCCCAAGCGGACATCATTTCATCATCATTCTTTGCTTCACTGACCATCCAGACGCATGCCACTTATCCTCTTCAATAAACCATTCCAGGTGCTGTGCCAGTTTTCACCGCAGGAAGGCCGCGCCACCCTGGCCGACCATTTGACCATTCCCGGCATTTATCCGGCCGGCCGGCTCGATGCCGACAGCGAAGGCCTGCTGCTGCTCACCGATGACGGCCGCCTGCAGCACGACATTAGCCACCCCGACCGCAAGGAAGCGAAAACCTATCTGGTGCAAGTCGATGGCGTGCCCGATGCGGCCAGCCTGGCGCGCCTGCAGGCACCGCTGGACCTGGGCGACTTCGTCACCAAGCCGTGCAAGGCCGTGCGCATCGCCGAGCCGGACTGGCTGTGGCCGCGCAACCCGCCCATCCGCGCGCGCGCCGACAAACCCACGTCCTGGCTGGCCATCACCTTGAAAGAGGGCAAAAACCGCCAGGTGCGGCGCATGACGGCGGCCGTCGGCCTGCCCACCCTGCGCCTGGTGCGCAGCGCCATCGGCCCGTTTTCGCTGGCCACCCACCCCTTGATGCCCGGCGAATGGTGCGAAGTGCCGGCCGACAGCATCGGCAAGGCGTGAGCGGATCAAGAAAAACGGGAAAAACCGCGTTCGCCGCTGACTTTTGCCAATAAGCACTATTTATTTTTAGATAATGCATTAAAATCATCCCACCTTCACATAATGAAAAGGAAAGATGATGACGAAAGCAATTCTCGCCGTGGCCGCTACCCTGCTGGCCGGCGCCGCATTCGCACAGTCCGGCGCCCAGGTGCACGCTTCGGCCGCTACCGATGCCAGCAAGCCGGCGGCGCCGCCCGCATCGGCCGCCAGCCACGCATCGGCAGCAACCGACGCCAGCACCGCCGGCGTTTCCGCCTCGAAGCGCATGACGATCACCGGCGTGGTGTTCGAAGCACGGGCCAGGCCGAAGCCGTCCGCGTATTCCACGCGCAGGCCGTCGATGGTGATGATCTGTTCGTTGCCGGGGAAAACGGCGTCGCGGCGCAGCATGTCCATCAGCGCGACGTTCTCGCCTTCCTTCAGGTCCAGGTGAAGTTCGGGCGTGCTGTCGGACTGCGGCAGGGAATTGAGCA
>NZ_NRDQ01000139.1 GCF_002878455.1 Janthinobacterium sp. AD80
CGGCCAGCTGGAACACGGCCAGGCCAGCGTGATGGCGATGGCCGAGGCGGCGCAGCGCAGCCAGGCCATGCTGCGCAACATCCTCGATTCGACCATTGACGGCATCCTGGTCGATAACATCCATGGGCGCATCTTCACGTCGAACCGGCGCTTCCGCGACCTGTGGCAAGTGCCCGATGCGCTCGACTGGCAAGCCGATGGCGAAGCGCTGGTGCGCCATGTGGAAAGCCAGCTGGAGCAAGCCGCGCCTTTCCTTGGGGCACGCACGCTGGCGCCGGATGGCCACCGTGAGCGGCGCGACGTGCTGCACCTGCGCGACGGGCGGGTGATCGAGCAGTATGTGCGCAGCATGCAGCTTGGCAATGAGCAGGCGCGGCTGTGGACCTTCCGCGATATCAGCGAGCGCAGCCAGATGGAGCGGCGCGAGCATACGCGGCGGCAAGTGCTGGAAATGCTGGCCACGGGCGCGCCCCTGGAGCGGGTGCTGGAAAGCGTGGTGCTGGCCTTGCAGGCCGACCATCCGGCCATGCTGTGCAGCATACTCTTGCTCGATGAAAGCCGGCACCGCCTGGTGCTGGGAGCGGCGCCCGGCCTGCCCGCGTTTTTCAACCTCTCCAGCCATGGCCACGATCTTGGCATGCTGCACGGCGTGCACGGCATCGCCGCGCAAGCCGTGGCCAGCGGCCAGCGGGTGATTGTTGCCGACCTGCATGCCGACCTGCATGCCGACGCCGGGCCGCAGGGCAATGTGCAGGGCTCGCTGGAACTGGCGTGGCGGGCCCAGCTGCAATCGTGCTGGGCCGAACCCGTGCGGGGCGGTTCGGGCAAGATACTCGGCGTGCTGATGGCCTATCACCGGCAGCCCGCGCTGCCCGGCGCGGCCCATCTGGCGCGCCTGGGCGAGGCGGCCAACCTGGCCGGCATGGCCATCGAGCAGGCGCAGGTGGCACTGGCCCTGCGTGCCGGCGAGGCGCGTTTCCGCAGCCTGTACGACCACGCGCCCGTGGCCTTGTGGGAGCAGGACTGGTCGGCCGTGCGCGCCGCGCTCGATGCCTTGGCGCAAGCGGGGGTGAGCGACCTGGGCGCGTACTGGCGCGATGATCCTGCCGAGCTGCGCCGCCTGGCCGGGTTGGTGCGCATCATCGATGCGAACGGCGCCGCGCTGGCGCAGGTGCGCGCCAATGACGAGGACCAGCGCCGTGGCGCCTTGAGCCTGGCGCAGAATTTCGACGACAGCGCCTTGCCCCGCTTCGGCGATGCCTTGCTGGCGCTGGCCGGCGGCGCCCACCTGTACGAATGCGAGAGCAGTTTCGTGCGCCTCGATGGCGCGGCGCGGCAGAATGAATTGAGCTTGCTGGTGATGCCCGGCCATGCGGACAGCCTCGATTTCATCATGGTGTCCTCGCTCGATATCACCGAGCGCAAGCGCATGAATGCGGAGCTGCTGCAGCTGGCCACCACGGATTTCCTGACGGGCCTGCCGAACCGGCGCCAGTTCATGGCCTCGCTGGAAAATGAACATGCGCGGCTGCAAAGGGAACTGGCCAGCTGCGCCACCGTACTGATGCTCGACATTGATCACTTCAAGCGCGTCAACGATGACCATGGTCACGCCGTGGGCGATGCCGTGCTGCGCCACCTGGGCGCCCTGATGTATCAGGCGCTGCGCAAGGTTGACGTGCCGGGTCGCGTGGGCGGCGAGGAATTCGCCATCCTGCTGCCGGGTACCGACCTGGGCGCCGCCGCCGTGTTTGCCGAGCGGCTGCGCCGGCGCGTGGCGGAAAGTTCCCTGACCACCGATGGCGGCATCCTGATCACCGTCACGGTGAGCATCGGCATGGCGGCCATGGCGGGCACCGATGCCGATTGCGACGCCGTGCTGGCGCGCGCCGACGAGGCCCTGTACCGCGCCAAGCGGGGCGGGCGCAACCGCATCGAGCAGAACGAGGGCAGCGGAGACGGCGTGCTCAGCAAATTCATGGCCAAGTGATTACAGGCTTTGCTGCTGTGCCCGCGACTGCCTGCGGTTGCGGCTGACCAGCAGCCAGACGATGGCGACGGGAATCAGCAAGGGCAGCAGCACGGGCGTGCTGAGGGCCAGCGCCAGCACCACGCAGCAGGCGACGACGACCACCAGCACCATGCCCACTCCGGCCAGGATCACGCCCGTCACGACGGCTGCGAACACCAGCGCGAGGGCCGCGATCAGCAGGCCGCCGCCGGCAAACACCAGGCCGAACAGCCACTCCAGCGGACCGTCGATCTCGTCGCCGTCAAGCTGCATGTGCATGTCCGTGGCGCCGATCTTGTCGAGGAACAGGCAGGCCAGCATGAGGATGAGGGCGAAGGTGAGCAATTTTTTCATGGTAAGCCTCTGTGGATGGGTGACTGGGTGCGGCATGGTCACACTGTAGTGGCGCACCGCCGGCGTCGCCAGCGGCGTGCGACAGGCGGTCAAAATCACGGTATGGAAGGTCGTGGCGGGCCGAAAACACTCATTCACAACAAGATTTCTTTTCTTGTAATACGCGTAAGCCGTCCTATACTGAACACCTCAGTCTCGCAAGGAGGGCAACATGCTTTTGTTTGCAGATACCGGGGATCAATCGCTATCCCCTGCCGACCGTCGAATCACGCGCCAGCGTAGCGCCACGCAGTCTTGTGCCGAGCCCGTCGGCGCGCCATCGGCGATTCCACCGATCATCATCAATCCTTTCAATTACCACGCACCGCTGCCCGCGATCGACCCGCGCTGGGTGCCGCCCGGCCCGCCCCTGACCTGGCCCGGCCGGCCTGCCATGTCGATGTGCTGACAGCAGTTCGCCAGTCACGGCGGTGACGAAACTGGCAGTAAAAAAGCCCGCGCTGCGGGCTTTTGCCAGTGCTTGCCAGGCACTCAGGATGATTTGCGGCGCAGCATGAAACCCAGCAAGCCCAGGCCGGCGAGCAGCATGGCATAGGTTTCCGGCTCCGGTACGGCCGTAATGTAGGCGTGGTTGTCGCTTTCAAATGCGTTCTGGTTAGGCGAATGGAAGGCGATGGAGGTGAACTTCGCCCCTGCGCCAGCCCAGGCGTTCACATACAGGCCGACTGACTGGTCGCCATTCGGGCTGACGCCACCCATGGCGGCGATTTCCGAGCCGCTCAGGATGACCGTGCTGTTATCGCCCATGGTGAAGACGACGCTGTTATACGTGTCTGGCGAACCCATGTAGAAACCAAAATAGCTGAGGCCGCCATTGAAGGTGGCCACGCCCGGGGTGATCTGGCCATCCGAGACGCCGACGGAATAAAAGGCCGTCATGTCGTTCGGCGGTTGTGCCGCATAGCTGGGGTGGTTGCTGGTAAACACGGCGCCCGTGTAGTTGCTTGGCAATAGGCCATCGTTGAAGTTGATCGTCGTGGCGCCTGCCACGGAAGTGACGAGGCCTTCATTGGCAAGTGCGGTGCCGCCCGTGGTGAAGGTGGGGACGGCGCTCGCGCTACCTGCGGCGACAGTCAGCGTGGCCAAGGCCAGTGTGGTGAACAGTTTCATGTGTAATCCCTCTGATTTGTATGGTTGTGCGCAACTTTTTTCAAGGCGATGACATGCTTGCCTGGCGTGGCGATACGGTGCGGCGTGCGGGGACGAGGGCGTCGCAGAGGGAGAAAATTTCTTGTGGCCAAGCATTACTGAATGCAATATTTGAATATAAAAAACACAATTCAGATTGCAAATTAATAATAGGTTTACTTGAGCAATATCAAAGCTCGATCGCTAGAATGAAGCTACTAATTTGATACCTTGCTTTATTGCCCAGATCGTCTAAGGCGCGCAGCGCTTTGGCGGGCGGCAAGACGGCACGGACGGGCATTTTCGACTATCATGCTAGCCCCGACCTTCCATCACGAGCACCGCCATGAGTACCGATTTCCCCGACTTTTCCGACGCAGCAGCCGAGCAAGACAACGACGCCCCGATTCAGGAGCCGCGCCTGTGGGTAGGCAATGGCTGGACGGCGCGGGTCATCAAGAATGAGGAAGACGAAGGCTGGGCCGTGGCCATGATCAAGGATGGCGAACCGGAGCCGGCGCTGGTGGGCCCGTGGACCATGGGCCGCGACAAGAAAAACCCCAAGCCGCTCGACGTCAACGCCTTCAACACCTTGGTCAAGACGGCCTCGGAAGTGCTGCGCCGCCACGAGCAGCAGCTGCACGCGCAGCTGCACAAGAACCTGTTCGTCGCCACCGACGAGGGGCAAGTCAAGGTGATGTTCGACATCGTGCCGGACGAAGACCACCCGTATGCCGAGCTGAGCGCCTACGACGCCGACGGCGAGCAGATCGCCAAGGTACGTACCTCGGCCGCGTTCAAGTTCAATGCGACCTCGGCGGCCAACTGGATCGAAGGCGGCTACCGCCGTCCGTAATCCGGCGCCACCACTTGCGCCAACAATGTGTCGGATTACGCGCTTGCGCGCTAATCCGACCTACCTCGTGCAGCATATGCGAGCCGGTGCAGCAGCGGCAGGCGTAGGTCGGATTAGGCCTGAAAGGCCGTAATCCGACGCGACCAGAGCCAACAATGTGTCGGATTACGCGTGCCCTTCGGCCACGCTAATCCGACCTGCCTCCTCTTCTTTCCTGCGATACGCGAGCCGGTACAGCAGCGGCAGCACCAGCAGGGTCAAGGCCGTCGACGACAAGATCCCGCCGATGACCACGGTGGCCAGCGGGCGCTGCACTTCGGCGCCCGTGCCCGTGGCAATCGCCATCGGCACGAAGCCCAGCGAGGCCACCAGCGCCGTCATCAGCACGGGCCGCAGGCGGGTAATCGCCCCCTCGCGTATCGCCTGCTGCAAGGGCATGCCCTGCTCGCGCAATTGGCGGATGAAGGCGATCATCACCAGGCCGTTGAGCACGGCCACGCCGGACAGGGCGATGAAGCCGACCGCCGCCGAAATCGACATGGGAATATCGCGCAGCCACAGGGCGATGATGCCGCCCGTCAAGGCGAACGGGATGCCGCTGAACACCAGCAAGCCATCTTTCACGTTGCCGAACATGGCGAACAGCAAGACGAAGACGAGCGCCAAGGCCACGGGCACCACCAGTTCCAATCGCTTGGTGGCTGACTGCAATTGTTCGAACTGGCCGCCCCAGCTGGTCCAGTAACCGGCGGGAATGGCCACTTGCGCCTGCAGTTGCTGCGTGGCGTCGGCCACGAACGAGCCGATATCGCGCCCGCGCACATTGGCGCTGACGACGATGCGGCGCTTGCCGTCTTCGCGGCTGATCTGGTTCGGCCCCGGCGCCACTTGCAGGCTGGCCACTTCGCCCAGCGGGATGAAGCGCGCGCGCCCTTCCGCGCCGGCGCCCTGGGGCAGGGCGATGGGCAGGCGTTTCAATTGCTCCAGGTCGCTGCGCAGGCTGTCAGGCAGGCGCACGACGATGTCGAAGCGGCGGTCGCCCTGGAACAGGGTGCCCGCTGCCTGCCCGCCGATGGCCGTGGCAATCGCCGATTGCACGTCAGCAATGTTGAGGCCGTAGCGGGCCGTCTGCTCGCGGTCGATCTGCACCGTCAGCATGGGCAGGCCCGTGGTCTGCTCGACCTTCACTTCCGTGGCGCCGGGAATCTTGCCCAGCACGCCGGCGATCTTCGCCGCCGTGCTGTCGAGGACAAGCATGTCGTCGCCGAACAGTTTCACGGCCACGTCGCTGCGTACGCCGGAAATCAGTTCATTGAAGCGCAGCTGGATCGGTTGCGAGAACTCATAATTGTTGCCCGGCAAGCTGGTGGCTGTCGCTTCGATTTCCGCCAGCAACTGCTCGCGCGGTTTCTTCGGTTCCGGCCATTCCTTGCGCGGCTTGAGCATGATGTAGCCATCGGAAATATTCGGCGGCATGGGGTCGGAAGCAATCTCGGCTGTTCCCGTGCGGGCAAACACGCGGGCGATTTCCTTGTGGTTTGCCATCAGCTTGTTTTCCAGCTGCTGCTGCATGGCCAGCGACTGGCTCAGGCTGGTGCCGGGGATGCGCAGGGCCTGGATGGCGATGTCGCCCTCGTTCAGGCTGGGCACGAATTCGCTGCCCATGCGCGTGGCCAGCAAGCCCGACAGAACCACGGCCACCGTCGCGCCCGTCAACACGACGGGCGTGTTGCGCATCACCGTGTCCAGCGCGGGCGCATACCAGCGCTTGGCGGCGCGCATGATGGCGTTTTCCTTCTCCGCCACCTTGTCGCCGATAAACAGCGCCACGGCGGCAGGGATGAAGGTGATCGACAGCAGCATGGCGCCCAGCAGGGCGATGACGACCGTCAAGGCCATCGGCGTAAACATGCGGCCTTCCACGCCCGTCAGGGCGAAGATGGGCAGGTACACCACCATGATGATCAGCTGGCCGTACAGCAATGGGCGGCGCGCCTCTTGCGATGCGGCAAACACTTCCTGAAAACGTTCCTGCAAGGTCAACGGCCGTCCCAGCTTTTGCTGCGCATGGGCCAGGCGGCGCACGCAGTTTTCCACGATCACCACGGCGCCATCGATGATGATGCCGAAGTCCAGCGCCCCCAGACTCATCAGGTTGGCGCTCACATGGTATTGCACCATGCCGGTAAAGGTAAACAGCATGGCCAGCGGAATCACCATGGCCGTGATGACGGCCGCGCGGATATTGCCGAGGAAGAGGAACAGGATGGCGATCACCAATACCGCGCCTTCCAGCAGGTTTTTCTTCACCGTATTGATGGCCTTGTCGACCAGCACCGTGCGGTCATACACGGTGACGGCGTGCACGCCCTTGGGCAGGCTGCGGTTGATTTCCAGCATTTTCTTGTCGACCGCCTGCGAGACGGCGCGGCTGTTCTGGCCGATCAGCATGAAGACGGTGCCCAGCACCACTTCGCGGCCGTTTTCCGTGGCCGCGCCCGTGCGCAGTTCGCGCCCGATCAGCACGTCGCCCACGTCGCGGATGCGGATGGCCACGCCCTGTACGTTGGCGACGACGATGTTGCCGATATCCTCTTTCGAGGCCACCTGGCCCGGCGCGCGTATCAGCAGCTGCTCGCCCTGCTTTTCGATATAGCCGGCGCCCACGTTGCCATTGTTGCGTTCGAGCGCCGTCACCACGTCCTGCAGGCTGATGCCGTAGGCGGCCAGTTTTTCCGGGTAGGGTGCCACCTGGTATTGCTTGGCGTAACCGCCGATGGCATTGATTTCCGTCACGCCCGTGACATTGCGCAGCTGCGGCTTGATGATCCAGTCCTGGATTTCGCGCAAGTCCGTCGGCGTGTACGGCGTGCCATCGGGCTTCTTCGCGCCGTCTTGCGTTTCCACCGTCCACAGATAGATTTCACCGAGGCCCGTGGAAACGGGTCCCATCTTCGGCGTGATGCCGGCCGGCAGGCTTTCCTTGGCTTCCTGCAGGCGCTCGTTGATCATCTGGCGGGCAAAATAAATGTCCGTGCCATCCTTGAAGATCACGGTCACCTGCGACAGGCCATAGCGCGACAGCGAGCGCGTCTGCTCCAAATTCGGCAAGCCGGCCATGGCCGTCTCGATGGGGAAGGTGACGCGCTGCTCGGTTTCCAGCGGCGAATAGCCGGCCGACTGGGTATTGATTTGCACCTGCACATTGGTGATGTCGGGCACGGCGTCGATGGGCAGCTTCTGGTAGCTGTAGATGCCCAGGCCGGCCATGGCGGCCACGGCCAGCATCACCAGCCAGCGCTGGTCGATGGCGAAGCGGATCAAGCGTTCAAACATGATGGTTTCCTTTGGCTTGGCGTGATCAGTGTTCGTGGCCGGCGGCATCTTTGCCCAGCTCGGACTTCAGCACGAAGCTGCCTTGCGCCGCGTACGGCGTGCCGGCGGGCACGCCTTGCCTGATCTCCGTCCACTTGCCATCGCTGCGCCCCAGCACCACGGGCGTCGCCTGGAAACCCTCTTTCACCTGCACGAAGACGACGGGCTTGTCTTCCACCGTCTGGATGGCTTGCGTTTGCACCATGACGGGCGCATCGGCCTCGCCGGAGACCACTTCCACGCTGACAAACAGGCCCGGGCGCCAGGCCATGTCGGGGTTCGCCAGGCTGATGCGCGCCTTGGCCGTGCGCGTCTGTTCGCCCAGCAAGGCGCCCACGTAGGTGATCGTGCCTTTCGCGCTGGCATCGAAGGCGCTGGCGTTGACTTCCGCCTTGCCTCCCACGCGCACGGTGGCCAGGTCTTTTGCGGGCACGGCGATTTCCGCCCACACGGTCGACAGGTCGGAAATGACGAAAATGTTCGCGTCTTCCTTGACCGCCTCGCCCAGCGCGATATGTTTTTCCAGCACCATGCCATCGAAGGGCGCACGGATTTCATAGCGGTTCAACGGCCCCTTGGCGGCACCGGTGGCGCCCAGCGCGCTGAGCTTTTGCTGCGCGTTCTGCACGGCGATTTCCGCTTCGCGCCACGCTTGCTGCGCCTGCAGGTAATCCTGTTCGGCGGAGATTTTTTCGCGCCACAGTTTTTCCTCGCGCTCATACGTGGAGCGGGCCAGCGACAAGCGCCGCTGCGCCGACAGCAGTTCGCTGCGCTGTTCCGACAGGTCCGTGCTGGCGATGACGGCCAGCACTTGTCCCTTTTTCACCAGCTGGCCCAGGTCGGCCTGCACGGCTTCCACCACGCCGGCCAGGCGCGGCACGACGTGCGCCGTGCGGTCTTCATTGAAACGGATTTCGCCGGGCAGGGCGACGGTGGTCTTGATGCGGCCGGGCGCGGCCGTGGCGATGACGACGCCGGCCGCTTTGGCTTGCGCGGCCGTCAGTTCCAGCTTGCCCTCGACTGCTTCGTGGCCGTGCTCGTCCTTCTTTTCAGCATGTGCTTCCGCCTTGGCGGTGGGGGCGGCCGGGGCGCCGGACTTGCCCGTACCGAGGATCAGGCCGGCCAGCACGATGCCGATCACGGCGATCGACGCGATGGCGATGGTTTGTTTCTTGTTGAGTTTGATGTTCATATGGCTGTTCCTTACAGGGAAGCGGGGGCGCCCAGCAGGCGCTCGATCTCGGCGGCGGCCTGGTGCGCTTCGGTGAGGGCGCGCAGGTACTGGTTTTTGGCTTGCAGCAAAGTGCGCTGGGCATCGAGCACGTCAAGGAAGGCGAACTTGCCAAACTCGAAGCCCTTGCTGGCCGCGTCGTAGGCGCTTTGGGCGCCGGGCAAGATGTCGCGGCGCAAGCTTTCCACGTCAAGCCGGGCCGTCGCCAGGCGTTCGCTGGCGGCGGACACGGCCGTTTGCACGTCGATGCGGGCGGCGGCCAGCTCGTCGCTGGCCTTGTCGCTGCGGCGCAGGGCGTCGAGTTTATTGCCCGCGTTGCGGTCGAACAGGGGCAGCGGCAAGGCCAGCCCGATGATGGCCTGGTTGCGGCCCAGCTCTTCCGAACGCTTCATGCCCACGCTGACCGTGACGTCGGGCGTGGCACGCCGCTGTTCCACGTCCAGCAAGGCTTGCCGCTGCGCCAGGGCACTTTGCGCCTGGCGCACGGCCGGCGCCGCCGGCAAGCGCGCCGCCAGCTCGCTTGCCGGCGGCAGTTCGGGCAAGGTTTCCAGGCGGCCATCGGCCTGGGTGAAACGCGGCGCGGCGTTGCCCCACAGGGCGGCCAGGCGCTTGCGGGCGCTGGACAAGGCGCTGCGCGCCAGATTCAGCTCCAGGCGCACGCTGGCCTCGGCCACGCGGGCACGTGTTTCCTCGACCGGGGACGCCTTGCCGGCCGTCACCCGGCGCGCCGTGATGTCGCTGGCGCGCGCCGCCAGCGTCTGC
>NZ_NRDQ01000014.1 GCF_002878455.1 Janthinobacterium sp. AD80
GCGAACGGTAGCTGGCGCCATGCGCGCCGCCGGCCGGCTGCGCCGGATCGCCCTGCAGGAAGCGCGCATTGTCGCGCGCGATGCCAGCCAGGCGGGAGTAGGCGGCGCGGATGGCGCGCCGGCTGGGGCCGAACGGGTGGATGCGCCATACCGTAAAGCTGAGAATTGTGGCGGACAGGCAGCCAAACATGTACAAGCCCAGGAACGGCGCGCTTTGCGTCATGGAGTCGAGCGGGTGCGTGACCATGACCACGCTGGCCGTGGCGGCCAGGATTGCCACTTGCGCCGTGGCCGCGCCCCAGATGCGCGCCAGCGCGCCGGCCCAGGAAAACACCAGCACGGCGATGGCCGCTGTCGCCAGGCCGTGGCCGGCCGCCAGCGCCGCCAAGCCGCCCACCACGGTGGACAGCAGGCCGAAGCCCACCATCGACATGAAACGCATGCGCCGCGTGCCGGCCGCGTCGGCCAGGCAAGTCCAGAAGGCGCCGATGGCGGCCCAGGAAAAATCAGGATGGTCGAAGAATAAGCCCAGCAACAACATGGCGCTGGAAGCGCAGGCGGCGCGCAAGCCTTCGGACAGATTCGTTTCATCGATGGCCAGGGTGACCATCCACAGGGGACGGCGCTGCGCCAGCGTGTCGGTATAGGCGTGCAAGCCCGTCAGCCAGCGGTTGGCCAGGCCGCGCGCACGGCGGTGAAATTTCCTGAAATGCAAGGTGGACTTTGAAAGGGGTATCAAAGCGTCATCGTAGCATTCCCGGGCAAAAAATGTTGCAGTGCAATGTAAATGACCGGGGGCAAAAAAAAGCGGCACCGCAGTGCCGCTTTTCTGTCTACAGATAAATTTAGCTGACGGCAGCCAGGCGCGGCTGTGTGCCGCCGAAACGCTGCTCGATCGAAGCGGCGATGCCGGTGGCATCCAGGCCCACGCTTTTCAGCAGTTGCACGGGGTCGCCATGGTCGATGAAGGTGTCGGGCAAGCCCAGCATCATGATCGGCTTGACGATGCCCTCGGCCGCCAGGGCCTCGGCCACGGCCGAACCGGCGCCGCCCATGATGCAACCCTCTTCCACCGTCACCACGTAATCGTGCTCGGCGGCAAGCTGTTTCAGCAGCGCCACATCGAGCGGCTTGACGAAGCGCATGTTGGCCACCGTCGCGTCCAGTTGCGTGCCGGCCACCACAGCGGGCGCCACCATCGAGCCGAAAGCCAGGATGGCGATGCGCTTGCCCTGGCGCTTGATCTCGCCCTTGCCGATTTCAATGCTGGTCAGTTCCGGCACGATGGCCGCGCCGGCACCGGCGCCGCGCGGATAGCGGATCGCCGCCGGGCCAGGATAGTGGTAGCCCGTGGTGAGCATTTGCCGGCATTCGTTTTCGTCCGACGCGGCCATGATGACCATGTTCGGGATGCAGCGCAAAAATGCCATGTCGTAGTTGCCCGCGTGCGTGGCGCCATCGGCGCCCACCAGGCCGGCGCGATCCAGGGCGAACGTCACGTCCAGGTTTTGCAGCGCCACATCGTGGATCAGCTGGTCGTAGGCGCGCTGCAGGAAGGTCGAATAGATGGCCACGACGGGTTTCAGGCCTTCGCAGGCCAGGCCGGCGCCAAAGGTTACGGAATGCTGCTCGGCGATGCCGACGTCAAAATAGCGGTTCGGATATTGCTGCTCGAACTTGACCATGCCCGAGCCTTCGCGCATGGCCGGCGTGATGCCCACCAGACGCTTGTCGTGCGCCGCCATGTCGCACAGCCAGTTGCCGAACACTTCCGTGTACGTCATCTTGCCCGGCGCCGTGGCCGGCTTGATGCCTTCAAGCGGATTGAATTTCGGCGTGCCGTGGTACAGGATCGGTTCCGCCTCGGCCAGCTTGTAGCCTTGCCCCTTCTTGGTCACCACGTGCAGGAATTGCGGACCCTTCAACTGCTTGATGTTTTGCAGGGTCGGGATCAGCGAATCGAGGTCGTGGCCGTCGATGGGGCCGATGTAGTTGAAACCGAATTCTTCGAACATGGTGGCGGGCACGACCATGCCTTTGGCATGCTCTTCAAAGCGCTTCGCCAGTTCCAGCACGGGGCCGGGCAGGACGGACTTGCCGACATTTTTCGCCGCCGCATAGAACTGGCCCGACATCAGGCGCGCCAGGTGGCGGTTCAGCGCGCCAACGGGCGGCGAAATCGACATGTCGTTGTCGTTCAGGATCACCAGCAGGTTGACGTCTTCCTGCACGCCCGCATTGTTCATGGCCTCGAAGGCCATGCCGGCCGTCATCGAGCCGTCGCCGATCACGGCGATCGCGTGCAGCGGGTCGCCCTTGATCTTGGCGGCCTGCGCCATGCCCAGCGCGGCCGAGATCGATGTCGACGAGTGCGCCGTGCCGAAGGTGTCGTACTCGCTCTCGTCGCGTTTCGGGAAGCCGGAAATGCCATCCTTCTGGCGCAAGGTGTGCATGCGCTCGCGGCGGCCCGTGAGGATCTTGTGCGAATAGGTCTGGTGGCCCACGTCCCAGACGATACGGTCGTGCGGCGTGTTGAACACGTAATGCAGCGCGACGGTCAGCTCGACCGTGCCCAGGTTGGACGACAAGTGGCCGCCCGTCTTGGAGACGGAGTCGAGCAGGAAGCTGCGCAATTCCTGCGCCAGCGGCACCAGCTGCGAGCGGGCCAGCTTGCGCACTTGCGCTGGTTCATTGATGGTTTCTAACAGTTTCATTTATGCCTTCCGCTGCACGACCAGGTCCGCCAGCTCGCGCAGACGGCGTGCCTTGTCCCCGAATGGCGCCAGCGCCGCATGGGCGTCGCACCGCAATTGTTCTGCCAGGGCTCTCGATGGTTCCAGCCCCAGTATCGATACATAGGTGGGCTTGTTGGCGGCCGCATCCTTGCCGGCCGTCTTGCCCAGGGTGGCCGAGTCTGCCGTCGCGTCGAGCACGTCGTCAACCACCTGGAACGCCAGCCCGACGGCGCGCGCATACGCGTTCAGCGCCGTCATCTCGTCCGCCGCCAAGTCCTTGCCCGCCAGCGCGCCCAGGATCACGGCCGCGCGCAGCAAGGCGCCCGTCTTCAGCTGATGCATCTGTTCCAGCTGCGGCAAGGTCAAGGCCAGGCCGACACTGTCGAGGTCGATCGCCTGGCCGCCGCACATGCCGGCTGAACCGGAGGCCTGCGCCAGCAGCTTGATCATGGCCATTTGCCGCGCCGGCGGAATGGCTGCGCCGTCGGCCAGCAGCATGAAGGCCTGCGATTGCAGCGCGTCGCCCACCAGCAGGGCCGTCGCTTCATCATAGGCGATATGCACGGTGGGTTTGCCACGACGCAAGGCATCATCATCCATGCACGGCATGTCGTCATGCACGAGCGAGTACACGTGAATCATTTCCAGCGCGCAAGCGGCGCGTGCCAGGGTATCTTGATCGGCATCAAACAGTTCGCCGGCCGCCATCACCAGCAGCGGGCGCACGCGCTTGCCGCCGCCCAGCAGCGCATAGCGCATGGCAGCGTGCAGCTTGTGCGGCACCACGTCCGCCCCAGGCAGGAAGCCGTCGAGCCGGCGTTCCACGCCGGACTGGGTCGCTTGCATCCAGTCGCCGAAGGTCACGCTGTCTTGTTGCATGCTGGCCGTCATTGGGCGGCCTCGCCGGCATCCGTAAACGGTTTCAACATATCGCCTTCGAGCACTTTGACCTGCGCTTCCACGCTATCGAGCTGGGTGGCGCAATACTTGACCAGTTCCGAGCCGCGCTGGTAGGCCGCGACCGATGCTTCCAGCGGCAACTGGCCCGCTTCCATTTGCGTTACCAGCTGCGCCAGTTCCGCCATTGCCTCTTCAAACGAGGCCGGCGCTGCGGCAGCGGCAGTTAATTTCTTCGACATAGACTCAGATCTCTTCGTGGCACGAGGGGCTTGTAGGGAGACGCCGGGGACTCCCGGCCAGCATAGAAGCGTTATTTTAGAACAAACCACACTATTAAGTGAAAACTAAAGCGCATTGCACGTGCTCAAAGGAGATAGCGTTGCCAGCTTGTCAGTGGATTTTAGCGCAATCGCCCTCACCTTCCTGAAATTGCACGGTAAATGACAACGTTTCTCATTAAAGTGCGCCGCTTGCCAGGGGTTTTGGCAATGCCGAGGCCGATACGCGCTATAATCTCCGGTTCTGTCCGAAATACCGTTTCAACAAATTTGAATTCAGGTCTTTGCGGATTCTTTCTCTCTGTAGCGGCTGCCCAGGGAATGGCCTGGGGCACTGCTGACCGTTGTACATTTATGGGGGGTTGGGATGTCCGATCTGGCTACTCACGCCAAGCTGGCGCGCTCAAACGCGCAACTTCCGGTCCACGTCTATTTTGACGAAACGCTACTGCAGCGTGAAATGCAGCAATTGTTCCAGGCCGGTCCGCGCTATGTCGGGCATGAGCTGATGGTGCCGGAAACCGGCGATTTTGCGACCCTGGCGTCTGAGAACGAAGGGCGCATGCTCGTGCGCAACGCCAATGGCATCGAGGTGCTGTCCAACGTGTGCCGCCACCGGCAGGCGCTGATGTTCAATGGCCGCGGCAATGCGAATAACATCGTCTGCCCGCTGCACCGCTGGACCTACGACCTCAAGGGTGAATTGATCGGCGCGCCGCATTTCCCAGAGACACCGTGCCTGAACCTGTCGAAAACCCCGCTGCAAAGCTGGAATGGCTTGCTGTTCGAGCAAAATGGCTACAACGTGATGGAAAAACTGAAAAGTTTATCCGTCTCGAAAGACCTCGATTTTTCCGGCTATATGTTCGACCACGTGGAAATCCACGAGTGCGACTATAACTGGAAGACCTTCATCGAAGTCTACCTCGAGGATTACCACGTCGAGCCGTTTCACCCGGGCCTGGGCAGCTTCGTCAGCTGCGACGACCTGCGCTGGGAGTTCGGCAAGGATTACAGCGTGCAGACGGTGGGCGTGCACCGCGGCCTGCAGCAGGCCGGTTCCGCCGCCTACAAGAAATGGCAGGAACAGGTGCTGCAATTCCGTGGCGGCGAACCGCCGCCGTACGGCGCCATCTGGCTGACCCTGTATCCGAACATCATGGTGGAATGGTATCCGCACGTGCTGGTCGTCTCGACCCTGTGGCCCGATGGTCCGCAAAAGACGCGCAATGTGGTGGAGTTCTATTACCCAGAAGAAATCGTGCTGTTCGAGCGCGACTTCGTCGAAGCGGAACGGGCCGCCTACATGGAAACCTGCGTCGAGGACGATGAAATCGCCCAGCGCATGGATGCGGGCCGCAAGGTCCTGATGGCGCGCGGCGTCAACGAAGTGGGTCCTTACCAGTCGCCCATGGAAGACGGCATGCAGCATTTCCACGAGTGGTACCGCAACAATATCGAACTGTAATATCAGTAGAGGGGCCGCATGACGCGGCCCTCTTTCGTTTAGTTCTACACTTACAACACCTGACAAAACCGTAGCGAGCGGCAGCGCGGCGTGGCTAAGAAGCGCAGCTGTACTTTAGTACAGCGAGCATCGCAGGCCGCGCCCCGCGACGCGCAGTAGGTTTGGTCAGGTGAAAGGCCAAAATGCAGTCTTTGTGGATGTTATTTGCCAGTTTCATGTTCGCCATCATGGGCGTGTGCGTCAAGCTGGCGTCGGAGATGTATTCGACTTCCGAAATCGTCATGTACCGCGGCATCATCGGCATGACCGTCATGACCTGCACCATCCTGTACCAGGGCGGCAGCTTTAAAACCACGATGCCGGGCCAGCATCTGTGGCGCGGCGTCGTGGGCGTGATCGCCCTGTGGCTGTGGTTTTACGCCATCGCCATCCTGCCGCTGGCCACCGCCATGACCTTGAATTACATGGCGCCCATCTGGATCGCCGTGATCCTGCTGGCCGGCGGCTGGTGGAAAGGCATGAAACAGGTCGAGTGGCCGCTGGTGGCGGCCATCGCCATGAGCTTTGTCGGCGTGACGCTGCTGCTGCAGCCCGTGTTCGAGACGGACCAGGTGGGCGGCGCCATCACGGCCTTGATTTCCGGCATGCTGTCGGCCCTCGCCTACTTGCAGGTGCGCAAGCTGGGCTTGCTGGGCGAACCCGAATACCGGGTCGTCTTCTATTTCTCCATCGTCAACTTCCTGGCCGGCGTGATCGGCCACGTGGCCAGCGCCGGCGGCGGCCCCGTCGTCTGGCATGCACACACGAGCGGCTATGGCATCGGCTTGCTGGCCGCCATCGGCCTGTGCGCCACCATGGCGCAGATGGCCATGACGCGCGCCTACCGCCTGGGCAAGACCCTCGTCGTGGCGAATCTGCAATACACAGGCATCGTCTTTTCCAGCTTCTGGGGCGTGGTGATCTTCGGCGACCTATTCGACTGGCATGGCTGGGCCGGCATCGGCATCATCCTGGCCTCGGGTATCGCGGCAACCTATTACAATACCCGCAACACGGCCCGTGGCGCCGCCATCGCGCGCACGGATCCGATTGCCAGCGAAGTGTAAAGGAGCGTTCCTGATGTACACCACCTTGATCCAGGCCAGCGACCTGGCCAGCCATGTGAATGACAGCAACTGGGTGATCCTCGATTGCCGCCACGACTTGCTCAACCCCAATGCAGGCAGCGATGCGTTTGCCGCCGGGCACATCCAGAACGCGCAGTTTGCCGATATCGACACGGCCCTGTCCGGCCCCAAGACGGCGCGCGGCGCGGAGTTTACCGGACGGCATCCTTTGCCGGACCGCAACGCCCTGCTGGCCACCCTGCGCGGCTGGGGCATCGACGACGACACGCAAGTAGTCGCCTACGACGGCCAGGGCGGCATGTTCGCCGCGCGCCTGTGGTGGCTGCTGCGCTGGGTCGGCCACGCGAATGTGGCCGTACTGGACGGCGGCCTGGCCGCCTGGCAGACGCAGGGCTTGCCGGTGGTGACGCCCGTGGCACCGCGTGCTGTCGGCAGCATCACGGAAAAAGCCAGCCTGACGCGCACGGCCAGCGCACAGGAGATCGTCGCCAACCTGGAAACCCAGGCCCTGACGATCATCGACGCGCGCGCACCCGACCGTTATCGCGGTGAAAACGAAACCATCGATCCTGTGGGCGGCCATATCCCCGGCGCGAAAAACCGTTTCTTCAAGGATAACCTGCAGGCGGACGGCCGCTTCAAGCCGGCCGAGGCATTGAAAAAGGACTTCAGCGCGCTGATCGCTACGCCGCAAGCGGCCATCATGCAGTGCGGTTCCGGCGTGACGGCTTGCCATAACTTGCTGGCCATGGAAGTGGCCGGATTGTCTGGCGCCGCCCTGTATCCGGGCTCGTGGAGCGAGTGGTGCGCCGATCCGGCGCGGCCGGTAGCAACGGGAAATTAAAAAATGGCGGAGCAGAGGGTCCGCCATTTTTCTACCTGTGGGTAGCTATCAACTTATCCCCAGCACCTGATTCAGGCACTCCAGCTCCGCCAGCCACGCCTGCTGGCTGGCCGGCTTCTGATGCCGCGGCTTGCGGGCCAGGTCTTGCGCCAGCAATTGCTCCAGTTCGCACAAGCGTTCCAGCTGCATGTCGACATCGCCAGGCGCTGGCGCATGCGCAGCCGCGTCCACGCGCGGCGCGGACAGCGGCCCCTGGCCATCTTCCGTACTCAGCCGCGCATACGCGCTGGCGGCGTCAGGCCACTCCTCCAGTTTCCCATCGGCCACCACCCAATAGCGGTTGCATGCCGTCTCGATCAGGTCGCGGTCGTGCGACACCAGCAGACAGCCACCCTCAAAACCCTGCAGGGCCAGGCCCAGCTCCGCCTTGCCCTGCATGTCCAGGTGGTTGCTTGGCTCGTCCAGCAGCAGCAGGTGATAGCTGGCCAAGGACAGTCCCAGGAACAGCAGCCGCGCCCGTTCGCCGCCGCTCAGGGTCGCCACCGTCTGGCCGTGGCGCGCATACGGAAAGCCGGCCGAGATCAAGGCCTGCCTGCGCGCCACCTGGCTGCGCGCGGCCTCGTTCTGCACGGCAAACGGGTACAGGGCGTCGGACAGGTCGGCGTCATCGGACAGCTGCCTGAGCGACTGGTCGTAGTAACCGATGTTGGCGGCGTGGTGGTAGCGCAGGTCGCTGCGTTCCTCCTGCGCCTGGATGGCTTGCCAGCACAGGCGCAGCAGCGAGGACTTGCCGCTGCCGTTGGCGCCCAGCAAGGCAACCCTGTCCCCCGGTTTCAGCCACAGCTGGTCCACCCGGAACAGTACGGCAGACGTGGGCACGGCGCGCACATCGAGCCCGTCGAAGGCCAGCAGCTGGTCGGCCGCCAGCGCCTTGCCGCGCAGGCGCAAACACCACGGCGCGCCATCACTGACAAACGCTTGCGCATCCTTCAATTTATCGATGCGCCGCTGCATGGTCTTGGCCTTGCGCGCCAGGTCTTCGTTGTCATAGGTGCGCCCCCACAGGGCCAGGCGCGCGCTGCTGGCGGCCAGGCGGTCGATTTCCTTTTGCTCGGCCGCATGGCGCGCGGCGGCGGCCACGTCCATCTCGGCCAGCGCCGCCAGCGCGGGGCCGCACGGCAGCTCGAAATCGTAGAGGCGGCTATCACGCAAGATCCAGCTGCGCGTGGCCACGTTGTCGAGCAGGCGCTGATCGTGCGAAACGAGGATGAAGGCTCCGCGCCAGGCCAGCAGGAATTGCTCCAGCCACAGCAGCGACGGCAAGTCCAGGTGGTTGCTTGGTTCATCGAGCAGCAGCACGTTCGGTTCCTGCAGCAGGGCGCGCCCCAGCAGCAGGCGCGTGTGCTGGCCGCCGGACAGCGAGTGCACGGGCACTTGCGCGGTTTCTTGGTCGAAACCCAGCTCAGCCAGCAGGCTATCGACGCGCCAATGCAGTTCCGGCTGCTCCAGCACGGGCGCCAGCAAGGCGTCGTACAGGCTCAGGCTGGCCAGCGCCGCCGGCAAGTGCTGTTCCACGTGCTGCAAACGGCAGGCGCGGGCGTAGTGAATAGTGCCGGCGGTGGCTACACGCGTGCCGCCGAGCAGGCCCAGCAAGGTGGATTTGCCGCAGCCATTGTGGCCGATCAGGCCGATGCGGTCGCCCTGGCGCAAGGTAAAGGCGAGTTCATTGAACAGGAAACCGTCGTGGGTATCCAACTGTAAAGCTTGTGCAGAGATAAGGGTAGTCATGGCTCTTGTCTTTGTTCGGGATGCAAGCATCCGCGTTAACAGGAGCGCTAACGACAACCATGAGCCGAGAAAGACTCTATAGAGAGGGGTGACTTTGCTCTGACCCGGTTATCGCAGCGCGATAGAACGTGGGCAAGAGCTGGCAAATGCGCTTAAAGAACGCGCATCCCATAGGGCGAGCATAAAAATTTCCATATTTTCCTCCTTTCTGTTCAAGTTGGTCAGAAAGGCAATACTACACCCGCACAGTCAGTACATCAACCGCCGTGGCGCTTGTGCGTCAGGAACAGCACGATGCACACGCCCAGCGCGATCAGCAGCACTTGCGGGATGGTTTCGCGCAAGGTGGAGCGGCGCTGCATCTGCGGCATCAGGTCGGACAGGGCAATATAGATGAAGCCGGACGAGGCAAACACCAGCACATAAGGGATCAGGTTGCTGGCGCGGTCCAGGGTGAAATAGCCGAGCAAGCCGCCCGCCACCGCCATCAGGCTGCACAGCAGATTGAAGATATAGGCGCGCAAGCGCGAGAAGCCGGCATTGAGCAGCACGATGAAGTCGCCGATTTCCTGCGGGATTTCATGCGCGATGATGGCCAGGCCCGTGACCAGGCCCAGTTTCGGGTCGGCCAGGAAGGCGGCGGCGATCAGGATGCCGTCCGTGAAATTGTGCATGCCGTCGCCGACCAGGATCATCCAGCCGGCCTTGCCCGCCTCGTGCTTGTCGTGGCCGTGCGCATGGTAGTGGCCGTCGCCTTCGTGGTGGTGCGAATGGCGCAGGATGGCAAATTTTTCCAGCATGAAAAAGGCCAGCAAGCCCGCCAGCAGGGTAGCGAACAGGCTGCGCGGGTCGGCTTGCGATTCGAACGCTTCGGGCAAGGCGTGCAACAAGGACGTCGACAACATGATGCCGACAGACAAGCTGACCATGCGCTCGACCACCTTGGACAGGAATGCAAACGAAAAGATCGCCGCCGCGGTAATGCTCAACACACCCGCGATCGTGGTCGCGAGCAAAATGGATATAAGGACGGGATCGATGATTTTCTTACCTCAAAATGGCGCCGGCCTACGGGCGCCCGCTATGCTGGCGTCTGGCTTGATCTGTATGGTATTGCTTATTTTTTAATCTTGTGCGCACCTGGCGGCGGCGTGGCGCAGCGAAGATGCAATTGTACTGCATTGGCGCGAACCGGGCATTTTACAGCCCGGTGCGCCTTTCGCGGCAATTTCCGGAAAATTTAACTATTTTGCTGTTGCGGCGTCACGCCACGCCGTGTGCCTTGAACCACGCCAGGCAGCGCGCATAGCCGTCCTTCGCATCGGCTGCCACATAGCTAGGGCGGTAATCGGCATTGAAGGCGTGGCCCGCATCGGCGTAGACGACAAACTCGGACTTGCTGGCGCCCTTGGCCAGCGCTTCCTTCATCTTGGCGATCGATTCCTGGCTGATGCCCGTATCCTTGCCGCCGTACAAGCCCAGCACGGGTACCGTCAGGGCCGGGGCGATATCGACAGGGTTCTTCGGCTGCAAGGCATTGGGCTCGCCCACCAGGCGGCCATACCAGGCCACGCCCGCCTTGACGGCCGGATTGTGCGCCGCGTACAGCCAGGTGATGCGCCCGCCCCAGCAAAAGCCCGTGATGCCCAGGCGGCTCGTGTCGCCGCCATTCTGTTTCGCCCACGCCACGACGGCGTCGAGGTCCGCCATCACCTGCGCATCCGGCGTCTTGGCGATGATGCCTTTCATCAGCTCCGGGATGCTGCTGACTTTGGTCGGATCGCCCTGGCGCACGAACAGGTCGGGCGCCAGCGCCAGATAACCCTGCTTGGCGAAACGGCGCGCCACGTCGGCAATGTGTTCGTGCACGCCAAAGATCTCGGAAATGACCAGCACCACGGGCAAGCCCGTCTTGCCTTCCGGCTGCGCCGCATACACGGGCACGGCCTGGCCATCGACCATCACCGACATTGTGCCCGTCACCAGGCCGGCGGAATCCGTC
This sequence comes from Janthinobacterium sp. AD80, assembly GCF_002878455.1. GTDB lineage: Bacteria > Pseudomonadota > Gammaproteobacteria > Burkholderiales > Burkholderiaceae_D > Janthinobacterium. Next base: position 11,143 of record NZ_NRDQ01000014.1, read on the forward strand.
TTGATGACATTTTGCGCCGCCACCGGCAACACGGCCACGGCAAAGCCCGCGCCCAGCGCCACTTTCAGGAAACCACGCCGGCCGTCGGGCCCGGACACGCTGCTCTGGCCCAGCAAACTTTCACAATCGGTGATCATGTCGCTCATGCGTTTCTCCTGAAGGTATTACATTGGAAATGTCGGCTTACGCGCTGCGCGCCAAGCCGACCTACGGACATTGCTAATGTTAAACATGGAAGTCGGCTTAGCGGGAGCATGCCCCGCATAAGCCGACATCGCATCAGTGCGCTTCGTCCCAATTCCTGCCCACACCTACCTCGGCAGTCAGCGGCACTTTCAGCGCGGCCACGCCGGCCATCAGTTCCGGCAGCTTGCGCTTGACCAGCTCCAACTCGACATCCGGCACTTCCAGCACCAGTTCATCGTGCACCTGCATGATCATTTTTGTTTGCAAGTTGTCCGTTTCCAGCCAGCCCTGCACGGCAATCATGGCCAGCTTGATCAGGTCGGCGGCCGTGCCCTGCATCGGCGCATTGATGGCCGCCCGTTCCGCACCCTGGCGGCGCGGGCCGTTGGGCGAATTGATTTCCGGCAGCCACAAACGGCGGCCAAACACGGTTTCCACATAGCCACGCGCCTTCGCTTGCTGGCGCGTGTCTTCCATATACTGTTTCACGCCGGAGAAACGGGCAAAGTAACGGTCGATATAGCTTTGCGCGGCCGTGCGGTCCACGCCCAGGTTGCCGGCCAGGCCAAACGCGCTCATGCCGTAGATCAGGCCGAAGTTGATGACCTTGGCGTAGCGGCGCTGTTCGCTCTGCACTTCCGCGGCCGGCACGCCAAAGATCTCGGCGGCCGTGGCGCGGTGAATGTCGATGCCGTCGGCAAATGCGCGCAGCATGGCTTCGTCGCCCGAGATATGCGCCATGATGCGCAATTCGATCTGCGAATAGTCGGCCGACACGATGTGGCTGCCCGGTGGCGCAATAAAAGCTTCGCGGATGCGGCGGCCTTCCGCGCTGCGGATGGGAATATTCTGCAAGTTCGGGTCGTTCGATGCCAGTCGTCCCGTTACGGCCACGGCTTGCGCATAGTTGGTATGCACGCGGCCCGTCGTGACGTTGATCATCTTCGGCAATTTGTCCGTGTACGTCGACTTCAGCTTGGCCATGCCGCGGTATTCCAGCAGCACTTTGGGCAGCGGATAATCCTCGGCCAGCTTTTGCAGCACCTCTTCATCCGTCGATGGCGCGCCCGTCGGGGTTTTCTTAACTACCGGCAACTTCAGTTTTTCAAAGAAGATCTCGCCGATCTGCTTGGGCGAACCGAGGTTGAATGGCTGCTCGGCCAGTTCGTAGGCTTTCGTTTCCAGTTCCAAAATCTTCACGGCCAGCTCGGCCGACTGGATGTTGAGCAAGGCATCGTCGATGAGCACGCCGTTGCGCTCGATCTTTTGCAAGACCACGGCCGTCGGCAGCTCGATCTTTTCATAGATGAAAGTGAGCTTTTCATCGTTGGCCACATTGCCCCACATGGCATTGTGCAGGCGCAAGGTAATGTCGGCATCCTCGGCCGCATATCTGGCCGCCTGCTGCACTTCCACCTGGTTGAAGGTTATCTGCTTGGCGCCCTTGCCGCATACGTCCTCGAACGGAATCGTCGTGTAGTTCAGGTGGCGCAGGGCCAGGCTGTCCATGTCGTGTTTCTTGTGGGACTCGAACACATACGATTCGAGCAGGGTATCGTGGGCGATGCCGCGCAGGGTCACGCCATGGTTGGCGAAGATATGGCTGTCGTACTTCAGGTTCTGGCCCAGCTTGGGTTTATTGGCATCTTCCAGCCATGGGCGCAGTTTCGCCAGCACGTGTTCGCGCGACAACTGTTCCGGTGCGCCCGCGTAATCGTGGGCCAGCGGAATGTAGCAGGCGGCATGTTCGGCCACCGACAGGGAAATGCCGACCATTTGCGCCGTCATCGGTTCCAGCGAGGTGGTTTCCGTGTCGACAGCCGTCAAGGGCGCCGCGTCGATCAGGGCGATCCATTTATCCAGCTGGGCGTCCGTCAGCACGGTTTCATATTCGGCTTCCGGGGCCGGAGCGGCATCGGCGAACATGTCGCCTGTCGTGTTGGCAGCAGTGCCACCGGCAAGCGGCGCACCGACGGGCGACATCGGCGGCGGCGCAGCGCCCAGTTCGCGCAGCAGCGCCTTGAAGCCGTAGCGGTTGAAGAAGGCCAGCAGCGCTTCCTTGTCTTCCTGTTTCGCCGCCAGCGAGTCGGCGATGCTGCCCATGTGTTCCGACAGGTCGCAGTCCGTCTTGACGGTGATCAGGGCGCGCGCCTGCGGCAGCCATGGCAGGGCCGTGCGCAGGTTTTCGCCCACGGCGCCGCCCACGCTGGCCGCATTTTCCATGATGCCTTCGAGGCTGTCGTATTGCGTCAGCCATTTGACGGCCGTCTTCGGGCCGCATTTCGACACGCCCGGCACGTTGTCGACCGTATCGCCGATCAGCGACAGATAATCGATGATGCGGTTCGGCGGCACGCCGAACTTGGCCAGCACGGCCGCTTCGTCGAGCTTTTCATTGCTCATGGTATTGATCAGGGTCACCTGGCTGTTGACCAGCTGCGCCAGATCCTTGTCGCCCGTCGACACCACCACATTCATGCCGGCGGCGGCCGCCTGCACGGCCAAGGTGCCGATCACGTCGTCCGCTTCCACGCCGTCGACCATCAGGATCGGCCAGCCCATGGCGCGCACGGCTTCGTGGATGGGCTCGATCTGCAGGCGCAGGTCGTCCGGCATCGAGGCGCGCGTGGCCTTGTATTCCGGATACATGTCATCGCGGAAAGTTTTCCCTTTGGCATCAAAGACGCAGGCGATATAGGCGGCCGGGTAGTCGGCGCGCAGGCGGCGCAGCATGTTGACCATGCCGTGCATGGCGCCCGTGGGATAGCCGTCCGGGCTGCGCAAGTCTGGCAGCGCATGGAAGGCGCGATAAAGGTAACTGGAACCATCGACTAACAGCAGGGTGTTTTGCATAATGCCAATAAAATAAGGTGAGCCGCGCCTGCCTGGGAGAAACAGTGGCGGGCGGGTGGAATATCGCACAATTATCGCAGAGTTTGGGGCTGCGCCACCGGGTGCGCCGCACGGGTTTTTCACGCTTCCAGCCGGGCCAGCCGCACCGTCCGGGCGCCCGGGCGACGCCCACGCCGCATTTGTGCGCGTTTAATCGAGCGTATTAAACAGCATTGCTTACCAGTTTGTTACAATGCCCTATAGATAAATTGACGGCATGACCCCACTGCACGCGCTGCAGTCCACACATGGAAGCGAACCCCATCATGATGCGTACATCGACACTCTGGAAATTCCTCGCCCTGCCACTGTTGGCATGCTCAGCCATTGTCAGCGCCCAGACGCCTGCCAAGCCCAGCGAAGCGCCACCGCAGCTGGAACGCATCGAGGAAATGGGCGAAGCTCCCATCACCGTGGCGCCAGCGGCAGCCAAACAGCAGATTACGGAAAAACGCGAAGCGGGCGTGACGTCCGAAGTCAAGGTCACCAGCGGCGGCAGCACGTATTACATGAAACCGGCCGCCGGCGCCGACCAGGCCAATGGCGGCGCCTTGCGCGGCCCGCAATGGAAAGTGCTGGAATTTGACCTGGGCAAGAAGAAACAGAAACAGCGCGACGACGAAGCGGCTGACGCGCCTGTGCCGCCAGAAGCCACGAAATAAGCGGCACGGCAAGCCGCCGCGCCCTGACGCCCTGCCCCGGCCACACGCGGGGCAGCCGGCTTTTTTACTCTCTAGACCTCTTTTTTTTCCCATGGCAGTTTTTACCGCGCTACAACTGGACGATATCGGCCAGTGGATCACGCAATTTCCACTCGGCAAGCCTCTGGCGCTCAAAGGGATCGCTTCCGGCATCGAAAACAGCAATTTCTTCCTTAACACGGAGCGCGGCGAGTATGTGCTCACGATCTTTGAAAACCTGAGTTTCGAGCAATTGCCGTTCTACTTGCAGCTGATGCGCCACCTGGCGGACCGTGGCGTGCTGGTGCCCGCACCGATTCCCAATGCGGAAGGCGAACTGGTGACAGCCCTGCAAGGCAAGCCGGCCGCCATCGTCAGCAAACTCGACGGCAGCTCACAGATGGCGCCGCAAGCCGTGCATTGCGCGGCCGTTGGCGCCATGCTGGCGAAAATGCACCTGGCGGCGCAGGACTTCCCCCTGCAACAGCCGAATTTGCGGGGCCTGGACTGGTGGAACACCACCACGCCACTGGTCTTGCCGCACCTCGATGATGCCCGTGCGCATCTGCTGCGCGCAGAAATCCATTTCCAGGACGCCTTTGCCGCTTGCGCCACCTACAAGGCCCTGCCGCGTGGTCCCGTGCATGCCGACTTGTTCCGCAACAACGTCATGTTTGACGGCGAACAACTGACGGGCTTTTTCGACTTTTACTTTGCCGGCTGCGACACCTGGCTGTTCGACGTGGCCGTCACTGTCAACGACTGGTGCGTGGACCTGGACACGGGCGTACTCGACACGGCGCGCGTGCGCGCCCTGCTCGACGCCTACCACGCCGTGCGTCCGTTCACGCAGGAAGAACAGACGGCATGGCAACCGATGCTGCGCGCCGCCGCCCTGCGTTTCTGGCTGTCGCGCCTGTACGATTACTATCAGCCGCGCGCAGCCGAAATGCTGACGCCGCACGATCCCACGCATTTCGAACGCATATTGCGCGAACGGATTGCCACACCTGCTCCGGAACTGTTTTAAAAAATGGAAAAATTACCTGCAAGTACAGGCTGGCTCTGGGTGAAACAAGGCTTTGGCCTGTTTCGCAAGCAGCCTGGCGGCATGTCGATGCTGTTTCTCGGCTATATGTTCTGCATGCTGGCCGTCAGCATCGTCCCCGTGCTGGGCCAGTTGCTGCCAGTCATCCTGGTCCCCGTGTTTTCCGTCGCCTTCGTGCAAGGCTGTTTGAACATCGACCAGGGCAAGCGCGTCCTGCCCAGCCTGTTGATTTCAGGCTTCCGCAAGCCTGCCTTCCCCGTGCTGTTCGGCTTGGGCGTGCTGTACATCATCATGGCCATTTTGGCCATCGGCGCCTCGACCCTGGTCGACGGCGGCGTGCTGTGGCAAATGGTCACGGGCCAGCTGGACCAGGAAGCGGCCAAGGAAGCCATCCTCAATTCCAACATCGGCATGGCCATCCTGACAGCCATCGCCCTGTACGTGCCGGCCGCCATGGCCTTCTGCTTTGCCGCGCCGCTGATCTACTGGCAAAAAGTGAGCCTGGGCAAGTCGCTATTCTTCAGCTTTTTCGCCGTCTGGCGCTCGTTGTCGGCCTTCATCGTCTTCGCAGCCACCTGGTTCGCCATCAGCGTCGTCACCAGCCAGCTGCTGGCTATCATCTTTGGCCGCAGCCCGCTGATGATGCAACTGATGATGCCGCTGTCCATGATACTCACCATCATCATGCACTGCTCGTTCTACGCCGCCTACCGCCAGATCTTCGGCGTGCCGGTGGATGAGGGCAAGAGCGTGTTGCTGGACAAGCCGAACGACTGATTTCGGCTTTGCACAAAAAAGGCAGCCTGCACAGGCTGCCCTTTTTATTTGTCGAATGCCATGCAATGCCACAGCGTAGCTTGGATTAGCGGCGGCAGGCCGCGTAAGCCGACGCTGCGAGGCCAACAATGGTGTCGGATTACGCTGCGCTAATCCGACCTACGCGACCGGCCGGTAGGTCGGATTAGCGCGCAAGCGCGTAATCCGACAACATTGTCAGCGCCAGCGCGGGATCACCGTCCCAATCGTTCCAGCTTGGCGATCCCCAGGTCCAGCACCTTCATGCCGTGCTGGCCGAAGTTGATCTGCGCGCGCGCATTGCCGCCGCCGCCTTCGATGTTGACGATTACGCCTTCGCCGAACTTGGCGTGCGCCACCGATTCGCCGATGCGCCAGCCGCCGCCCGTGGCTTTTTGCGCGATCTTTTGTGCAATCGCATTGTCCGAACCGAGGCTGGCCACGCGCGGCGCCTCGTCCCACGCCGACTTGCGGTTGCCGAACCAGTTCGCCTGCACCTTCGGCGACAGCCATTTCAACGATTCTTCCGGCAATTCGTCGAAGAAGCGCGACTTCATGTTGTAGCGCGTCTGGCCGTGCAGCATACGCGTCTGCGAAAAGCTCATGTACAGCCGCTTGCGCGCGCGCGTGATGGCCACGTACATCAAACGGCGTTCTTCTTCCACGCCATTGTCTTCCTTCGAGCTGCTTTCGTGCGGGAACAGGCCTTCTTCCAGGCCAGTGATAAACACGTTGTCGAATTCCAGGCCCTTGGCCGAGTGCACCGTCATCATCTGCAGCGCATCCTGGCCCGCCTGCGCCTGGTTGTCGCCCGCTTCCAGCGACGCGTGCGAGAGGAAGGCGGAGAGCGGCGACATCACGGCCGGCAACGGCGCGTCGGCATCGAGGATTTCGATGCCATCCTGGTTGACGACGGGCGCGCCCGACTGCGCCTGGGCGGCAGGCCCCAGATGGGCCGGTGCGCCCTGGCCAAAACCTTCCTCGGAAATGAACTGGCTGGCCGCGCTGACCATCTGTTCCAGATTCTCGATGCGGTCGGCGCCTTCTTTTTCATTCTGGTAATGCTGCAGCAAGGTACTCGCTTCCAGCACCACTCTGACCATTTCCGGCAAGGACAATTGCTGGGTTTCAAAGCGCACGCCCTCGATCAGCTTGACGAAGCCGGCCAGCACGCTGCCCGCCTTGCCCGCCACGTAGGGCACGGACGCATACAGCGAAATGCCGTACTGTTCCGACGCCGCCTGCAATTGCTCGATCGAGCGCATGCCGATGCCGCGCGTAGGGAAGTTCACCACGCGCAAGAAGGCCGAATCATTGTGCGGGTTGTCCATCAGCTGCAAATAGGCAATCGCGTGCTTGACCTCGGCGCGCTGGAAGTAGCGTTGGCCGCCGTACACGTGATATGGAATGGCGGCCGAGAACAGCGCGTGCTCGATCACGCGCGACTGCGCATTCGAGCGGTACAAAATCGCGATTTCGCTGCGCGAGGCACCCTCGGCGATCAGGCTTTTCGCTTCCTCGATGATCCACTGCGCTTCCTGCAGGTCGGAACTGGCTTCATACACGCGCACCTGTTCGCCATGGCCCGCGTCCGTGCGCAGATTCTTGCCAAGGCGCTTGCTGTTGTTGGCGATCAACAGGTTGGCGCTGTCGAGGATGTGGCCGTGCGAGCGGTAATTCTGCTCCAGCTTGATCAAATTCCTGACCTGGAATTCGTGCTCGAAGGCGCTCATATTGCCCACATTGGCGCCGCGGAACGCATAGATGCTCTGGTCATCGTCGCCGACGGCAAACAGGGCGCCGCCATCGCGGCTGCCGTGGCCGGCCAGCAATTTGAGCCAGTTGTATTGCAGGTTATTGGTATCCTGGAACTCGTCCACCAGGATGTGGCGGAAGCGCGCCTGGTAATGTTCGCGCAGCGGCTGGTTGCGGCTCAGCAATTCGTACGTACGCAGCAGCAATTCGGCAAAATCGACCACGCCTTCGCGCTGGCACTGGTCGTCGTACAGCTGGTACAGCTCGACCATCTTGCGCTCGTGCGCGTCGTACGCTTCCACGTCCGTGGCGCGCAAGCCCTGGTCCTTGGCATTGTTAATGAAATACATCACCGTCTTCGGCGGGAATTTTTCATCGTCAATATTGTTTGCCTTCAACAAGCGCTTGATCACCGACAATTGATCCTGCGAATCGAGGATCTGGAAGGTCTGCGGCAAGGCCGCGTCGCGGTAATGCGTGCGCAGCAGGCGGTTGCACAGGCCGTGGAAGGTGCCGATCCACATGCCGCGTGTGTTGATTGGCAGCATGGCCGACAATCGCGTAAGCATTTCCTTGGCGGCTTTATTCGTGAAGGTCACGGCCAGGATGCCGGGCGGCGACACCTGCTGGGTCTGGATCAGCCACGCGATGCGGGTCGTCAGCACGCGGGTCTTGCCCGAGCCGGCGCCGGCCAGGATCAGCGCATGCTGGGCCGGCAGGGTGACGGCGGCGTATTGTTCGGGATTGAGGTTGTGAAGAAGATTTTGCATCCGGTGATTATACCGGCATGGCTAAAAATACTGTGCATTTGTCCAGCGGTCGCGACGTTTTTCCCGTGCACGCGCTACAATCGGCGTTCCCGCAACCCTGAGAAAATTGCCCCGCATGCTACCCCCCAGCCACATCGACGGCGCCCGCCTGCTGGCCTGGGCCTGGTCCGACTTGCCGTTCGGCCACGTCGCCAGCGAAGCCGGCGCGGCCCCCATCGCCATCCATGGCCTGGCCCTGTGCCAGTACGCGGGCGCGCCCGGCGTCTACCGCTTCAGTTGCGATGCGCAGTGGGAAGCCGTGCAAGACGAGGTGTATGCGAGCGCGGACGAGGCCAGGCAGCAGCTGCCGGCGCAATACCGCGCCGTGGCCGCCACCTGGCACCGAGCTGGGTGTAGCAACTGAGCGCAGTAACTTAACGTACCAGCCTGGCCTTGCCTTCGCTGAGCGCCTGGGCGATCACCTGGCGCGTGGCCTTGTCGGCCGCTTTCGAGGCTTTCTCTTGCTGGCGGCCCAGCTCGCCCATCTGCTTGCCCAGGCTATCCATGGGCTTGCTTCGCTCATCCATCTGGCGCGACAGCGCATCGGCCTTGTCCGCCTCGCGTTCCTGTGCGCTGGCGATGCGGTCGTTGACGTCTTCCATGGCGTCCTGCGCATCTTCCATCTGCTGCTGCAGGCGTTCCACTTCGCGCTCGGCCGCGCGGCGCGACGTGTCCGTCGTCGCCTGCGCCTGGCGGCGCGACGCCTCGCCCAGCTTGCGGCCCAGTTCCTGCTGCTGGCGGCCCAGCGCCTGCAATTGCCCCGCCTCACGCGTGCCGACCTGCGCCTGTGCCAGGCCCTGCGCGCCCATCTTGCTGCCCAGTTCGCCCATCACCGTGCCATGCGCGCCCATCTGCTTGCCCAGGCCGCCCATCTGCTCGCCGAGCTGCCGCACCGGCTTCCAGGCCGCGTTGACCCGGGCCAGCAGCGCCGCATCCTGCATCACATAGCTGTTGCCCTGGTCGCGGAACCACAGAAATTGGCCTTTGATGGACTGCTTCAATTGCTTGATCTGCTTGCCGTCGAAATCGCTGCCGCTTATCGTGACGCTGTCGCGGCTGCCATCGACGAGCGCAAAGCCGTCGCCGCTGTCCATGGAAATATTGATCTGCTTGCTCTGCGGCGCGGGCGGCGCCGGGGCGACGGGAGGTTCCGGCGGCTGGACGGCCAGCGCGCTGGCGCCGACCAGCATGCCGGCCAGGCTGAGGATCAAACGGTGGGAAGTGGACATGGCGGCCTCGTTATCAGTATGGTTGGAGCATCCACTCTAGCCAGGCACCGCGCGGGCAGCCAGCGCCATGCGACAGGCTGCAAAAAAAGCCGCCTGGATGGCAGCTTGGCACGATGAGTGGAAATGGAGGGACACGCAGGAAAAGACAGGAAAGGCAGGCAAAAAAAACGGGGGGCGGAGTCCCCCCGTGAAACTCGCCGTGGTACGGCGAGGTTTGACTGTAGCGCCGACGCACCCAACGCTCCAGCGCCATGCGACGAATCGCCTCAATGGCGGAATGAACGGCGCATAGCCGCGATGAATGGAAAATGCCGGGATTCAAAAAAAACGGAGGCCCAGGGCCTCCGCAGCACGCCGGGATACGGCGTATTCAGATCAGGAGCGTGGCTTAATACAGCACGATTAATACAATACGATTAATACCGCACGATTAATACAGCACGACCGAACGGATCGATTCGCCGCTCTTCATCAGGTCGAAGCCTTCGTTGATGCGTTCCAGCGGCAAGCGGTGCGTGATCAGGTCATCAATGTTGAGCTTGCCTTCCATATACCAGTCGACGATCTTCGGCACATCCGTGCGGCCGCGCGCGCCGCCGAAGGCCGAACCGCGCCATTCGCGTCCCGTCACCAGCTGGAACGGACGCGTGGAAATTTCCTGGCCCGCCGCCGCCACGCCGATGATGAACGATTTCCCCCAGCCCTTGTGCGTGCACTCAAGCGCCTGGCGCATCAGGGTGGTGTTGCCGACGCATTCGAAACTGTAGTCGGCGCCGCCGTCCGTCAGCTGCACGATGGCGTCGACGACGTTTTCCACCTCGTTCGGATTGATAAAGTGCGTCATGCCGAACTTCCGGGCAATCGCCTGACGCGCCGGGTTGATGTCGATGCCGATGATTTTATCGGCGCCCACCATCTTCGCCGCCTGGATCACGTTCAGGCCGATGCCGCCCAGGCCGAACACGGCCACGTTGGCGCCCGCTTCGACCTTGGCCGAGAACAGCACGGCGCCCACGCCCGTCGTCACGCCGCAGCCGATGTAGCAGACTTTATCGAATGGCGCGTCTTCGCGGATCTTCGCCAGGGCAATTTCCGGCACGACGATGTAGTTGGAAAAGGTCGAGGTGCCCATGTAGTGGAACAGCGGCTGGCCGTTCAGGGAAAAGCGCGACGTCGCGTCCGGCATCAGGCCGCGGCCCTGGGTCGAGCGGATGGCCTGGCACAGATTCGTCTTTTGCGACAGGCAGAATTTGCACTGGCGGCATTCCGGCGTGTACAGGGGGATGACGTGGTCATCCTTTTTCAGGGTCGTCACGCCCGGACCGACGTCGACGACGACGCCGGCGCCTTCATGGCCGAGGATGGCGGGGAAGATGCCTTCCGGATCGGCGCCGGACAGGGTGTAGTAATCGGTATGGCAAATGCCCGTGGCTTTCAGCTCGACCAGCACTTCGCCGGCGCGCGGGCCGGCCAGGTCGACTTCTTCTATCGTCAGCGGGGCGCCCGCCTTCCATGCAATCGCGGCTTTGGTTTTCATCGTATTCTTCCTGCTCGGTTTCAGATGCGCCATTATCGGGCGCCTGCGGGCGCGACGGTGCGGATGGCCGCGCGCTTGTCTGAAAACGCGGCGCATTTGTCCGATGGCGCCGCTGCGTGCTACAACGCACGGTAGCGGCGCGCACGCGGCGTATGCTGGCGGGCATGCGATGTGCGCTTGCGCCAGCTCAATCTTGCCAGTGTCAATACGCGCATTCTTGGCATACGACAGTTCTATCGATGCACCCCGCCCCGCCATCGTTGTCCTTCCCGCAGGAGTCTGACATGCGCAAGCTACTTCGCCCACTTCCCCGCACCTGGATGGCCCTGCTGCTGGCTTGCTGCCTGGGCCTGCTGGCCGCATGCGGCGGCGGCGACGATGATCCCGTACCCGCTCCCGCCAGCGGCAGCTTGCTTGTCACCATCGGCGGCTTGCCGGCAGGCGTGGCCGCCGCCGTCACGGTGACGGGACCGGCTTCCTACAGCAAGGCGTTGACGGCCTCAAGCACCCTGGCGGGCCTGGCGCCCGGCGCCTATACCGTCAGCGCCGCCAGCGTGCTGCAAGGCACGGGCAGCCTGGCGCCCACGCCGGCGACGCAGCAAGTGCAGGTCAATGCCGGCGCGACGGCCAGCGCCATGGTCAGCTATGCGGCCGGCGCGCCGCTGGCCCTGACCCTGCAGGAAGTGGCCACGGGCCTGAATGCGCCCATTTTTCTGACGGCGCCTGCGGGCGACAGCCGCTTGTTCATTCTCGAGCGTGCAGGACGCATCCGCGTGGTGCAAAACGGCAACTTGCTGGCCACGCCCTTCCTCGATATCAGCACGCTCACCACCACCAGCGGCGAGCGGGGGCTGCTGTCGCTGGCCTTCCACCCGCAATACGCGCGCAATGGCTATTTCTTCATTTATTACACCAACCTGGCGGGCGATATCGTCATCGAACGGCGGCAAGTGTCAGCCGGCAACGCCAACGTGGCCGATGCCCTGGCGGCATTGACGATCATCACGATCCCGCACCCGACCTTCAGCAACCACTACGGCGGCCTGCTCAGCTTTGGCCCCGACGGCTACCTGTATGCGGGCACGGGCGACGGCGGCAGCGCGGGCGATCCGCCCCGCAATGCGCAAAACACCAACGTGCTGCTGGGAAAACTGCTGCGCCTGGACGTCAACGCCAGCACCGTGGCCCAGCCGTATGTCATTCCATCCGGCAATCCATTTGTCGGCACGGCGGGCGCGCGCGGTGAAATCTGGGCGTATGGCTTGCGCAATCCGTGGCGCTACGCCTTCGACGTGCCGGCCCAGCTGCTGTACCTCGCCGACGTGGGCCAGGGCAACCGGGAAGAGGTCAACGTGCGCCCCGTGGGCCAGGCGGGCAACAACTATGGCTGGAACATCATGGAAGGCACGCAGTGCTACAACAGCGCCAGCTGCAGCCAGGCGGGGCTGGTGCTGCCCGTGGTCGAGTACGGCCACGACAGCGCGGGCGGCTGCTCGATCACGGGCGGCTATGTGTACCGCGGCACGGCCTTGCCGGAACTGGCCGGCCACTATCTGTATTCCGACTACTGCAGCGGCTGGCTAAAGAGTTTCAGCTACAGCAATGGCGCCGCCTCGGCCGTGACGGACTGGAATATCAGCAATGTCGGCAATATCCTGTCGTTCGGCCAGGATAGCCAGAACGAACTGTACATGCTGAGCGGCACGGGCAAGGTGTACCGGATCGTGCGCAAGTAGGCGCGCAAATCAGGATGCGCAGGCAGTCTTGCGGCGCACGCCTGAGGCGGCGCTTTTCGACGCGGCGCGGGGAACCGGCTAGAATTGGTTTTTTCCGCCGCGCCCTGCGCCCCAGCTCAAGAGAACACCATGGCCCGTTTGAAACTCGAATTTCCTGAAGACCAGTACTGCTATTCCTCGCAACTGACGGTACGCACGACGGACATCAATGCCGGCAACCATCTCGGCAACGATTCCATGATTTCCATGATTTCCGAAGCCCGCGCACGCTTCCTGTTCGAATATGGCGTGCGCGACATCGAAGCGGACGGCACCGGCATCATCGTCACCGACCTGGCCACCACCTACCGCGCCGAAGCCCATGCGCGCGACCAGCTGCTGTTCGAGGTCGGCGTCATGGATTTCAACAAGTACGGCGGCGACATCACCTTCCGCATCACGCGGCCGCGCGACAACACCCTGATCGCCATGGCCAAGTCCGGCTTTGTGTTTTTCAACTACAAGCGCAGCCAGGTCGTGCCCATGCCGGAAGATTTCGGCAGCAAATTCCCGCAAGTCAACTGGATCGATTAAGCGGAGCGGCATGCCGCCATGCTGTATGCTTGCCAGGAAGATAATTGATTCTGGAGCGGCATGCGATCACCGATAAGGGCAAGACTGTGCCTCAGCCTGGCGCTGCTGGGCGTGCTGCCGTCCGCCTTCGGCGCACCGCAAACGGTGATCCTGTATGGCGACGACGACTACGCGCCCTACAGCTATGTGGAAAACGGCGTCTTCAAGGGCATGTATATCGACATCCTGCGCGAGGCGGCCAGCCAGATGCCCGCCTACCGCCTCGTCCTGCAGCCACGCCCGTGGAAACGGGGACTCGCCGCGCTGGAGCAGGGCCGCGTGTTTGGCCTGTTTCCGCCGGGACGCAAGACGGAGCGGCCCTACGTGCAGCCGTATTCGGCCATGCTGTACCGCGAATCGGTGGTGCTTTTCTGCCATGACGAAGTGATGCGTACGCCGCGCGCACATTTCCCGCAAGACTTTGCCGGCTTGCGCATCGGCGTCAATGCCGGCTTCCTGCTGTCGGAAAAACTGATGGCGCCGGCGCGCCAGGGCGTGTTGCAACTGGAAGCGGCGAAGGGCAACGAGGCCAATCTGAAGAAGCTGGCGCTGCGGCGCATCGATTGCTACGCTAGCGACCGCGCCGCCGCGCGCCACACGGCCAGGCTGCTGCAGGACGAACTGGCGCGCTACCATTTCCGCCTGCACGAAGTGCTGGAACTGTCGTCCGAAGCGACCTACATCGCCTACAGCGCGCACAGCCAGCCCGCCTACAAGGCGGATTTCATCGAGAAGATGAACGCCGCCTTGCTGGCTCTGCGCCAGAGCGGCGAACTGGCGCGCATCGAACACACCTATTTGCGCTGAGCCTGCAGCAGACGGGCTGGCCCCGGCCGGTTCCGCAGCCTTAGCGGCGGTGCACCGGCTGCTGCAAGGTCAGCACGGGCTTGCTGCGGCCTTGCGGCTTGATGCCGAAGGTGTCTTCAAACCACTCGTCGATCATCTTTTTTTCATAGCGCAGGGCATCGTTGCTCGAGTAGCGATTGATGCGCTGCAGATACGACATGTCGGACAGGGCCGCGTTGCCGCTGGCAATCACCTTGCCGTTCTGTTCCAGCTGGTAGCGCAGGCGCATGCGCGGCCAGTCGGTGCGCCCATCCATCACGCGCACTTCCATGGCGCCACGGCGCATCGGGTCTTCGCGTCCGGCCAGGTCGACATCCGTGACCTCGATCTTCAAGTCCTGGCCCGGACGCAAGCCCTTGCCCAGCAACTGGAAATGCTCGGCCAGGCCGGCCAGGATCTGCTCGCGGTCGCGCGAACTGAAGGGCATATCCGAATAATTGTCGGGCTTGCTGAAGTTGACGTGCACACCGGCCCAGGCGCTGCTGCTGGCCAGCAGCGCCAGTGCCGCGACCCACGTCCTGGTTGCCTTGGAAATACGCATATTCATCCCTTTCAGAAAGCCGCACGGGCGGGCAGTGGCCGCAATGCCATGCATTGCGCTGCCTGCTTTGAATATAACGTGAAGTGAAAATTTCTGGAGCGCAATACATCACGCATGGAAACAGGCAGCGCGGCGATTCTTGCCAGCCGCCGCGCATGCCCGCAGGCAGCGTCTGCCTGGCTGCCTGTTTGGCTGCCTGTTTGCCGGTTTGTTTGCCGGCTTGTGTGTCCGCTTACTTGCCAGCGGCCTTGCGCGCCTGCTTGGCCGGCACGCCGAAGGTCTGGACAAACCAGTCGTCGATCATCTGCTTTTCATAGCGCAGGCGCGCGTCGCCCGTGTAGCGGTTGATACGGCTCATGTATGACATGTCGGACAGCGATGCGTCACCGCTACTGATGACCTTGCCATCCTGCTCCAGCACATAGTGCAGGCGCATGCGCGGCCAGTCGGCGCGGCCATTGAGCACGCGCAGATCGCTGGCGCCGCGCAGGCGCGGCTCTTCGCGTCCCGCCAGGTCGATGTCGGTCACATCGATTTTCAGGGTTTGTCCTGCGGGCAGCGACTGGCCCAGCTTCTCGAAATGCGCGCTCAGGTCCTTCAGCACGTCTTCACGCTCACGCTGGCTGAACGGCAAGTCCGTAAATTGCTCGGGTTTTTCGTAGCGTACCTGGGTATCGGCCCAGGCGGCACTGGTGGCCAGCAAGGCCAGCGCGGCCACCAGGGCGCGCGTCGTCATCTTCTTTTGCATGATGCTCATCCTTTCGTCAAAAGGTTGGCGCACGGGCCGCCCTTATATCCATTCAATATAACGGCAAGCACCGGCTTGGGAAGCGAAATTCATACCTTGTTACTTTTCTTTCCCAAAAACAAGGGAACGGCCCGCCAGCGCAGATTTTTGCAGATTCGTTGGCAATATTAATAAAAACAAAGTATTGTCTTGAAAATATAGTTGCCTAAGCGATAAAGTATAGATAGTAGCGTTTGCGTCAATTTAAAGTATCTTTCCGACATGCTTGTTGCATGAAACTAGTCAATTATTCTTGCTTGTTGTTAATACTTAGCTGTCAGTCTACAATCGACAAAATGCGCCCGAAAAACGCGCAGCGCCGGTAGCAGCACGCGGGATTTTCCTCGTGCAGGCGTCTCAGCATTGCGTCAGTTATGCCTTTTAGCGGAACTTGCCCCTATGTCATTTTTGTCTTCAGCATCGCCCAAGTTACCTCCCTGGAAAGTCCTGCTCGTCGATGATGAACCCGACATCCATGACATCACCAAACTGACACTCAGCCGTTTCCGCCTGGAAGGCCGCGCCCTCAGCTTCGTGCATGCCTACAGCGGCGCCGAAGCCAAGCAGGTGCTGGCGCGCGAGTCCGGCATCGCCCTGGTCTTCCTGGACGTGGTGATGGAGCGCGAAGACAGCGGCCTGGAAGTGGCGCGCTGGATGCGCGAAGACCTGGGCAACCAGTTTACGCGCATCGTGCTGCGCACGGGCCAGCCGGGCCAGGCGCCGGAAGAGCGCGTGATCGTCAACTATGACATCAACGACTACAAGGAAAAGACCGAACTCGACCGCACCAAGCTGTTTACCACCACCTTCGCCGCCCTGCGCGCCTACCGCGACATCATGAAGGTGGAAGAAGCGCGCCTGGCCCAGCTGCATTACCGCGAAGGCCTGGAGCGCGTCATCGCCGCTTCGGCGCACATTTTCAAGCAGCGCAACCTGCGCGACTTCGCCAGCGGCCTGCTGCAGCAAGTGGTCGCCCTGCTGCGCCTGGAAACGAGCATGCTGCTGCGCCTGCGCGGCGCCAGCGCCATCACGGGCGAACAGGATTACGAAATCCTTGCGCAAATCGGCGACACGGACGACGGCATGCTCAGCCCTTCCCTGCTGTCGCAGCTGGACCATGCGAAAAGCAACAAGATCTCGCGCCTGCACGGCGACACCTATGTCGGCTATTTTCCCAACAGCAGCGGCAAAGCCTCCCTGCTGGTCTTGAAAGGCGTGGAAGAAATTTCCGACCTCGATGCGCAATTGCTGGAAGTGTTCTGCTCCGGCGTGGCCATCGCCTTCGACAACATCCTGCTGACGCAGGAAATCACCGATACCCAGGCCGAGCTGATCCTGCGCCTGGGCGACGTGGTCGAATCGCGCTCGCATGAAGGCGGCAACCACGTGCGCCGCATGGCCGAAGTGTGCCAGCTGCTGGCGCAGGCGTCCGGCATGTCGGAAGACGAAACCATGGTGCTGCGCCACGCGGCGCCCATGCATGACATCGGCAAGATTTCCACACCCGACGCCGTGCTGCTGAAACCGGGCAAGCTCGACGCGGCGGAATGGGAAATCATGAAGCAGCATCCGACGGTGGGCATGTCCATCCTCGACGGTTCGCAGCGCCCGCTGCTCAAGGCGGCAGCCGTGATCGCCCACCAGCACCATGAAAAATACGACGGCAGCGGCTATCCGCAGGGTTTGGTGGGCGAAAACATCCACAAATATGCACGCATCGCCGCCGTCGCCGACGTCTTCGACGCCCTCATGCACAAGCGCTGCTACAAGGACGCCTGGCCGCTGGAGCGCGTCGTCAGCTACCTGCGCGAAGTGAGTGGCAGCCACCTCGACCCGCAGTATGTGGAATTGCTGATCGCCAACCTGGACGAGGCGCTGGCCTTGAACAAGCGCTTCCCCGATTAGCCAACATACGTCGGATTACGCGCTTGCGCGCTAATCCGACCTACGTGGCTAATCCGACCTACGTGGCTTCGCGGCTACCAGCAAAACACGCGGCGGCCCAGGCCCCCAACACGGGCATTCCGGGCCAAGCGGGCCTGAAAAATGTCGAGGGCAAGGCGCAGCGACGCAGACAGTACGCCAGTACGGCAAGGAGCTGCAACGCCGCCATCGGCATTTTCTCAGGTCGGGGTCTCCGGCCCGCCGTTTTCAAGCATTCAAGTTGTCAAGTTGTCAAGCGCTCTTCGGCTCCAGCGGAAAGCGTATCTTGTAGTGCAATCCCATGCCCGGCGCACTGACCACTTTCACCGTGCCGCCCAGCGGCCCCGTCACCAGGTTGTACAGGATATGTGCGCCCAGGCCGCTGCCGCCAGAGCCGCGCTTGGTGGTAAAGAAGGGGTCGAACAGCTGGCCCAGGGTGGCGCTGTCCATGCCCATGCCATCGTCGCTGTAATCGAGTTCCAGCATCTCGCCGGCCGTGCGCGCGCCGATCTTGATTTTGCCCGGCTCGCCTTCGGCAAAGCCGTGCACCAGTGAATTGACCACCATGTTGGTGACAATCTGCGAGACGGCGCCCGGATAGCTGCGCAGCTGCACCTCCGGCGCGCAGTCGATCTCCACCTTGACCTGCTTGCCTTTCAGCTTGGGCTGCAGCGACAGCAGGACTTCATCCAGGTATTTGCGCAAGTTAAAACTGCGCAATTCGTCCGACGACTGGTCGACGGCCACCTGCTTGAAGCTGCGCACCAGCGCCGCGGCGCGCTGGGTGTTCGTCGTCATGATGCGCAGCGTCTGGTCGATGATGTCGAAGAACTGCTGCAAGCCGTCTTCATCGAGCTGGCCGGCCGCCAGGTCTTCGCGCGTGAGTTTCAGTTCCTGCACCAGGTGGCTGGTGGCCGTCACGCAAATGCCCAGCGGCGTGTTGATTTCATGCGCCACGCCCGCCACCAGGCGGCCCAGCGAGGCCAGTTTTTCCTGGCGCACCAGTTCCGACTGCGCTTCCTGCAGCTTGCTCAAGGCGCTGTTCAGGGCCGCGTTCTGTTCTTCCAGCGTTTCCTTGGCGCGGCGCATGGCGCCGTCAGCCTGGATGCGCGCCATCGCCACGGCCACGTGGCTGGCCATGAAGGCCAGCACGTCCAGTTCCGCCTGGCCATACACGACGGACTCGTCATAGCTTTGCACGATGATCACGCCATACTTCCGGTCGCCCAGCAGCATCGGCGCGCCCATCCAGCTGGCGATGCCGGTATTGCCCAGCGGCTCTTCCATCTCGCCGCTGGCCACCAGCGCCGCATAGCTTTGCGCATCGAGCAGGCAGGCCTGGCGGCGCGCCAGCACATACGAACTCATGCCGATGCCATAGTGAAAGCGTTTCACGGGCGCCTGCGCATCCTTTTCATCGACAAAGTACGGAATCGTGATGTCCTTGTTGTCGCGGTGGTACAGGGCGATGAGGAAATTTTTCGCCGTCACCAGTTCGCTGATGATGGCGTGCAGGCGCGCATACAGAGTCGTCGCATCGGACACCTGCGCCGACAGGTTGGCGATTTCATACAGCGCATGCTGCAGGTTTTCCGCGCGGCGCCGCTCGGCCACCTCGTGGGCCAGCAGGGCCGTGCGCTCCTGTACCGCCTTTTCCAGCCGGTCCATGCTTTGCATGCCCTGCAGCGCGCTCGACACATGCGTGGCGATCAGCGCGAACAGGGCCTGGTCTTCCAGGCTGAAACGGTGCTCCGCGTCGTAGCTCTGGATGACGATGGCGCCCAGCACCTGGTGCTGCTGGTCCAGCAGCGGGCAGCCGATCCAGTGCTCGGCCGCCGTGCCGCCGCCCCACGCCCCGCCGCCGATGGCGCGCATGGCGTCGTCGTCGGCCGTCATCACCAGCTGCTTGCCGTTGACGATGACCCAGGCCGTGGGCGACTGCGCGGCACTGGCCAGGCGCACGCCCACGCCGGCCTCGGGCGCAGCGTCGAATTCATCGACAAAATACGGAAAACGCACCAGACCGTCGTCGCGGTCGCTCAGCGCCACATAAAAATTGGCCGCATACATGATGCGACCCAGCGCCGCGTGCACGGCTTGCAGGAATTCGCTGATATCGCTGCAGGTACTGGCGCGCTGGCCGATTTCCAGCAACACGGTTTGCACGGCTTCCAGGCGGCTGAGACGACTTTCCATGGCTTGACGGCTACCTTCCGAGAGATATGTTCTGAAAATCAATATTATCAGTTCAGTCCTGCCTTGGCACGGCTAAAAAAGCAGAATCTTGCCTTGAGGCATGGCAACACACGCCACACCAGTATTTGCCACCTTGGCGATACAGTGGCAGACTAGGCCCTCCCTACAGACCAGATCGTCCTCATGACCGCCACGCTACGCGCTTCCCTTCGTCCCTACACCCTCGCCGGCCTGCTGGCGTTTGCCGCGCTGGGCATGCCGCCGCTGTGCGCCGCGCCAGCCAAGGCGCCGGCGGCGGAGACGGCCGATGGCGGGCGCTACTTCGGCCCCCTGGTCGAGGGCAAGATGCATGGCCAGGGCCGCCTGGAATATGCGAGCGGCGCATTTTACGAAGGAGGCTTCGCGCGCGGCGTGTTTTCCGGCCAGGGCCGGCTGCGCCAGGCCTCGGGCGTGGAATACACGGGCGCCTTCCGCCAGGGCGCCTTCGATGGCCAGGGCCGCTATACCTCGCCCAAGGGCGAGCTGTACGTGGGCAGTTTCGTCAAGGGCAGCTTCGACGGCGAAGGCCGCTTCCAGGGCGCCGATGGCGCCACCTTCGAAGGCCACTTCAAGAACTGGCGCCCGCACGGCGCCGGCAAGCTGACCGATACCGATGGCACCGTCTTCGAAGGCCAGTTCGTCCAGGGGCAAGTGCTGGGCAAGTCGAAAGTCGTCACCAGCGACGGCATTCACTACGAAGGCGAACTGAAAGACTGGAAATTCGAGGGTGAAGGCGTGCTGCGCACGGCCGACGGCGATGAATACCGGGGCGGCTTCAAGAATGGCCAGTTCGATGGCAAGGGCGTGCTGCGCTATGCCGTGGCGCAGGCGGACGGCCGGCGCGAAGACAGCGGCAACTGGACGGAAGGCCAGCTGGACGACCCGGCCCTGGACAAGCTCACGCGCGACAACATCGAAGTGGCCCTGTACAACCAGCGCAGCCTGCTGGAAGGGGCATTGGCGCGCATCGCGGCGCGCGACCAGGCAAAGAAAATCAATCTCTACCTGCTGGGCGTGGCAGGCGACGGCGCACAGGAAGTATTTCACCGCGAAACGGCCTTCGTGCAGCGCCAGTTCGACCGCGACTATGGCACCACGGGCCGTTCTTTGATGCTCGTCAACAGCCGCAACACGGTGGCGCAGCAGCCGATGGCCACGCGCACCAGCATCCGCGCCAGCCTCGACGCCCTGGGCGCGAAGATGGACAAGCAGAACGACATCCTGTTCCTGTTCCTCACCAGCCATGGTTCACCCGAGCACGAACTGGCGCTGGCGCAAAACGGCATGGACCTGCACAGCCTGCCCGCGCAAGAGCTGGCGGGCATGCTCAAGCACAGCGGCATCCGCTGGAAAGTCATCGTCGTGTCCGCCTGCTATGCGGGCGGCTTCATCGCGCCATTAAAAGATGACAACACCCTCATCATCACGGCCGCGCGCAGCGACCGCACCTCGTTCGGCTGCGACGACCAGAACGATTTTACGTATTTCAGCGAAGCGTACTTCAAGGAAGCGCTGCCCAGAAGCGCCGGCTTTGCCGAAGCCTTTGAGCAGGCCAAGGTGCTGGTGCGGGCGCGCGAGGCGGCCGACTTTAGCGCTGGCGGCATGGAGGCGGAAGAGCATTCCGAGCCGCAGCTGTTCCAGGGCAAGGCCATCGCCGCGCAACTGGCGGCCTGGCGCGCACAGCCGCGCTAAGCGCAGCGCGGCCTTTCTTTGTTCTGTACAATAGCCGTCACGATGCGCCGATTCCTCCTCATTTTCCTGCTGTTCGTGCTTCCGCTCCAGATGTCCTGGGCCGCGGCGAGCGCGTATTGCCTGCATGAAGAAGGCAAGGCGGCGCAGCACTTGGGCCACCACAGCCACCAGCACAAGGCCGAGGCAGATGCGGATAAACAGCCTGCCGGCGACAAAAAAGTGGCGGACCAGCAGAAAAAAGGCCAGCCGCACAGCGACTGCAACGTCTGCCATGGCATCGGCCATGCATGGCTGCCGGCCGGCTCCAGCCTGCCCGTGTTCGATACGGCGTCCGTCAACGCCGACACCTCCCCCTTCTTTTACGCTTCGCACATCCCGGACGTTCCCAAGCGCCCTGACTGGTCGTCGGCCACCTAGGCCGACGGGACGTTTCATTCCACTGATCGCAATACACGCGCCTGATCAACCCGGGCGCTAGCCTGCGCGTCCCGTCGAATTCTTTTCCATGCTTTTGGAGAATTCGATGTACCGATCCATCTATCTGTTCTTGCTCTCCGCCTGCCTGCTGGCCGGCAACGTCGTCCATGCCCAGGCGACACAGGAAGCCGCGGGTCCCCTGACCCTGCCAGCGGCCCTGCTGCTCGCCGAAAACGGCAACGCCACCCTGTCGGCCGCCCGCCATGAACTGGCGGCCCAGGGCGGCGCCCTGCAGCAGGCGCGCGCCTTGCCCAATCCGGAACTGCAAACGGTGCTGGAAGATACGCGCCGCGCCACGCGCAGCACCACCGTGCAGCTCAATCAATTAATCGAGCTGGGCGGCAAGCGCGGCGCACGCACGGCCGCCGCCCAGCGCGGCGAAGACGTGGCGCAAGCGGGCCTGGCCCAGCAGCAGGCGG
>NZ_NRDQ01000140.1 GCF_002878455.1 Janthinobacterium sp. AD80
AAGGGGGCTGCTCCTAGTACGAGAGGACCGGAGTGGACGAACCTCTGGTGTACCGGTTGTCACGCCAGTGGCATTGCCGGGTAGCTAAGTTCGGAAGAGATAACCGCTGAAAGCATCTAAGCGGGAAACTTGCCTTGAGATGAGATTTCCCAGAGCCTTGAGCTCTTTGAAGGGTCGTTCGAGACCAGGACGTTGATAGGCTGGGTGTGGAAGTGCAGTAATGCATTAAGCTAACCAGTACTAATTGCCCGTACGGCTTGTCCCTATAGCCTTAGCAGGTACAGAGGATAAGACGGTACAACGTTGTGAGTTTGTTGATACAACCAGTCATTACCCCAATCTTTGCTTCTTCCAGATTCATGGCCTTGTCGTCCTACAGGAGACAAGTGTCAGTACAAGTTATGCCTGATGACCATAGCAAGTTGGTCCCACCCCTTCCCATCCCGAACAGGACCGTGAAACAACTTTGCGCCGATGATAGTGCTGCAACCAGTGTGAAAGTAGGTTATCGTCAGGCTTGTTATTCGCAGTAAGAGAAAAACCCGTCAAGCAATTGGCGGGTTTTTTTTCGTCTGGTGGTTTGTGGGTTATGTCTGTGGTGTTTGTCGGCTTACGCGCTGCGCGCTAAGCCGACCTACGTCGATTTACCGCTGGCCGGGTCGGGTAGGTCGGATTAGCGCGGCAAGGCCGCGCGTAATCCGACAACCACGCCAGCCGATCAAGACTCTTAGGGGCTGGCCCCGCTGTTCATTTTGCTGTTGGCTTCAATTCCAATGGTTTTATCCATGCTGGCGATTGCCGGATTTTTGAAAGGGATATCTTGTCTGCTTTGCATACGCTGGAACAATTACGGGCTGGCCAACTGGCCGGCCTGCGCCGTTTGAAGCTGTCGTGTGGCCTGACCGAGTTCCCGACGGAGATTTTCGACCTGGCTGACAGCCTGGAAATTCTCGACCTGTCCGGCAATGCGCTATCCACGCTGCCCGCTGACTTGCCGCGCCTGCACAAGCTGCGCATCATTTTCTGCTCGGACAACCTGTTTACCACCTTGCCGGCCGTGCTCGGCTCCTGCCTGGCGCTGAGCATGATCGGCTTCAAGGCGAACCGTATCCGCCACGTGCCGGCTGCCGCCTTGCCACCGAGGCTACGCTGGCTGACCCTGACCGATAACTGCATCGAGGCCATGCCGCATGCGCTGGGCAACTGCGGGCAACTACAGAAACTCATGTTGGCAGGCAATTGCCTGAGTGACTTGCCTGTTTCTCTTGCCCATTGCCAGCAACTGGAACTGGTACGCATCGCCGCCAACCGCTTCACGGCGCTGCCCGCTTGTCTGCTGTCTCTGCCGAGCCTGAGCTGGCTTGCATTTGCGGGCAATCCGTGCACGGAGGCACAGGAACTGGCGGCGCTGGACAATGCGGATATGGCAGGCGTGGCCTGGCCGCGCCTGCAACTGGCGCAGCAGCTGGGCGAGGGCGCATCGGGCGTCATCTATCGTGCCCGCCTCGATGGCCGGGATGATGTCGCAGTAAAGATATTCAAGGGCGCGATGACCAGCGATGGCTTGCCGCGCAGCGAGATGGCCGCCTGTGTCAGCGCCGGCGGACACGCGGGGCTGATTCCCATCCTCGGCATCCTGGACGGGCATCCGCAACAGGCGATGGGTCTGGTCATGCCACTCATCGATAGTGCCTTCCGCAACCTGGCAGGGCCCCCCAGCCTGGATTCGTGCACGCGCGATGTGTATGCCGATGGTTTGCAGTTCAGTGCGTCGCAAGCGCTGGCGCTTGCCCATGGCATTGCCTCGGCCGTGCGCCAGCTGCATGCGCGCGGCATCGTGCATGGCGACCTGTATGCGCACAATATCCTGCATGCGCACGCGGGTGACTGCCTGTTGGGCGACTTTGGCGCGGCATCCATGTTCCAGTCCGCTTCGCCGCAAGCGGCCGCATTGCAAGGCATCGAGGCACGCGCCTTTGGCGTGCTGCTGGGCGAGTTGATTGCCCATGCCGACATGCCTTTGCCTGCCCTGCAGGCGCTGATGGACACTTGCCTGCAGGAAGAGGTACTGCGGCGGCCGCGCTTTGACGTGATCGAACGGATCTTGCGGGAAATGCTCCCGGCATAAAAAAAATGGCGCAACCTTTGCAGGCTGCGCCATTTTTATTTCAGGCTGGGCAGATTCAGCCCGCTACCTGGATTTCTTTTTCCGGCAGGGCGATCTGGTTGTCGACGCTGAACTGGTAGTCCTTGAAGACGTGTTCGGCTGTCAGGATCTGGTATTCGCCGTTGTCCAGCTTGTGCGTGGTGTCCTTCAGGCGGTACGTGTAATGGCCGCAGGTCCAGCAGTTGAAATTGCGCATGTGGGTACACAGGCAAGTCTTGTCCATCACGACCACGGTTTTTTGCTCCGGATGGGCAGCGACTTCGCGGTTGTAGGAGTTGATGTAGGCGCAGTTGCCCGTCGCGTCGAGCAGGTAGCCATACGATTCGCAGCCTGGACGGATGCCGGCGCCGATGGCGGGCGTGTTTTTCAGCATGCGCATCGGGTAGCCCGTCGGCGAGACGCCATTGACGATGATGTCTTCTTCCGATGCCTTGTAGTATTCCTGCTTGACCTTGTTTGGCAGGCCGCATTCATTCGTGACGGTGAAGCGTGTCGCCACTTGCACGCCGGCCGCGCCCGCTTCCAGGAAGGAAACGGCATCGCTGCCCGTGAAAATGCCGCCGGCGGCGATCAGCGGGATGTCCAGCTGTTCCGCCTTCAGGTAGGCCAGCAGTTCAGCCGTGATCGTGTGCAAGTCGTAATTGGCCCAGTCCATGCCGAAGCCCAGGTGGCCGCCGGCCAAGGGACCCTCGACAATGATGAAGTCGGGCAAACGGTCCAGCTTGGCGTTCTTGCGCAGGAAAATCTGCAGGGCGCGCACGGACGAGACAATGATGCCCAGCTTGGCATCGCGGAAACGCGGATGGTCGGCCATCAGGGCAAACGAGCCGAAGTGCAAGCCAGCCGACAGGGTGATGCCGTCGATGCCCGCGTCCAGTGCCGCGTTCAGGCGCACGCGCAAGGTTTCGCGCGGGCCGTTCATGGTCAGCTTTTCCATGCAATTGACGAAGATCAAGCCATCGCCTTTCTTGGCTTCCATGGTACGGCCAATATGCAGGCGTTGCGCTTCCGCCAGGCGTCCCAGGTCGAACTGCACCACAGCCTTGTCGCTGTTGTTGATGTTGAATTTGTACAGTTTCGTCTTGTCTTTGACGAAAGTGGTGTCGAAACGGCGATCCGACACGTCTTCCACCATGGCATCGGAAATATGCCCGATACCGTTCAGCCGGGCCGCTTCCAGGGCCAGCTCCGACGTGGAAATATCCACACCCATTCCGCCTATCATGATGGGCACATATTCTTTTTTGCCAAATCGCAGGCGGAAATCATCAACACGTTTCATTGCTATCCTTAGACTACCGTGGTTATCACTGAGCCAGATGTACGTTCAGGCCCGCTGCCTTGAAGGCGTGCGGGCGCGCGCATGTAGCTGTGCACAGCCCCAATTCTACCCCAAGCGGGGTGGCTCACCGAGGCATTGCGCCGTTCGTTGCTTGCCGGCCAGGGTCGACAAACGCAGTCCGGGCGGCGTTTAATCGCGGAAATTGTTAAATTCCAGCGGCATGTCGGGCACGTCCTTGCGCAGCATGGCCATGGCCGCCTGCAAGTCGTCGCGCTTGGCGCCCGTGACGCGCACGGCTTCACCCTGGATGCTCGCTTGCACTTTCATCTTGCTGTCCTTGATGACGCGCACGATTTTCTTTGCGTCATCGGACTCGATGCCATTCTTGATCTTGATGATCTGCTTGACCTTGTCGCCGCCGATCTTCTTGATGTCACCTTCGTCGAGGAAACGGACATCGACCTTGCGTTTGGTCAATTTGTTGGTCAGCACGTCGCGCACCTGGCTGAGCTGGAACTCCGAATCCGCAAATGCGGTCAGCTCGTTTTCCTTGTGTTCGACGCGGGCGTCGCTGCCCTTGAAGTCGAAGCGGGTCGTGATTTCCTTGTTGGATTGCTCGACGGCATTCTTGACTTCGATCATATCGGCTTCGGAGACTACATCAAATGACGGCATGGTCTGTTCCTTTCGTATTAGAGCGAACGCGCTCGTGGCGCGCCGGGCGCGCGCATTCTTTGCAAAATGGCACAGCCCCGTTAAAGATGCGACATTTTAACGGACAACGGACGGCCTGCCCTTGTCTTGCGCTGGTTTTTTGTCGGTTTCACTCTATAATCGAGCAAAATAATCGCTATCCCATGTCTCCAGAGCTCACCATCGAACACAATTACAACCTCCAGCGCCTGAATACCTTCGGCATCGCGGCCCACGCGGCCGCTTACGTTTCCATCACTTCCCAGGCCGAACTGCAGGCGGCACTGCAAGATCCCGCCTTGTCCGCCATGCCGCGACTGATACTGGGCGGCGGCAGCAACATCGTGCTGACAAACGACTTTCCCGGCGTCGTCCTGCACATGGCCACGCGCGGCATGCGCCTTGCGCAAGCCGATTTCGAGACCATCCTCGTGACGGCCGCGGCCGGTGAAAACTGGCATGATTTCGTGCAATGGACCCTGGCGCAGGGCGTGGGCGGTCTGGAAAACCTGTCGCTGATTCCCGGCACGGTGGGCGCGGCGCCTATTCAGAATATTGGCGCGTACGGCGTTGAAATCAAGGATTATCTGCACAGCGTGAGCGTGATGCACAGCGCCAGCGGCATTGTTTTCGACATGGATCGCGACGCTTGCCGCTTCGCTTACCGCGACAGCATCTTCAAGCAGGAAGACGGGCGTGAGCTGATCGTGCTGGAAGTGACGTTCGCGTTGCCGGCCGAGTGGCAGCCGAACTTGCGCTACGCGGAGCTGGCGCAAGCCGTGGCAGAGCGCAATATTGCCGAGCCGACAGCACAACAGGTGGCCGAGACGGTGATGGCGATCCGCCGGCGCAAATTGCCGGATCCGGCCGTGATCGGCAATGCGGGCAGCTTCTTCAAGA
This sequence comes from Janthinobacterium sp. AD80, assembly GCF_002878455.1. Classification (GTDB taxonomy): domain Bacteria; phylum Pseudomonadota; class Gammaproteobacteria; order Burkholderiales; family Burkholderiaceae_D; genus Janthinobacterium. Next base: position 5,043 of record NZ_NRDQ01000140.1, read on the forward strand.
ATCCCGTGGTGTCGCGCGAACAGTGTCTGGCCTTGCTGGAACGCTTTCCCACCTTGGTGCACCATGCGCAGCCCGATGGCACGGAAAAGCTGGCGGCCGGCTGGCTGATCGATCAATGTGGCTGGAAGGGGAAAAACCTGGGGCCCGCGGGAGTGTATCCCAAGCAGGCGCTGGTTCTGGTGAATAATGGCGGCGCTCGTGGCGCGGACATTACCCGGCTGGCGCAAGCGATACAGGATGATGTAGCGGCGAAATACGGCGTGCGCCTGTCGCCCGAGCCTGTGTTTATCTAACAGTCAACTAACAGTCAAGCCGCGCCTGAGAAAATGTGAAGGGCATGGCAACGCGGCCATGGCCGTTTTTCCTGCGCGGATTAGCCAAAGTGGCAGACATAATCCAGTGTCTCGACGGTTTCAATGTCAAAATGGCTATTGCCCGCAATCTTGAATTCCTGGCCAGGGCCATAGCTGTTCCATTCCGTCGCGTCCGCCAGACGCACCTTGCACAGGCCGCCGACGACTTCCATGATTTCCGGCGCGCCCGTGTTGAAACGCAACGATGACGGGAAAATCACGCCCACGCTTTTTTTCGTGCCATCGGCCAGGATGACATTGTGCGAAATGCATTTGCCGTCAAAGTAGATATTCGATTTCTTGACGACGCTGACATTGTCCAGTTGTGTGCTCATGCTTCACTTTCCTTGCGGTTAAAAATCAGTCTTCGACGTCATCGGCGCTCAGCACGCTGTTGCGTCCGCCGCGCTTGGCCGCGTACAAGGCCTGGTCGGCGCGGTTGATCAGTTGCTCGATGGTCGACTCGGGTGAGGGCACCACGGTGGCCACGCCGATCGAGATGGTGACGATGCCGGCGGTCGCCGCCGGGTTTTCGATCTGCAAGCCTTCCAGGTGGCGCCGGCATGCCTCGGCGATCATCCGCGCGCCTGCCGCTTCCGTTTCCGGCAGGATCAGGGCGAACTCTTCGCCGCCGTAGCGGGCGGCCAGGTCGGCCGGGCGTTTCAAATGTTCGGTCAGCACGGCAGCGACTTTTTTCAGGCCAAGGTCGCCCGCCAGGTGGCCAAAGTGGTCGTTATAACTTTTAAAATGGTCGATGTCGCAGAACAGCAGGCTCAGTGGCGCCTTGTCGCGCTGGCCCCGCTGCCATTCGAACTGCAGGGTTTCATCGAAGCGGCGGCGGTTGGCGATGCCTGTCAAGCCGTCGAGGGCGGCCAGTTTCTGCAACTCGATATTGGCGTCAGCCAGATTCTTCTGGCTTTCGCGCAGGAAGCGGAATGCCTGGTCGCGTTGCAGACGGCTGATGTGCGCCGCCGAGTGGTAGCGTATGCGCGCCAGCAGCTCCAGGCGGTCCGGCAGTTTTACCACGTAATCGTTGGCCCCCACGGAAAAGCTGTGCGCCTTGAGTTTCGGGTCATCCTTGGCCGACAGCACGATCACGGGCACATGCGCCAGCGCCTCGTGTTCGCGGTACAGCTTGATCAAGGCGAAGCCATCGATGCCTGGCAGCACCAGGTCTTGTAGGATGACGGTCGGTTGCAGCCGCAGCGCCGTGTCCAGCGCCTGGTTGGCATCGGTAATGTAATGGAATTCGATATCCTGCTGGTCGCTCAGCATGCGCCGGATTGCCTCAGCAATGATCAACTGGTCGTCCACCAGCAGGACGCTGACCTTGAATTCGGTCAGCGCAGGCTCGTGCTGGATGAAACTGGAGGAAAATTCTGGCATTGCATTCTTTTCAGATGTTGGGGGAGGGCTCCCACCCATTGTTGAGTTTGGCGCCCAGGCGGCTGCGCAGGCTGGCGCCAATCTTATCCAAAGGTAAGATTTGCTGCGCCGCATCGAGTTCGGCCGCCGCGCGCGGCATGCCGTACACGGCACTGCTGGCCTGGTCCTGCGCTATCGTCGTCTTGCCGGCGCGGCGCAGGGCCAGCAAGCCATCGCCGCCATCGCGGCCCATGCCTGTGAGTAATATACCGACGGCGTCGCCGCGCCAGTGCTGGGCCACGCAATGGAAAAAGACATCGACGGAAGGGCGGTACACATATTCGCGTGGTGCTGCATCGTAACCCAAACGATAATTTTGATCTAGAAGCAAGTGATCATTGGTCTTGGCGACCAGCACCGTGCCAGCCACCAGTTCGTCCCCCTGGCCGATCACGCGCACGGGCATGTCCAGCTGGTCATCGAGCCATTTGGCGAAGTGCGAGGCGAAGGTTTCATCGATATGCTGGACCACGACGATGGCGCAGCCGGGGGGGGCGCTCCAGCCCGACAAGACCTTGGCCACGGCCGATGGCCCGCCCGTCGAGGCGCCGATGGCCACCAGCGTGGTGACCTGGCCGTCGCCCCGTTCGCCGCCATTGGCAGGAGCCTGGCGCGGCGGCGGTGGCTCGGCGCTGTGGCGTATCAGCTTGCCGATCGTTTTGATCTTCGCCAGCAGTTCGCTGTCGCCGCCTACCTGGCCCTGCAAGACGGGCGTGGCGGTGACGTCAAGCGCGCCGGCGCCCAGGGCGCGGAAGACCTGGTTGACATTGTCCTGCGGGCGCCCCGTGACCACCAGGATGGCGCACGGGCTTTGTTCCATGATCTGGCGCGTCGCCTCGACGCCGTCCATCTCCGGCATGTTCAAGTCCATCAGGATCAGGTCGGGGCGGTTGTCCAGGCACATGCGCACCGCTTCGAGTCCCGTGCGGGCGATCCACAGCACCTGGTGTTCCTGCGTGCTGGCCACCACGCGGCGCAAGGCCTCGGCGGCCATCGCGACATCATTAACAATGGCAATTTTCATGAATTGCAACTCATAAGCGCGCATCTCCTATCAGGTCGGCCACCGCGTCGAGCAGGGTCTCGTCGTGGAAGCTGCCCTTGGTCAGATAATAGTCGGCCCCGGCGGACAGGCCGCGCGCGCGGTCCTCCGGGCGATCCTTGTACGAGACGATCATCACCGGCAGCTTGTGCAGGTGCAGATCCTTTTTGATCAGCGACACCAGTTCGATGCCGTCCATGCGCGGCATGTCCACGTCGGTGATCACCAGATCATATTCACCGCTGCGCACCACGTTCCAGCCGTCGATGCCGTCGATGGCCACGTCGACGTCGAAGCCGCGCGCGAGCAGCAGCTTGCGCTCCATTTCGCGCACCGTCAGCGAATCGTCGACCACTAGGATGCGCTTGGCGCGGCGCTGCTGCGCATGGCCCGCCTGCGCCAGCTGGTGCAGGCCGCCCTCGTGCAGCAGCTTGTCGATCGACAGCAGCAAATCGGGCACGTCGAGGATCAGCACCGGTTCGCCGTTGTCCAGCAGGGCGGCGGCGGAAATGTCGCGCATCTTGCCGAAGATCGGATCGATGGCCTGCACCGCCAGGCTTTGCTCGCCGCGGATGGCGTCCACCACCAGCGCGTAGCTTTGCTTGCCGCGCCCGATCACCACCACCGGCAAGTCGTCGGCGTTGCTGGCGCTCTCGCCCAGTTCCAGCACCTGCGCCGCCGAGACGAGGCCCAGGTTCTCTCCCTTGAGTTCAAAGAACTGCTTGTTTTCCAGCGTGTGGATGGCCGATTGCGGCACGCGCACCACGCTTTCCACCTTGACGATGGGGATGGCATACGCTTCGCCCTGGATATCGATCACCAGCGCGCGCACGATCGACTGCGTCAGCGGCAGGGTGATGAGGGCGCGGAAGCCCCGTCCCGGCTCCGACTCCAGGCGCACGGTGCCGTTTTGCTGGCGTATCGTTTCGTGCACGATGTCGAGACCCACGCCGCGCCCGGACAGTTGATTCGCTTTTTCCTTCAGGCTGAAGGCGGGCAGGAACAAAAATTCCAGCAGTTCGCCCGGCGACAGCGCGGCCGCCATGGCCGGACTGGCCATCTTGCGTTCGATGACGGACTGGCGGATTTTTTCCAGGTCGACGCCGCGCCCGTCGTCGCTGATCTCGATGCTCAGCATGCCGGCGCGGTGGCGCGCCTCCATGCGTATCGTGCCCAGCGCTTCCTTGCCCGCATCGATGCGTTCGTACGGCCCTTCCATGCCATGGTCGATGGCATTGCGCAGCATGTGGTTCAGCGGGCTTTCGATCTTCGCCAGGATGTCGCGGTCGACCAGCGTGTCTTCGCCGTCGATTTCCAGCTGCACTTCCTTGCCCAGGCTGCGCGCCAGGTCGCGCACCATGCGCGGGAAGGCGTGGATGCCGTCGCGGAAAGGGCGCATGCGCAGGGCCAGCACTTCATCGACCATGCCTTGCGAGACGGCCAGCAAACGCCGCTCATAGGTTTCGGTGTCGGCGATGTGCTCAAGCATGAACTGTTTCAGCGGCTGCGTCTTTTGCAGCGCCAGCAGGGATTTTTCCATCAGGCCCGCGTCTCCCGAGCGGGCAATGGCTTCGTGCAGCTGCTCGATGGCGGAAAACAGGCTGCTCTGGTTGCGCTTGAAGCGCTGCAGGGCGCCGATGAACGGGTGCATCTGGTGCGCATTGATGCGCGATTCGCTGGCCAGCGACAGCAGTTTGTCGAAGTTCTGCGCCGGTGCCTTGGCGGGCGCGTTGGCCCCTGTCCGTGGCGCAGGGGCGGCCGCAGCCGTTTCCTCGCCGGCCAGGCGCTGGCCAGCGGC
>NZ_NRDQ01000141.1 GCF_002878455.1 Janthinobacterium sp. AD80
GCCGCCGGCGCCACGCCGGCGCAGCTGGCCGCCATCGCCGGCACCTATGGCAGTGCGGTACCGGACGGCATCAACTCGAGCCGCACGCCGGACCAGATCGACGCCGCCATCGCCGCCGTCACCGTGGTGCCAGCCGTCAAGACCGCTTCGCTCGTGTTCAACACGGTCGGCGCCCTGGACAAGGCTGCCATGCTGGCCCTGACGCCGCCGCAATCGCTGCCCGTCACCGTCAACCTGCCGATCTTCCCCGCCACGGGCGCCAACGCGACCCTGTCGGTGAAGGTTGATTTCACCAAGTCGACCCAGCTGGGCATCGCCACGTCGGAAAAGAAAACCGTCGCCGACGGCTACCAGGCGGGCCAGCTGAGCCGCTTCGTGGTGAACGACGACGGCATCATCCAGGGCCAGTACAGCAACGGCAAGACGCGCAACCTGGGCCAGGTGGTGCTGAGTAACTTTGCCAACCCGAATGGCCTGGAACCGCTGGGCAACAACGCCTGGGTGGAAAGCTCGGCCTCGGGCACGCCGATGACGGGCGAGCCGAAGACGGGCACCCTGGGCAACTTGCGCGCCTCGGCGGTGGAAGTGTCCAACGTCGACCTGACGGCCGAGCTGGTCAACATGATCACCGCCCAGCGCGCCTACCAGGCGAATGCACAGACCATCAAGACGCAGGATTCGGTGCTGCAGACCCTGGTGAACTTGCGCTAACGTGGGGGCGCCTCGTTAAGCTACTGCGCGTGTCACTACCGGGCCGGCGTTGCTCGCTGTACTTTCGTACAGCTGCGCTACTCAACCCGGTATTGAACCGCTCGCTACGCTTTCCGAGGCACCCGTGATGTCGCACCAGTACCGGGGTCTGACCCCAGCTTTCGTTTTGCACGGAGAAACACATGGACCGTCTCATCTACACCGCCGGCTCGGGCGCCAAGCATATCCTCGACAAGCAGGCCACCACCGCCAACAATCTGGCGAACGCCACCAGCACGGGTTTCCGCGCGCAGCTCGATTCGTTCCGCGCCGTGCCCGTGGTGGCCGACGGCATGATGCCGACGCGCACCTTCGTCGTCGATTCGACGGTCGGTTCCGACTTCACGCAAGGTCCCATGCAGCACACGGGCCGCGCGCTCGACGTGGCCGTGGAAAATGGCGGCTGGATCGCCGTGCAGTCGGCCGACGGTTCCGAAGCCTACACGCGCAACGGCGCCTTGAAACTCAATGAAAACGGCATGCTGCAGACGCAGGCCGGCCTGATGGTGCAGGGCGATACGGGCCCGATGGCCATTCCGCCGGGCGTCACGGTGGCCATTGCCAGCGATGGCACGGTGGGTACGATTTCCACCGATGTGCCGCCGGGACCGTCGACGGTGCTGGGACGCATCAAGCTGGTCAATCCGCCCGAGCAGCAGCTGGTGCGCGGCGACGACGGCCTGTTCCGCCTGAAGGACGGCACGGTGGCGCAAGCCGACCAGGCCGTCAAGCTGACCACGGGCGCACTGGAAGGCAGCAATGTCAGCCCCGTCGACTCGATGGTCAGCATGATCGCCCTGGCGCGCCAGTTCGAGACGCAAATGAGTTTATTGAAGAACGCCGAGAATAACGCGGCGAAAGCCACCCAGATCCTCGCTTTGAATTGATGGGGGCGCCCGCATAATGGTCACATAGAAATAGTCTACAGGGCTCACCAGCGCTGTTATTGGAGAAAAATCATGATTCGTTCCCTTTGGATTGCCAAGACCGGCCTGGAAGCGCAGCAGACGCAGATGGACGTGATCGCCAATAACCTGGCCAACGTCAGCACCACCGGCTTCAAGAAGTCGCGCGCCGTGTTTGAAGACTTGCTCTACCAAAATGTGCGCCAGCCGGGCGCGCAATCGTCGCAGCAAACCCAGCTGCCATCGGGCTTGCAGATCGGCACCGGCGTGCGCACCGTGGCAACCGAGCGCATCCATACGCAGGGCAATCCCCAGGCGTCCGGCAATTCGCGCGACGTGATGGTCAACGGCACCGGTTTCTTCCAGGTGCTGATGCCGGACGGCGCCACCGCCTACACGCGCGACGGCTCGTTCCAGACGGATGCCAATGGCCAGCTCGTCACCTCGGAAGGTTTCGTCATCCAGCCCGCCATCACGGTGCCGACCAACGCGTTGAGCCTGACCGTGGCGCGCGACGGCACCGTGTCCGTCACCTTGCCCGATACCATTGCGCCATCGCAAATCGGTTCCCTGCAGCTGACCACCTTCGTCAATCCGGCCGGCCTGGAATCGAAGGGCGAAAACCTGTACATGGAAACGGGCGCTTCCGGCGTGGCGCAGACCAACACCCCGGGCACCAATGGCGCCGGCGTGCTGATGCAGGGCTATATCGAAACCTCGAACGTCAACGTGGCCGAGGAAATGGTCAACATGATCCAGACGCAGCGCGCCTACGAGATCAACAGCAAGGCCATCACCACATCCGACCAGATGCTGCAAAAGCTCTCGCAGCTGTAATTTCTTTTTTAGTCGTCATGCCATCCGCCGCCGGATGGCAGCGGAGGTTTGTCATGCATTACCCCATCATCGCCCTGTTGTCCGCAGTCCTGCTGTCCGGCTGCGCCATCACGCCCACCTCGATCGTGCAGTATCCGACCACCACGCGCGCACCGATGCCGGAACCGGTGGTCGTCAACAATGGCTCCATCTACCAGCCGTCGACCTACCGTCCCGCCTTCGAAGACCGCCGCGCGCGCCACGTGGGCGACACCATGACCATCGCCATCACCGAGCGCACCAACGCCGTCAAGGCGGGCGCCAGTTCCGGCAACAAGTCGGGCAGCGTGGGCTTCAGCACGCCGGGCATGCTGCAGGGCCGCCTGGGCGGCACCGTCTCCGCGAACGGCGCGACGAAATTTGCCGATGGCGACAACCAGTCCGCCAGCAACACCTTTTCCGGCGTGATCGGCGTGACGGTGATCGAGGTATTGCCGAACGGTAATCTGATCGTTGCCGGCGAGAAGCAGATCGCCATGAACAAGGGCACGGAATTCATCCGCTTCTCGGGCATGGTCAATCCGGACACCATCGGCACGGGCAACGTCGTGCCGTCGACCCAGGTGGCCGATGCCCGCGTGGAATACCGCACCAACAGCCAGATCGACCGCGCCGAGATGGCCTCGATGGCGTCGCGCTTCTTCCTCAGTCTGTTGCCGTTCTGATCATGGCGACCCCGACCTTTCCCCGCCTGCTGGCCGTCTGTGGCCTGGCGCTCTGCCTGCTGGCCCCCGTGGCGCAGGCCGAACGCATCAAGGACCTGGCCAGCATCGCCGGCGTGCGCCAGAATCAGCTGATGGGCTATGGCCTTGTCGTCGGTCTCGACGGCAGCGGCGACCAGACCACGCAAACGCCGTTTACCATCCAGAGCGTGGCGGCCATGCTGCAGCAGCAGGGTATCAACTTGCCACAAGGCACCAGCTTGCAGCTGAAAAACGTCGCCGCCGTGATGGTGACGACGGCCTTGCCCGCGTTTGCCCAGCCGGGCCAGCTGCTTGACGTGACGGTGTCGTCGATGGGCAACGCGAAAAGCCTGCGCGGCGGCACGTTATTGATGACCCCATTGAAGGGCGCCGACGGCCAGGTGTACGGCATGGCGCAGGGCAACGTCTTGGTGGGCGGCGTGGGCGCGCAGGCGGCCGGCAGCTCGGTCGTCATCAATCACTTGAGCGTGGGACGCATTTCCGGCGGCGCCACCGTCGAGCGCGCCGTCGCTTCGGTGCTGGGCGCCAACAACACCATCCGCCTGGAATTGAACGCCACCGATTTTTCCACCGCCAGCCGCGTGGTTGACGCCATCAACAGCCGCTACGGCGCCGGCACGGCCGCCGCGCTCGATGGCCGCGTGATCCAGGTGCAGTCGCCGGGCGGCAGCGACCAGCGTGTGAGTTTCCTGGGCCAGCTGGAAAGCATCGAAGTTAATCCGGCCCGCCTGGCGGCCAAGGTCATCATGAATGCGCGCACGGGTTCGGTGGTGATGAACCAGTCTGTGACCCTGGAAACGTGCGCCATTTCGCACGGCAACCTGTCCGTCACCATCAATGTCGAACCGCAGGTGAGCCAGCCGCCGCCCTTGTCGGGCGGCCGCACGGTGGTCACGCAGACGGCGCAGATCGATATCAAGAAGGAACCGGGCAAGGTCATGCTGGTCAAGGGCGGCGCGTCGCTGTCCGACGTGGTCAAGGCCCTGAACGCCATCGGCGCCTCGCCGCAGGACTTGCTGGCCATCCTGCAGGCAATGAAGGCGGCGGGTTCGCTGCGCGCCGAACTGGAAATTATTTGATGGGCACGCCATGATCAGTCAAACCGACCTCAGCAATACCGCCGCCTACGACGTCAAGGGCATGGATGGCTTGCGCCAGTCCGCCAAGGCGCGCGACCCGTCCGCCCTGAAAGAGGCGGCCACGCAATTTGAAGCCATGTTCATCAACATGATGATGAAAAGCATGCGCGAGGCCACGCCGCAGGACGGCATCATGGATAGCCAGCAAAGCAAGATGTACACCTCGATGCTGGACCAGCAGACCAGTCAGAACCTGGCCAAGCGCGGCACGGGCCTGGCCGACGTGCTGATCCGCCAGCTGTCGTCGTCGAACCAGGCGCTGGCCGCCGATGGCGCCGAAGCGCCGTCGCCCCGCTCATCGAGCATGGCGCAGGCGCTGGCCGCGTTCCGCCAGCAGCAGGGCGCCCTGACCGAGGGGGCAAGCGGCACCAGCGCCACCGGCAAGACCCTCAGCGACAAGGCCAACGCCACGCAGGCGCCGCACGTGCGTGCCTTCCAGGAAAAGCTGGGCGTGCATGCGGAAGAAGCCAGCCGCGCCACCGGCATCCCGGCCAAGTTCATGCTGGGCCAGGCCGCGCTGGAAACGGGCTGGGGCAAGCGCGAAATCATCGCCCGCGACGGCAGCAGCAGCCACAACCTGTTCGGCATCAAGGCCACGGGCGACTGGAAGGGCAAGGTCACGGAAGCCGTCACCACGGAATACGTGAACGGCAAGGCGCAGCGCAAGGTGGAGAAATTCCGCGCCTACGACAGCTATGCGGACAGCTTCAAGGATTATGCGCAGTTGATTACCAACAACAAACGCTATGAAAAAGTGCTGGCCAGCGCCGGCGACGCCAGCACCTTCGCCCACGGCTTGCAAAAGGCCGGCTACGCGACGGATCCGAACTACGCTGCCAAGTTGACAAAAATTATCAAGAATTCGCTGGTCGGCTAAGCCTCCGCCTGGCCCCTGTGCAGGCCGCGCGCTTCAAGTTTTCGCCGCGGCTGCCGTAAATACATTTGACGGTAACCAATAAGACACCATGACTTCGAATCTACTCAGCATCGGTAAGAGCGGTTTGCTTGCAGCGCAGGTGGGCCTGTCGACGACCGGGCATAACATCACCAACGCCAACGTGGACGGCTACAACCGCCAGGTGGTGCTGCAGCAGACGGCGCAGTTCAATAATGCCGGCTATGGCTTCGTGGGCAACGGTACCGAAGTGTCGCAGATCAAGCGCCAGTACGACAGTTTCATGGCCACGCAGGTCAACAATGCGCAGGCGACCACCAGTTCGCTCGACGCCTATTACACGCAGATCAGCCAGATCGATAACCTGCTGGCCGATTCCACGGCCGGCCTGTCGCCGGCGATGGCCGATTTCTTCAAGGGCGTGCAGGACTTCAGCTCGAATCCCTCGTCCGTCTCGTCGCGCCAGGCCTTGTTGTCGAGCGCTAACTCGCTCGTCACGCGCTTCCAGGGCCTTGCCGGCCGCCTGCAGGAAATCGGCGACGGCGTCAATTCGCAGATCACCTCGAACGTGAAGGTGATCAATTCCTACGCCAAGCAGATCGCCGAACTGAACATTTCGATCGCCGGCCTGACCGTCAGCGAAAGCAACCAGCCCAACGATTTGCTCGACCAGCGCGACCAGCTGGTGACGGAGCTGAACAAATACGTCAAGGCAACAGTCCAGCCTGGCCCGAACAATATGATCACCGTCTCGATCGGCTCGGGCCAGCCGCTGGTGGTGGCCGACAAGAACTTTGAACTGGCCGTCACGCCGTCGCAGACCGACCCGAGCCGCCTGGAAGTGGGCTATGTCATGGGCTCGAACGTCACCGTTCTGGCGGAAAACGCGCTGACGGGCGGTTCGCTGGGCGGCTTGCTGGAATTCCGCAGTGGCAGCCTGGACCGTATCCAGAATTCGCTGGGCAAGGTCGCCATCGCCCTGGCATCGACCTTCAATGAACAGCACAAGCTGGGCCAGGATTTGAATGGCCAGATGGGCGGCGACTTCTTCAAGATACCCGATCCCGTCATCGGCGCCGACGTGCACAACAGCGCCTCGGCCACCACCGTGCTGTCGGCCAAGGTCAGCGATCCGACCAAGCTGACGGCCAGTGATTACGCCTTGAAATATGACGGCACGAATTATGTCGTGACGCGCCAGAGCGACGGCGCGCGCACCACCATCAACCCGTATCCGCAAACGGTGCCGCAAACCATCGACGGCGTGGATTTTTCGATCTCGGGCACTGCCGTTGAAGGCGACAACTATGTCATCCGGCCAACGGCAAATGGCGCTGCCGGCCTCGGCGTGCTCATTACCGATCGCAACAAGCTGGCCGCCGGCGCGCCGATCGTCACGGGCGCGCCCGTGGCCAACACGGGGAGCGGCAAGCTCGGCGCCGGCAGCGTGGACAAGGCCTATCTGGCGCCAGGCAATGCCCTGACGGGTACCGTGACCCTCACGTACGACAAGGTCAGCGGCTCGCTGTCGGGCTTTCCCGCCGGCCAGGCGGTGACGGTCAAGGGCCTCGACGGCAACACCACCACGTATCCGGCCGGCACGGCGAATATTCCGTACAAGGAAGGCGACAACTTCAACTTTGGCGGCATCAACGTCAACATGACGGGCGCGCCGGCGCAGGGCGACACCTTTACCATTGCGCCGAACACGGGCGGGGTGGGCGACAGCCGCAATGCCGCCTTGCTGGCGGGCTTGCAGACCAAAAATATTCTCGATGGCGGCAAGACCACGTTCCAGGGCTCGTACGCGGAGACCGTCAGCTTCGTCGGCAACAAGACGCGCGAAGTGCAGGTCAGCGGCCTGGCCAGTCTGGCGTTGTTGCAACAAACCAGCACGCAGCAGCAAGCCGTGTCCGGCGTCAATCTGGATGAAGAGGCGGCCAATTTGCTGCGCTACCAGCAAGCCTACCAGGCGTGCGGCAAGGTCATGCAGATCGCCAGCACCCTGTTTGACGTGGTCATCGGTCTCGGACGTTAATTATTTAGACGAACTCACATGAATGAGCGGCGGCTTGTGGCGCCGCCATCAGGAAGGGCAGCATCATGCGCATCAGCACCAAAATGATCTATGACGCGGGCAGCAGCCAGCTGAACAACCTGCAGGGCGCGCTGAACCGTACGCAAATGCAGTTGTCGGCCAACCGCCGCAACCTGACGCCGGCCGACGACCCGATCGCTTCGGCGCGCGCGCTGGAAGTGACGCAGTCGCAATCGATCAATACGCAGTTCGTGACGAACCGCTCGAATGCGAAAAATTTCCTGTCGCAGGAAGAGCTGGCGCTGGCCAGCACCACCTCGCTCATCGCCGACGTGCAGGAGCTGGTGCTGAAGGCCGGCAATCCCGCGCTCAAGGATGTCGACCGCCAGAGTCTGGCGACGGAACTGAAAGGGCGCCTCACCGATCTGATGGGCATCGCCAACACCTCCGACAATGCGGGCGGCTACCTGTTTGCCGGCTATAAGTCGACCACCCAGCCATTCAGCCAGTCTCCGGGCGGCGCCACGTATGTGGGCGACCAGGGCCAGCGCGAGCTGCAGGTAGGCTCGGCGCGCTACCTGGCCACCAGCGACTCGGGCGCGGCCGTGTTCGAAGATAATTTGACGGGCAACGGCAAGTTCACCACCGCGCCCGATGCGGGCAACTTCACGCGTGGCGGCGCCGGCATCATTTCCGGCGGTACCGTCACCGATCCCACCAAGCTGACGGGCCACAAGTATTCGATCGATTTCCAGGTGACGGGCACGGGTACCGATGCCAAGACGACGTATACCGTGACCGACGTGACCCTGGGCCAGACCATCCCGAATCCGGCCGTGCCGGTCGATTACAAGTCGGGCGACGCCATCACCTTTGACGGCCAGCAAGTCAATATCGCCGGCAAGCCGGCCGACCTGGACAAGTTCACCCTGGAGCCGAGCGCCAAAGAATCGATCTTTACCACCATTACCAACCTGATCGGCGCGCTGGGCCAGCCCGTCTCTGGCGACGCGGGCCAGGCACGCCTGACCGCCAGCCTGAACGCGGCGCACGACCTTTTCGACACGGCCTACGACAATGTACTGTCGGTGCGCGCGGAAGTGGGCTCGCGCCTGAAGGAGCTCGACACGCTCGACAGCGCCGGCGACGACCTCGACCTGCAATATGCGAGCACCCTGTCGGGCCTGCAAGACCTGGACATGGTCAAGGCCATTTCCCTGTTCAGCCAGCAGCAGATTACCCTGCAGGCGGCGCAGAAATCGTTCACCTCGATCTCGGGCCTGTCGCTGTTTAATTACATCAGTTAAGCCAAACGTTTCAAGACCGGGCCGGGGCAGGGAGTGCATCTTCCGCCCCGGCTTTTTTGCGTCCGCAATCTGGCTATTTGAACAAGATATGCAGGCAAACTGTGCAGTTTACCTGCATATCTGTTATAGTACAGCCTGTTGATACACCCGACGGCACCCATGACCACCCCACACGACGATTCCCCAGACCACGAACAGGTGCCGCAACTGGCCAGCGAACTGCGCATTCTCATCGGCAAACTGCGCCGCCGCCTGCGCGAAGAATCGCACCTGGGCGACGTCACCATGTCGCAGGCGTCCGTGCTCAGCCGCCTCGAGCGCGACGGCCCGGCCACCGCCAGCAGCCTGGCGCGCGCCGAAGGCATGCGGCCCCAGTCGATGGCGGCCACCGTGCTGGCCCTGACGGAAGCGCAGCTGGTAACGGGCGCGCCCGATCCGGCTGATGGCCGGCAAACGATATTGACGCTGACGGACAGCTGCCGCGCCTGGATCGCGGCCAGCCGCGCCGCGCGTGAAGACTGGCTGGCGCGCACCATCGAAGCCCGGCTCGCGCCGGCCGAAGTCGCTGAACTGGAAAGGGCGGTGGCATTACTCAAACGTCTGGCGCAATGAACTGCTCATTGCGACCCTGAAACCCAAGGCTAGGAGGCCTTTCCCCCACAGATGAAAAACACATTCCGTTCGCTACGCAATCCCAATTACCGTATCTGGGCCGGCGGTGCCCTGGTGTCGAATGTCGGCACCTGGATGCAGCGCACGGCGCAGGATTGGCTGGTGCTCAGTGAGTTGACGCAGCACAAAGCCAGCGCCGTCGGCATCGTCATGGCCTTGCAATTTGGCCCGCAGCTGCTGTTGCTGCCCTTGACGGGCATGGCGGCCGACTTGCTCGACCGGCGCAAATTGCTGCTGTTCACGCAGGCGGCCATGGGTTTGCTGGCGCTGGGACTGGGCCTGCTGTGCATCAGCGGACAGGTAGCGCTGTGGCATGTGTATGTGTTTGCCTTCCTGCTGGGCTGTGTGACGGCCTTCGATTCGCCCGTGCGCCAGACCTTTGTTTCCGAGATTGTCGAGGAAGAAGACCTGAGCAACGCCGTGGCGCTCAATTCCACCTCCTTCAATGCGGCGCGCATGCTGGGCCCGGCCGTGGCGGGGCTGCTGATCAGCAGCGTCGGCAGCGGCTGGGTCTTCATCATCAACGCCGTCTCGTTTGCCGGCGTCATCGGTTCGCTGTTGCTGCTGCGGGTGGAATTGCTGCGCCGCGCGCCGCGCCTGAAGGCCACGCGCGCCAGCCTGGGCGAGGGCTTCCGCTACGTGCGCCAGCGGCCCGACCTGATGGCCATCCTGCTGATGCTGTTCCTCATCGGCACCTTCGGCCTGAACTTCCCGATTTTCCTGTCGACCATGTCGGTGACGGCCTTCCATGCGGGCGCGGGGCAGTATGGCGTGCTCAGTTCCATCATGGCGTGCGGCTCCGTGGCCGGTGCCTTGCTGGCGGCAGGCCGTGGCCGGCCCACGCTGGCACTGCTGCTGGGCGCGGCCGCGCTGTTCGGCTTTGCCTGCGCGCTGGCCGCCGTGATGCCCAATTACTGGCTGTTCGGCATCATGCTGGTGGTCATCGGCATTGCCGCGCAAACCTTCACCACCAGCGTCAACAGCAGCGTGCAGCTGTCGACGGCGCCCGCCATGCGGGGCAGGGTCATGGCCATCCTGCTCGCGATCTCGGCAGGCGGCACGCCGCTGGGCGCGCCGATTGTCGGCTGGGTGGCCGACACCTTCGGCCCGCGCTGGGCGCTGGGCATCGGCGCCCTGTCGGGCCTGGCGGCGGCCCTGGTGGGCGTGCGCTATCTGGTCAAACACCACCAGCTGAAACTGCATCTCGACATGCGCCGCTGGCGCCTGGCGCTGAGCACAGACCAGCACTGAACCTGGCGCTCAGGCCGGCAGCAGGGCGGCATGCGCGGCAGCGAGGATGGCTCCGCTCAAGCCGTCGAGCAGGCTGGACGCCGCGCGCGCCGTATGCCAGTGCAGGGGCACATCGAGAGGTGTAGCGGGCAGCAGTTCGACCAGGCTGCCATTGTCGAGACAGGGCTGGATCAGCGCCTGCGGATGCAGGCCCCAGCCCATGCCGGCCAGGGCGGCGGTGACGAAGGCGTGCGACGCAGGCAGCACATGGCGCGGCAGCTCCACATGCCTGTGGCACAGACGCCGCACCCAGCGCGCCTGCAGTTCGTCCTTGGCATTGAAGACGAGGCTGGGCGCCGCCGCCAGGCTGGCCGCGCCCACGCCGTGGGCGAAGTGCCGGCGCAGGAAGGCGGGACTGGCGGCCGCCAGATAGCGCATG
>NZ_NRDQ01000142.1 GCF_002878455.1 Janthinobacterium sp. AD80
CACGCTCTGCAAGCCGCGGACCCACAAGGCGCGCGCGCAGGCGCCTGCCAGGTCCTGTTCACTCCACTCGGGCCGGGCGGCGCGCAGCGCCTCGCTGGCGGCAGCGGCCGCCAAACGGCCCACTTCACGGTAGCGTGCCTGTTCCGCGGCCAGCAGGGGCAGGCGCTCTTCGCGCAGGACGGCGGGCAGGCTGCGTTCATGCAGGCCCGGCCGGTCGCTTAGCACGGGCCAGCCGCCCGCCGCATGCTGCACGAAATGTTCGCGCAGCTCGGCCAGCCGGGGCTGCATCCAGGGCGACACTTGCCAGGTCCAGCTGCCGCGCACTTCTTCATGGCGCAGACGCTGCGCCTCGGCCTCGTCGGTGAGGATATAGGCGGCGTCGCGCGTGACCAGCACTTCCGCACAGCCAAACTCGGCCGCCTGGCTGGGGCTGCCGGACGCGCCCGCCGTGGCCCAGGCAAACCAGTCCACGCCACGCAGGCGCAGCGCGCCGGCCCGTTCCCGTTCCAGCCAGCCGCGCATCTGCGCTACTTTATGAGCAATTTCCAGTTCAATATTCCAGTTCATGCGATATCCCCTGCCATTTCCCATGCCACGCGCACGTCCTGCAACTGCCGCGCTGATTCTTCCGGCAAGGCATCCATGGCGTACATGCCAGCGGCCAGCTCCGTGCCGGCCAGGTATTTGAGCCGTTCGCGCGTGCGGTACGGCGGATAAAACTGTGCATGC
This sequence comes from Janthinobacterium sp. AD80, assembly GCF_002878455.1. Classification (GTDB taxonomy): domain Bacteria; phylum Pseudomonadota; class Gammaproteobacteria; order Burkholderiales; family Burkholderiaceae_D; genus Janthinobacterium. The sequence continues at coordinate 730 of NZ_NRDQ01000142.1, forward strand.
AGCTGCGTGTGCGGATGCGCGCGGCCGTCGGTCGGTGCCTGGTACCAGGCCATCAGGTAGGGCATCTCGCGCTGCCACAGGCCATCGTATTTCAGCAGCACCGTTTTCAGGGCCCGCGCCAGGTCGCCGCGCTGCTCCGCCGAGAGCGCGGCAAAACTGTCCGCCTGCCGCCGCGGCATCAGCCACACTTCATAGGGATAGCGGGCGCAGGCGGGAACGAACGCCACGGCATGCGGTCCAAGGTACAGCAGACGTTCGCCGGCGTCCGCCTCCTGGCGCGCCATGTCCACCAGCAATGCCTGTCCATGACGGGCGAAATACGCCTGCTCCTGCGCCAGCATGCGCGCCGGCACGGGCGGGATGAAAGGATAGGCATAGATCTGGCCATGCGGATGATGCAGGGTCACGCCCACCTCGGCGCCACGGTTCTCGAACGGCAGCACGTAGGCGATGCCGGGCCGGCTGGCCAGCGCCTGCGTGCGGGCCGCCCACACTTGCAGCAGCAAGGCGATATGGCTGACCTGCAAGGTTGCCAGCGAGGCGCTGGCATCCTGGGCAAACACCACCACTTCACAGTGGCCGGCGGCGGGCGCCGTGGCCACCGTCACGGCGGGCGGATCATGGGCGTCCAGCGCCAGGCTGGGGAAACGGTTGTCGAAGACGGCGACATCGTAGTCGCCTGCTGGCAATTCGGTAGGGTGCGCCGGATCGCGCGTGGGCGCCAGCGGGTTGTATTGGGGCGGCGGCAAGAAGGTGCGGCCCTGGCGGTAGGCCGCATACGCCACCCATTCGCCACGCAAGGGATGCCAGCGCAAATGCGGATTAGCTTCCTGCGGCTGAGGAAACGGACTGGGCGCCGCCGCTGGCGCCGCGAAGGCATGGCGGCTGTACAGGGTCATGCGCCGCCCGTCCGGCTTGACGAGTTCCTGGCAATACAGTGGCTGGCAATACGGTTGCGGGCGATTCATCGCGTTTCACCATCTCAAGAGACACCAAGACTCTAAGACAGCCCGCCACCGGCAAAGTTCCAGCCTATTTGGCCAATTCGATCAATACGGCCGTGTACATCTGCAAGTTCAGCAGCAACTGTTTTTCCGTGATGAACTCATGCTCGGAATGCCCCGTGTAGACCGTGTGCGGCATGGCCGGGCCGAAGCTGACGGCGTTCGGGAACAGGCGCGAATTGGTGCCGCCGCCGATGGCCACCGGCTGAGGATGGGCGACGCCCGTGTAATGCGCGAAGACGGACAGCAGGGTGGGAATCTGCGGCGCCGCCGTCTGCAGCCACGGTTCGCCGATCTGCGCCTGCAAGGTGGCCGGCACCTGCCGGCGCCCCTTCCAGCCTTCAAAGGCGGCCGTCACTTGCTGCCGCAGCAGGGCCGCCGTCTTGCCCTGTGGACGGCGCAGGTTGATGTTCAGCTCCAGCGCGCCGCCGTTCTGCCTGAGCACGGTGGGCGCCACCGTCATCGGCCCCATGAAGCCGTCGCGGTAGGCGATCTGGCCAAAGCGTTCACCGTAAATGCCCGTACCCACCAGTTCATTCAGGAACGACAGCATGTCGGCCGCCTGCGTGCCCTGCCACGGCTGCAAGGCCAGCGCGTCGGCCAGCATGCTGATGGCGTTGACGCCGTCTTCCGGTTTCGACGAGTGCGCCGACACGCCCAGCGCCGTCATCGTCAAGGTGTCGCCTTCGCGCGCATAGCTATAGTGCATGCCCTGCTGACCTTGCGCGCGGGCGCGGATGGCCGTTTCCAGCGCGGCTGGCGCATGCTTGATGACGGCTTGCGCATCTTCCGGGATCTGGCTGGCGAAGAAGCCGCCCGTCAGGCTCGCCAGCACAGGGCCATTCCCCGCCGGCATGGCCGTGCGCGGCGGCAGGGCCAGCTTGATGGAGCCGTAGCCCTTCTCGGCCGTCACCACCGGATATTCCGCATCGATGGTGATGTTTACTTGCGGCGGGGTATGCGTCTTGAGGAATTGCTTCAATGGTTCCCAGTCCGATTCCTCGGCCATGTAGACATACAGCTCGATGCGCTTGCTCAGCGGCACGCGCTGGTCCTGGATGGCCTTCATCGCGTACAGGGCCGTGGCGATGGGACCCTTGTCGTCTTCCGTGCCGCGTCCCAGCAGTTTGCCCGGCTCGCTGATGCGGTCCAGTTCGAATGGCGAGCGGGCCCACTTGGCGGGATTGACGGGCTGCACGTCGCCGTGCGTGATGACGCCCACGCGCTCGCTGCCACTGCCCATGCCGATGATCACCACATGGCCATGATCCTGAAAATCAAAGCCCAGGCGCTGCGCCTCTTGTGCCAGGTAGCGCTTGAAGCCCGTGTGCTGGGGATTGTCAGCAAATGGCACGGCCGGGTCGGCCACCGTGTTGTAGCTGACCATTTTTGCCAGGCTGGCGATCAGCGGCTCGGGATAGGTGGCCAGCGCGTAGCGGGCCGTTTCCTGTGCCTGCAGGCTGACCGGCGCGGCATGGGCGGATGGCAACAGCAGACTCAGCACAGTCAGCAGGATGGGTTTCTTGAACATGGCAGGTGGCATAAAGTTGGGGAAGCCACTCTAGCATTCCACAGCCTGCTTTCCAATCAACGCGAGTTTTTTACCGATCAGTACGCAAAATCCCGATTCGCATTATCATGTGTCCAGCTGTCTTCCCTGCCATGGCTGACCCTGCTGCCATCAGGGGATAGACAAATCATCCATTGTGATTTTCCACCACGTCCCGATATCGCTATCATGATTCCATTTTCCATACTCGACCTCGCCCCCATCGCCGAAGGCAGCGACGCCAGCCAGTCGTTCAAGAACACCCTCGACCTGGCGCAGCACGGCGAACGCTGGGGCTACAACCGCTACTGGCTGGCCGAACACCATGGCATGCCCGGCATCGCCAGCGCCGCCACGGCGGTGGTGATCGCCAACGTGGCGGCCGGCACGACCAGCATCCGCGTGGGCGCGGGCGGCGTCATGCTGCCGAACCACTCGCCGCTGGTCATAGCGGAACAGTTCGGCACCCTGGAAGCGCTGCATCCGGGCCGTATTGACCTGGGCCTGGGCCGCGCGCCCGGCTCCGACCAGACCACGGCGCGCGCGCTGCGCCGCGACCTGCAATCCGACGCCGAGCAGTTCCCGCAAGACGTGCTGGAACTGATCGACTACATGTCCGACGAGCCGCGCCAGCGCGTGCTGGCCGTGCCCGGCAAGGGCGCGAAAGTACCCGTGTGGATACTCGGATCGAGCCTGTTCGGCGCGCAGCTGGCTGCCCACCTGGGCTTGCCGTATGCGTTCGCTTCGCACTTCGCGCCGCAGATGATGCTGCAAGCTGTCGCGTATTACCGCGAACACTTCAAGCCATCGAAGCAGCTGGCGAAACCCTACGTGATGCTGGGCTTCAATGTATTCGCCGCCGACACGGATGTCGAAGCGCACCTGCGCGCCACCTCGATGCAGCAAGCGTTCGTCAACCTGCGCACGGGCCGCCCGTCGCGTCTGCAACCGCCCGTGCCAGGCTACCTGGAGCAGCTGGGACCGCAGGAACGCGCCATGCTCGATTCCGTGCTGTCGTGCACCGCCATCGGCGCGCCGGACACCGTCAAGGCAAAAATGGCCGCCTTTATTGCCGAGACGGGCGCCGACGAACTGATGATCACCTCGCAGATTTTCGAGCACCACCACCGCCTGCGCTCGTATGAAATCACGGCGCAGGTGCATGCGGAGCTGGCGCGACAACAGTAACTGAGCTTTCCTCCCTCGGTATATCCCCATATACCCTTTTCCCGGCCGTCGGCAACGATCGCCGGGATTTTTTTGCCTGCGGTTTTGCCTGCTGTCTTGTCTATCGACACCCCGCAAAATCGGCCGTGCCCGGCAAGAAATGCGCAGCCCCGCTATCATGCTCATCCAAAAGCGTCATTCCAGGAAAGTTGTCTCGCATGAAATCCGCACCAATTACCGTCGATGCCGGCACCCTGCTGACCTCGACCCGCATCCTGCTGTTCGCCCTGTCCGCTGGCGTGCTCGTCGCCAGCCTCTATTATGTGCAGCCACTCACCTCCATGCTGGCCGCCGCGTTTGGCGTCAGCGTGCCGCAAGCGGGCTACCTGGTCACCGCCACGCAGATCGGCTATGTGCTGGGCATCGTCTTCCTGGTACCGCTGAGCGACGTGCTGAACCGCCGCCAACTGCTGACGTGGATGCTGATCGCCAAGATCGGCGCCCTGCTGCTGGCCGCCACCAGCCAGAACATTATTGTCTTTGCCATCGCCAGTGTCTTGATGGGCATCACGTCGAGCGCCCTGATGGTCGTCACGGCCATGGTGGCCTCGTATGCGCCCGATCACAGCCGGGGCCGCATGGTGGGCACCGTCATGACGGGTTTATTGCTGGGCATCTTGCTGGCGCGCACCGTCTCCGGCACGGTGTCCCAGATCAGCGGCGGCTGGCGCAGCGTATATGTGCTGGCGGCCATCGTTGTCGCGGCCCTGCTCGTCATGCTGCGGCGCATCCTGCCGAACGAAGCGCCACGCGGCAAGCTGCAATACGCCAAGCTGATGGCCTCCCTTGCCGAGATCATCCGCCAGGAACCGCTGCTGCGCCAGCGCGCCCTGTTCTCGGGCCTGGGCCTGGGCACCTTCAGCGTCTTCTGGACGGGCCTGACTTTCCTGCTCAGCGGCGCGCCCTACCACTATTCGGAAATGCAGATCGGCCTGTTCGGCCTGGCCGGTGCGACGGGCGCGTTTGCCGCCAACACGGCGGGCCGCATGGCCGACCGCGGCTACGCACGCCAGGCCACCTGGCTGCTGGCCGTGGCGTCGATCGCGGGCTGGGCCCTGATCGGCTTTGGCGCGCATTCGCTGGTGCTGCTGTTGATCGGGATCGTGCTGCTGGACATGGGCGTGATGGGACTGCAAGTGACGCACCAGTCCATCATCTATAAACTGGCGCCGCATGCGCGGGCGCGCGTGACGACAGTCTTTATCGCGGGCGGCTTTATCGGCGCTTCGGCAGGTTCGGCACTGGCCAGCGCCAGCTATGCGGCCGGCGGCTGGCCGGCCCTGTGCATGGTCGGCGGCGCCATGCCGCTCTTGATGCTGCTGGTGTGGAGCAAGTACCGGCATACGCAGCGGCGGCTCGAGCGGGCCGCCTGAGCCGACGCAGCATTGCCAATACTGTGGCGCTAACAGTATTGTCGGATTACGCACGGCTTTGCCGCGCTAATCCGACCTACGCCTGCTGCTGGCGGAACAAATCACGTAGGTCGGGTTAGCGCGCCAGCGCGTAAGCTGACAACATTGTTGGCATAGACCATGGCGTTGTCGGATTACGCTCTTCGTGCTAATCCGACCGCCCCCTGCTGCTGGCGGAACAAATCACGTAGGTCGGCTTAGCGCGCCAGCGCGTAAGCCGACACTGCCGCGCCACGAACCACGCCTTACTTTGCCGCTTTTTCGCGCGCCTTGCCAAACGCGTCGCCCGCCTTCCAGGCCGGCATCTTCGCGCCGTTCGCCACGGCTTGTCCCAGGTTCAGGGTGAACTGCGCCTGCTGCGTCATGCCCGACAAATCCCAGCTGGCGTCGTACTCGTCGGTCACCTGATGGTAGCGCGGGCCATACGCGGCCGCCTTGGCTTTCGACGCTTCCACGTCCTTGATGTACTCGCGTCCGCCATTGATGGAAAACGCGGGCACGCCAGCCTTGGCGAAGCTGAAATGGTCGCTGCGGAAATAGCCGCCGGCCAGATCCGGACGGGCGGCCGCGATATGCATGCCCATGGCTTTGGCCACCGTGGCGGCGATGGCGCCCAGCTCCGTGCGCTCGCTGCCCTGCGCGCCGATGTCGCGCGTGGCGCCGACAAAGTTCAGGCTGTCCAGGTTCAACGCGGCCGCCGTCTTGTTCAGCGGCCACAAGGGATCGGCCGCATACGCGGCGCTGCCCAGCAAGCCTTGTTCCTCGGCCGCCACCCACAGGAATATCTGCGTGCGCTTGGCTGGTCGCTTGACGGCTTCCTGCGCCATGGCCAGCAGGCCTGCCGTGCCCGAGGCATTGTCGACGGCGCCGTTATAGATCGTATCGCCCTTGTCACCTTGCTTGCCCAGGTGGTCCCAGTGGCCGCTGTAGATGACGGCTTCCTCTTTCAGTGCCGGATCCGTGCCCGGCACCATGCCGGCGATATTGAACTGCTCCACCTTGCGCACCGTGGACTTCATTTCGCCCGACAATTTGGCGTTCAATGCGACAGCCTTGAAATCCTTGCTTTCCGCCTGCGCGCGCAAGGCATCCAGGTCTTGCCCGCCGGCCGCAAACAGGCGCCGCGCCGCGTCTTCCGCGATCCAGCCCTGCAGTGGCGTGCCGGCAGTGCGGTCCGCCAGCTGGAAGCGCTCGCTGCCGCTCCAGCTGTTCTGCACCACGCTCCAGTCATACGAGGCCGATGGCTTCGTGTGGATCAGCAGCACGCCAGCGGCGCCCTGGCGCTTGGCTTCCTCGAATTTGTACGTCCAGCGGCCGTAATACGTCAGCGCCTTGCCGGCAAAGCGGTTCGGATCAAGGGCGGTCGGCTGCGGATCGTTGACCATCATCACGACGATCTTGCCTTTGACATCGGTTCCCTTGAAATCGTTCCAGCCCTCTTCCGGCGCCGTGATGCCGTAGCCGACGAAGACGAGCGGCGCATCGAAGGTATGCGCGGCAACGGAGTCGCCCGTGGCCCAGACCCAGTCCGGGCCGAACGCCAGCGGCACGGCCTTGCCGTCCGCCAGCGCCTGCAGGCTGCTCTCGGCAGGCAAGGATTTCACGCCGGCGATCTGCACGCTCTGGCGGAAGCTATTGCCGCGCACGGGCCTCAGGCCGGCCATCTGCGCCTGCGTTTCCAGATAGGCCACCGTCAGGTCGGCGCCGCGCTGTCCCGTGCCCCGGCCTTCCAGCAAATCGTTCGACAGGAAAGCCAGGTGCGCGCGCAGGGGCGCCTCCTGTACCTGCGGCAAGCCATTGGCGGCAGGCGCGGCGGCGTGCGCGGAAAACGCCAGCGCCAGGCTGGAAGCGAGCGCCGTGACGGCCAGGGAAGAGAACAGCTTCTGCATAAGATCCTTTTGATAAGAGGAGGAAGACAGTGCGGCGGATAGCCGCGCCGGCGATTGTATGCCATGGGGAAAGATGGATCAAAATGCGGACGAAAAAAATCCCCGCGGCAAGGGCGGGGATGCGTCAGGAAAAAGCTTCAGACCAGCAGCGCGGCCGCCAGGGATTCGATCTCCTCGGCCGATTCCTCGAGTATGGTGTGCAGGGTGCTGCCGCCGATGCCGAAGTCGATCATTGCCGCCGCCTGGCGCCGCGCGGCGCTTTCCGGCGGGTGCAGGGGCGAGCCGACGGGCGCCAGGTCGTTCGCCAGCACCAGGGTCGCGCCCAGGGTGCGCGGCGGAAAGGGGCTGCCGCCATGCCACATGCCTTCCACGGCCTGCAGCACCAGGTCCGGCACTTCCAGCTGGCGCAGCACGCCGCGGCCGATCAGCTTTTCGCCGTATTCGATCCAGTCTTCGGTATTGTCGTCCAGCAAACCCGGATATTCCTCGGCGCGCGACAGCAGATAAAAGCCGCCCACTTCATGCACGATGGCGGCAAACATGGCCGTTTCCACGTCCACGTGCGTGACCTTCTTGGCGATGACCTGGCTCAGCGCGGCCACGTGGGCCGTATGCTCCCACAGCTTGGCCGCCTTGGCGCGCAATTGCGGATCGGTAATCTGGCTGCCCAGCTGGCGCACGATGACGGAGGCCACCATCGATTTCAGGGTGGCAAAGCCCAGACGCGAGACGGCCGCGCGCACATTGGCGATTTCATTGCCGGAACGGTTGTAGGCAGCCGAGTTGGCCAGCGCCACGACGCGCGCCGACAACAGCGGCTCGGCCATGACCATGCGCGCGGCCGCCTCGATATGGCAATCGGGGTCGTCCAGCGCTTCCTGCAGCTTCAAGGTGGCCTTGACGTTGGCGGGGAACGTCAGTTCCCCCTTGCTCGCTTGCAGCGCGATAATCTTGAATACTTCCAGTCTGTCCATGGCTCAATCTCCGGTACGGGCCTATGCAGGCTCTGCTGTGTGGACGGGCCGGGAATGCGCATGGTTCCAGGCCCTGCTCCCGTTTCCGGCAATATTACAGCAAGTTTATACTCAAACCTATTACTTTCCGGAAACTTTCCCGGCCACCCCTTCGACAAAATAATCCATCTTCGTCAGCGCCGCATCGTCCAGCACGCCTTTGTCCAGGCGCACCTTGCCGTCGTTATCCTTGATCGGTGCGCTGAAGGGATTGAGCTTGCCAGCTACCAAGTCTTTCTCGCGTGCCAATACAAACTGTTTCACGTCGGCCGGCACGGCGGCATTGATGCCTTCCAGCTTGACCATGCCATCCTTGATGCCGCCCCAGGTGCTGCTGCTTTTCCAAGTACCGTCCAGCACGGCTTGCGCCTGCTTCGTGTAATAGTCGCCCCAGTGGTGGGTGACGGCGGCCAGCTGCGCCTTCGGTCCATACTTTTTCATGTCGGAATGGTAGGCGATCGCATACTTGCCCTTCTCTTCGGCCGCCTGCACCACGGCGGTCGAGTCCGTGTGATGGGTGACCACGTCGGCGCCCTGGCCGATCAGGGTGATGGCCGCGTCGCGCTCCTTGCCCGGGTCGAACCAGCTGTTGACCCACACCACCTTGACTTCCGCCTTGGGGTCGACACTGCGCATGCCGCGCGTAAAAGCGTTCACGCCCTGCAACACTTCCGGGATGGGAAACGCCGCCACATAGCCGGCCACATGCGTCTTGCTCATCTTGGCCGCCAGCACGCCGGCCAGGTAGCGGCCTTCGTAGAAACGCGCATTCGTGTTGGCCACGTTGGGCGCCGTTTTATAGCCCGTCAAATGGATGAACTTCACATTCGGAAATTGCTTTGCCACTTTCAAGGTAGGGTTCATGTAGCCGAACGACGTCGTGATGACCAGCTTGCTGCCCGTTTGCGCCAGGTCGCGGATCACCCGTTCCGCATCCGCGCTTTCCGGCACGTTTTCCACATATTTGGTCGTGATCTTGCTGCCCAGCGCCTTTTCCATTTCCTTGCGGGCGATATCGTGCTGCGTGGTCCAGCCCGCGTCACCGATGGGGCTGATATACACGAAACCGACATTCAGCGGCGCGGCGGCGGGCGCGGCAGCCATGGCGGGCATGGCGGACATCAATGCGGCACTGCAGACGGCTGCACACAACAGTTTCTTGCTCATGGTTTTCCTTGTGGTGAGTGATTAACTTCCGGGATTGAAATTTTTCCCCAGCGAGGCGGGCATGTTGAGCTTGATGTAATTGGCATTGCTGGAAATCAGAACGAGCACGACGATGGCCGCCAGATACGGCAGCATCGACAGCAGCTGCGAGGCGATCGGCACGCCCAGCGCCTGCGCGTGGAACGTCAGAATCGTGATGCCGCCAAACAGGTAGGCGCCGCCCACCACGCGCGCCGGGCGCCAGGTGGCAAAGGTGGTCAGCGCCAGGGCGATCCAGCCGCGCCCGGCCACCATGCCCTCGACCCACAGCGGCGTGTACACCAGCGATAAAAACGCGCCGGCCAGGCCGCAGCAGGCGGCGCCGAACAGCACGGCCGCCAGGCGGATGCGGCGCACGGGGTAGCCGAGCGCATGGGCGGACGCGGGCGATTCGCCCACGGCGCGCAGCACCAGTCCCGCCCGCGTGCGGTATAAAAACCAGGCGATGGCCGCGCACAGCAGCAGCGACAGGTACACCATCGGATGCTGGCGGAACAGGGCCGGCCCCAGCACGGGTATGTCTTCCAGCAAGGGAATGCCGAAGCGGCCGTTCTGCAAGCTGTTGCCCACGTACTTCAAACCGATATACGTCGAGGCACCGGCGCCGAACAGCGACAGGGCCAGGCCCGTCGCATACTGGTTCGTGCCCAGCCACACGGTCAGCCAGGCAAAGAAGCCGGACAGCAGCATGCTGGCACCGGCGCCCGCCAGAAAGCCCAGGGTAGCACTGCCCGTATTGACGGCCACGGCAAAGCCCGTGATGGCAGAGACCAGCATCATGCCTTCCGCGCCCAGGTTGACCACGCCCGCCTTTTCATTCACCAATAAACCGAGGGCAGCGAGCATCAACGGCGTGCCCGCGTTGATGCTGGCGGCGAGCAGGGGCGCGATGGTCAGCAGCAGGTTATCCATGTTTTCTCCAGCGCAGTTTGTATTGGATCAGCACGTCGCAGGCGAGCAAGGCGAACAGCAAGATGCCCTGGAACACGCCGGTGATGGCACTGGGCAAGCCCAGGCGCGATTGCGCCAGTTCGCCGCCGATATAAAACAGGGCCATGACGAAGCTGGAAAAAATCACGCCCACCGGATGCAGCCGTCCGACAAAGGCAACGATGATGGCGGCAAAGCCATAGCCAGGCGAGACGGTGGGCGTCAGCTGCCCCATCGGTCCCAGCACTTCGCAGGCGCCCGCCAGGCCCGACAGGGCGCCGCAAATCAGCAAGGACGACCACAAGGTCTTGCGCGAGGAAAACCCCGCATAGCGGGCGGCGGCCGGCGCCATGCCGCCCACGCGCAGGCGGAAGCCGGCGATGCTGCGGGATAAATACAGCCAGCCGCCCAGCGAGGCCAGCACGGCGAAGACGATACCCACGTGCAAGCGCGTATCACTGATGACCATCGGCAGCAGCAAGCCGTCCGACAGCAGTTTCGACTGGGGAAAATTGAACCCTTCCGGATCGCGCAGCACGCCGTACACCAGATAGCTGAGCAGCAATTGCGCGATGTAGACGAGCATCAGCGAAACGAGGATTTCGCTGGCGTTGTAGCGGTCGCGCAGCCAGGCCACCAGTCCCGCCCACAGCATGCCGCCCGCCATGCCGGCCAGCAAGGACACGCCGATGATGGCCGCGCTACCCACGCCGTCGTCGAGGTACAGGGCCGCCGCGCCGCCGCAGATGGCGCCCAGGGTCAGCTGCCCTTCCGCGCCGATGTTGTAGATGTTGGCGCGAAAGCAGATGGCCAGGCCCACGGCGATCAAGAGCAGCGGTGCCACCTTGAGGCCCAGCTCCGACCAGCCGTGCGCATCGCGCAAGGGTTCGACGAAAAAGACGGCCAGTCCCGCCAGCGGATCGTGGCCCAGCGCCATGAACAATAGCGCGCCGCATAGCACCGTGAGCAGCACGGCCAGCAGGGGCGACAGCCACGACATCAGGCGCGACGGGGACGGACGGGCTTCCAGGCGCAAGACGAACTTAGCCATGGGCCGTCCCCTTCGGGTACACCTGACGCTTTTCCAGCCGCAAGACGAACTTAGCCATAGGCCGTCCCCTTCGGATACACCTGACGCTTTTCCAACCGCAAGACGAACTTAGCCATGGGCCGTCCCCTTC
>NZ_NRDQ01000143.1 GCF_002878455.1 Janthinobacterium sp. AD80
CTGCGCATCGAGCGCCGGTGGCGCCGCGGCCATGGCCGCCACCATGGCCACCTTCGTCGCCGGGTCCGGCTCCAGCAGACAGGCCAGCGCATACGCGCGCAATTCCTGCGGCGCGTTGGGGGTCAATGGGGAGGGTGCGTGCATGGTGCTTCCTTCGTGCGCTGATGCCAGTAAGGGGCGCAGTGTATCAAACTTACGCGACGCTCAAATACCGCTGTCCGAGCCACCGGTCCGCACCCCGCCCTGCCCCGCCAGCCAGTCGGCCAGCGCCTGCACTCTTGCCGGCAGCGCAGCACGCGCGCTGTGCACGAGGTAATACGCTTGCGGGCTGGCCAGGGCAAAGCCGCCAAACGGCAGCACCAGCTGGCCGCTGTCGAGCCACGGCTGCACCAGCTGGCGCCGGCCGATGGCCACGCCTGCATGGTGGATGGCCGCCTGCGCGCACAGGTCGGCGCGGTCGAAACGCAGGCTGCGCGCGGGCAAATTGATGCCTGGCGCCTGCGCGTCCAGCCACAGCCGCCATTCCGCGTCCGGCGCGCAGGCGGGCCAGGCCAGGGTGTCGTGCAATACCGTCGCGCTGGACAGCTGTGGCGGCATATCGAGCAAGCCGTGCTGGCGCGCATAGTGCGGGCTGCACACGGGCGCCAGCCATTCATCCATCAGCTTGCGCGCTGCCAGGCCGGGAAAATGGCCATCGCCGTAATGCAGGGCCAGATCGGCCTGGCCGGCGCGGAAGTCCACGGCATCGTTGCCCACACGCAGGTCCAGCGTGAGTTCCGGATACCGCGCCGTGAAACCGGCCAGACGCGGCACCAGCCAGCATTGCGCCACGGATGGACGCGCATGCAAGGTGATGCCCCCCGTGAGCGCGTCGCCGCCGGCGATGGCCGCGTGCAAATGCTCCCAGCCCGTTTGCAGGGCGGCAAAGATGCGTACGCCATCCGGCGTCAGCTTCACTTGCCGCGTCAGGCGGTCAAATAGCTTCAGGCCCAGGCCCGCTTCCAGGCGGGCGATGCGGTGGCTGACGGCGCTGGGCGTGAGCGCCAGTTCCTGCGCTGCCAGCGCGAAACTGGCGTGGCGCGCCGCCACGAGAAAGGTGTGCAGGTTGGCGAACTGGCTGGCCGTGAGCGTGGCCCCGGGCGTGGCCCTGAAGAGCGCGCCAGACGGCATCACGCGGCTCCGGCCGCCAGCAAGGCGCGGCCACGCGCCACATAGGCGGCCATTTCCTGCTCCGGCACCATGCTGCCGCCCGTGCCCCAGACCAGATGCGTGGCGCCATCCAGGCTGGCCTGGTACCGCGGCGCCGCCAGCACGGGAGCAATGCCCGCAAAGCCGGCCACGGCCGACGGCTCCAGGCACAGCTGCTGCGTCTGTTCCAGCAAGGCCAGCAAACGGTACAACTCTTCATCGCTGACGGTGGCGTAGCCGTCGATCAGGCGCTGCATGGCGCGCCCGACAAAACCGGAAGGCCGGCCCACGGCCAGGCCATCGGCGGCCGTGATGTTGTCGATGCCGATATCTTGCACGCTGATCTGCTCGTGCAAGCCCGTGTGCACGCCCAGCAGCATGCATGGCGAGTGGGTCGGTTCGACAAACACGCAGTGAACAGCGTCGCCAAACGCCAGCTTCAAGCCAAACGCCACGCCGCCGGGGCCGCCGCCTACGCCGCACGGCAAGTACACGAACAAGGGGTGCTGCGCATCGACCGTGACGCCGGCCGCAGCCAGCTGCGCTTTCAGGCGTTCACCGGCCACCGCGTAGCCAAGAAACAGGTCGTGCGAGTTTTCATCGTCGACGAAGTGGCAGCTGGGGTCGCCCTGCGCCTGCTTGCGCCCCGCTTCCACGGCCACGCTGTAGTCGGTCGCGTATTCCACCACCGTGACGCCATGCGCGCGCAATTTGTCCTTCTTCCACTGGCGCGCGTCGGCCGACATGTGCACGGTGGCGCGAAAGCCCAGGCGCGCGCTCATGATGCCGATCGACAAGCCCAGGTTGCCGGTGGAACCGACGGCGATCGCGTACTGGCCGAAGAACGCCCGCACGGCCTCGCTGGCCAGCAGACTGTAATCATCACCCTCCCTCAGCAAACCGGCATCCAGCGCCAGCATTTCCGCATGTTTCAGCACTTCATAGATGCCGCCGCGCGCCTTGATGGAACCGGAAATGGGCAAATGGCTATCCTGCTTGAGCCATAGCTGACCGCTGGTCATGCCAAGGGCCGCCTGCATGGCCGGCAGCGGCACGACGGGCGATTCGATGACGCCGCCGCTGGCCTGGGTTTCCGGGAAGGCCCTGGCCAGATAGGGCGCAAAGCGCGCCAGGCGCGCGCTGGCCTGCGCCACATCGCCGGCCGTCAAACCCACGTCACCGAGCGCCTCTGCCGCTGGCGCGATGCGGGGATTGAACCAGCTCAAGGGCTGCAAGGCCATCAATTCTGCAATTAACGGAAATTTTTCGCGCAAGGCGGCGATGGCGGAAGTGGGCAGCATGGCAAGCTCGTAAAGGAACAAGCCATGATTAAACCGCATCTGGCGGCCGCTGGCAAAGGATGACTGATCAGGCAATGGATGACGGAGCGTCACCTGTGTTGCGGCGCTACCGCTGTTCCTGCTGCCTGACCAGCAAGCGGGATAGTTAAATTTAATTCCTATGGGCACTATCGATTAAAGAAAAGTTTCCACAAAGGCATAAAAATAAGTTATCTTTAATGCAAACAAAAGGAGACATTTTTTCTCTTTATGACCGAGGCAAGAATGCGCTCCAAGAATGACAAACCTGTAAACAAGACTTCCAGCACGAACAACAGCGCCAGCACCTGCGTCAGTCCCCTGGACTGCACGCGGCACGATGATTTGACGGCCCAAAAGGTAGAGGTCGGAATTATCTTCCAGGAGATGCTCGATACGGCCGCTGCCGCCGCGTATCTGGCCAAGAACAAGGTGCCGATCAGCACCGCGCTGCGCGTCCTGACGGGGTCGCGGCGCAAAAAGAATGCATCTGAAAACTGATGCATTGCACTTTACATATATTTGGATGAAATCCATGTATAATTTCTGACAAGCAATCCCATCACTCAGTCACAGCCCCTGACTGCCCGACTTCCTGCCGCCCTGAACCTGCCGGCTTACCGCGCTACCCTTATCCGGGCAGGCAATGCAGCAGGTTCTCATGGCAAAGCAACTTCCCCCACTGCGCATCATGGTCGTCGACGACAATCGTGACGCGGCCGATCTCGTCGCCGAATTCCTCGTGCTCAGCGGCCATGAAGCCATTCCCGTGTACGGCGGCGCCGAGGCGCTGCAAGTGGCAGAGACGTTTGAACCGGACGTGGTGTTTCTCGACCTGGGCATGCCCGAAGTCAGCGGATTCCAGGTGGCCTCCCGCCTCCGGCAAGCGTCCAAATTCCAGAGCACAAAGATGATTGCCTATACCGCGTGGAGCGATGAACTGACCCGCGCCAAGACCAGGAATGGCGGCTTCGACCACCATCTGGTCAAGCCTGCCACCCTCGATGACATACTCGGCCTGCTGAACCCCGCCGCATAAAGCCGCCCCATGTCCATGTGCCGCTCGCCGCGCGACCCCGGCAAGCCCCGGGCCTAGCTGACCTGGCCATGTTCATCATACAGCTCGCCTTCGTCGCCCTGGACGACAGCTGCTAGCTGCTGGGCAATGCGCCACATTTTCCGCACGATTTCAGCGTCAGGATTATTGCAAGTGATACTGCCGCCATAAAAACTGAACCATGCCCGATCGCCGTTTTCCTGATGGGCGCAATAGGCCGTCCATACAGCCAGGCCTTCTGCTTCCATGCGTATGGTCGTGCCGTCGGGCGTCCTGACTTCGGCGTAGCCGTCGAGGCGCATTTCCCCATCCCGCGCAAGCAGCTTGGTCCATTCCTCGATCGAGATCGCCGTCTCTCCGTGCGCAAGACCCTCTTCGCTTCTTGTAATATGCAGGGCATATCCCATCATGGCTCCAGCGTTGATTCAACCTTGTTATTCACGTTATCCATCAGGATGGCGGTCCGCTCTAGCGCCAGAACAGATGGTAGCTGCCCTGGTAGTTCTTATCCACGTTTTCCCTGGAGTCGAACCGGAAGCCTATCTCCGGCAATTCGAGAAAAGAAAAACGCAGCTTCGAAGCGCGCGGGCATTGCGCCAACCGCGATTGTATTTCCGCGCTCGTGCCATCCCTGGCATAAAGATGAATATCCACATCGTCCGCATAAAACACGCCTACACAAAAATGGCCGTTCGCCCCGAGTATCTCGACATTGTTCAAGCGTAGCTGTTTCGGCCGCATTATTTCCAACACGTCGACCAGCGCCTGCTCCAGCGCAATATATGGTGGGTATGTCGTGGCCGCTGACATGGTCATCCTGTGTAATGCGTGCCTTATCTTCCGAAACCTGCCCGTTTACTTCCGCTCCCGCTTCTCGCCGCGGTGCATCGCTGTCAATTGCGCGCGCACTTTCTTCGGCACAAAAAATCTCCTGAGAATCAGCATCGGCATCAATACCACCGCCACCAGGGTGGCCCCATTGCGTTTCAACTGCAGCAGGAAAAGGATCAGCACGCCGGTTCCAATCAACCATGCCGTGGCCTTCAGGATTTCCCATCCGCCTGCAAGCCCGGACAGGCCCGCAACAAGGGCAATGACAATACCGCCAATGAGTACATCGTTTTTACTTTTATGCATCTTCACGCCTTCGTTTCGCCGGTGGCGGCATGCCCGCCATCCGCTCTCTTGTGATCGCCAGTGCGTGCATGCACGAGCATCCGCACTATTTTGAACAGCTCGAGTCCGGCAGCGAGTCGAGATCCACTTCGCCAGGCTCGACCTGATAGCTGATCAGTTCCGCCTTGTTCCCGCGCACCTGCCATACCAGTTTCTCCGTTGCCTTGCCATTCTGAAAGTCGGTCTGATACAGCAGCCGCACCTGATTTGGAAAACAGGCGGCCCTGAGCTGGCGCGCCACTTTCATGGGGCCATAGATTTGCATTCCCTGTTCGGCAGCCTGGACAAATTCCTGCTCGGTCTGTTGCTGTTTCATCAGCGCGCTGCCCATGCCGTACATGGCAGAGAACTTGCCTTGCGCCGCATACTGGTGAAAAACATCGGTGGCCGCATCGGCGGTTTTCCAGTCGTTGGCAAAAGAACCAAAATGAATGTCGCAAGCGCCCAGCAAGACAGCCAGTGATAACAAGCCAATTTTTTTCATTGCCAGGGTACGCTTCCTTGATGTGCTGTGGCTTGCTGCCACGTTAATAGTTGGCCGAGTCTGGCCAGCCCATGCATGGCACCACACGCTGGGCCATGCGCTGCCGGCCGCCTGGGACGGGTGACAAACACGGGTAACAAACGCAGGTGACAAACGCCAGCGACAAACACGGGTGGCACACGCGGGTGGCAAAGCTGGCAACAAGCAGCGGCGGCAAGGAGCATAACAAATTTCCGGAAAGAAATATGCATATATTGTCACGCGCAGCCAGCGCTGCCTGCCGCCGATGCACTGAATCAAGCATGCGCCTTCCCGTCCGGCAAGGGAAAGGCGCCGCTCCTGACGCCGGCCTTAGAACGTCAGCTGCAGCCCCAGGTCAATCGAACGCCCCTCGGCCGGCAAGGCTTGCAGCGCCCCGCCGTTCGCTTTCAGGCCCGACAGGTAAACGCCGCCCAGCGGGTCCGCATACGCACGGTTGAACAGGTTGCTGACGCCCGCGCTCAGGCTGGCCATCTTGCTCAGCGCCACGCTGCTGCGCAGGTTGACGAGCGCATAGCCGCCCGTTTCCGGCTCCAGCCGGCGCGCGTCGACGGTGTCCTTGTGGGCCACGATCTTCGTTTCGATGCGGCTGCTCCAGGCGCCCAGCTTGTGCTCGACTGCCAGCATGGCGTTAAGCGGCATCATGCGGTACAGGTCGCCGCTGTCGTTGCGCTTGCCCCGTGTATAAGCGGCGTTGCCGGTCGCCATGAAGCGGCCCCAGCGCGCACTGCTGGCCAGTGGCAACTGCCACGCCAGGTTGACGCCGTACAGCTTGGCGTCGTGGTTGGCGAACTGCAGCAAGTTGCCCTTGGCGCCCATCTGCATGTAGGGCTTGAACGGCGCCAGCACGTCGACATCGATGTAATTGTCGACCTTGCTGAAATACGGGTTGACGCGCAGGAACCAGCCCTCCTCGCCGCCGCCGTGCCAGTCGGCCGTCAATGCCGCCGTGTAAGCCGTCTCGGGCTTCAGGTCGATATTGCCCACATAGCCATTGCCGTCGCCAAACCAGTTGGTCATGGTCATGGCCATCGAACCGCGGCCCCACGAGTAGCGCTCGTACACATTCGGCGAGCGCACCTTGCGCGCCAGCGCGAACTCGTAGCTGCTGGCCGCGTCTGGCGTGAAGGTCGCTTGCGCCGATGCATCGATGTTCGTGTCGCGCTGGCTGCGGCTGCGCGCATTGAAGGCCCGGGCGGCCATCACGTCCGGCATGTTCATCATGTTGGTGCCATACGATTGCACCTCGCCCGAGTCCATGCGCACGGATTCGCCACGCAGGCCCAGCACGCTTGTCCAGCGCGCGTCATGGCGCGTTTCCAGCTCGCCAAACAGCACCGTTCGGTCCCGCTTGCCGTCATTGATGTTCAGATAGGTGCGCGGCCCCATCATCATGGAACCGGGCACGGCCGGCCAGTAGTCGTCGAGGCGAAAACCATGCCACTCCTGGCCCAGGCGCAACTCGCCCGCCGCCGTCGGCAAGCTTGCCATCAGCGCATAGCCCGTGTTGCGCCCGTGCGTGATCATCGGCATCGTGCCCTTGCGCTCGGGCGTGAAAAAGCCCATTTCGTGGTCCGTCCGCTGCCAGTAGGCGCGCGCGTCGATTACGCCCCAGGCAAATGTGCCCTGGTAAGCCAGGTTGGCGAACTGGCCATGGTTATCCGTCATGTCCATGTACTGGTTGGGGAAGCCCTGGTAAGGGATATGCTGCATGCCGGCGCGCAGGATCAGCTGCTGGCCATCGCCCTTGGCCGCCAGCACGATGGACTGGTTGATGCTTTCGTACATGCTGGCCAGCACTTTGTTGCCGCGCCCATCTTCATAGCTGTGGCCGCGCGTGGTGGCGCCGCTGTAGCCGATGCTGAGCACGTCGCTGGCGGCCGAGGCGTTGACGCTGGTCGCCACGCTGTTGTTGACGCTGCGCCCCGAGACGGCGAAGCTGCCTTGCGTCAGCAGCGGCGCGCCGCTCTGCGCGAACACGGGCGCGTTGGACTGCACTTCGATGGTGCCGGCGATGCTGTCGCCGCCGGAGCTGACGGGGGTCACGCCCGCGATCAGGCGGATGCGCTGCACCTGCTGCGGATCGATATACGACAAGGGCGCATTCATGTGGTTGGCGCAGGCGGACGTCAGTTCCATGCCGTCGATGCGGATCTTGATGCGGTCATCGGCAAAGCCATTAATCACTGGCAAGCCGGACACGCCGCCACCGGCCGCCACGCTGTAGCCGGGCGTGCTGGAGAACATCAGCGCCGTGTCGGCGGCGGGACGGTAGCCGTCCTTGACGCCCGTGACGATGACTTTCATTTCGGGTAAAACCGCTTCAGTGCGCGCCTGGCCCAGGGCGGGCATGGCGATGGCGAAGGAAATAAGTAATGGAAAATGTTTCATGGTGCTGCTTTCTGTCAGATAGGCAAGACGAACGGCCACAGCGCAGCACGATGCGGCTGGGCGATGGACGTTCACGGAAAAACCAGGATCAGAAAGCGGCAGGCGGCCCGCGCGGCTGGACGGGCGTCCAGGCGAACAAGGGCGTGGGCGACTGGTAGAACAGCAGGGGCAGCAAGCCCGTGATCAGTTCACCGGATGCTAGCACCAGGGTGGTGGGAATAATGTCCAGGGTGGCCGCATGCATGCTGCAGCACGGGCAGTCGCCCATGCGCATGCCGCCCTTGGAAGGGTCGGGCGCCTGCTTGGAGAGCGTCGCGGGCAACATGTTCATGCCGCCCGCCACCGAGCAGATCTCGAAGCTGGGCACGGCCTTGCCGCTGGCGACAGTGAAGGCGCGCGACAGGGTCGGGGCGAGCGCGGCCATGAGGATGGCGAGACACGCGATCCACAGGACGATGACGGCGCGGCCTTGGCTGATAAACATGCCGCCATTATAACGGCCGCCCTGCCCCTGGGCCAAGGCCGCAGATCAAGCCGTCGTGCAGGTATGGCTACAGATCGACCTTCATCGACAGCTTGATGGCGCGCGGCGCGCCCGACGCCAGGCGCGTGCCGGCGCCGGCCCAGTAGCGCTTGTCCGCCGCGTTTTCCACGTTGAGCTGCCAGACAACTGCCTTGTCCATCACCCGGCTCGCATAGCGGGCGCCAGCGCTGAACAAGGTCACGCCGCCCAGGAAAGCCTGGTTCAAATCGTTGACGGGACGGGCGCTGTAGTAATACGCGCCGCCGTTGACGGACAGGCCCGGCACGCCGTCAAACGCGTAAGCGAGGAAGGCGCTGGCCGTGCGCTTGGAGGCGTTTTCCGGCGCCTTGCCGTTGTAGTCGGCATTGATGTTGGCAAACTTGGGATCGAGCAGCTGGGCCGACGTCTGCCACGACAGCTGGCGCGTCAGCTTGCCCTGGGTCGACAGTTCCAGGCCACGGTAGCGCTGTTCGCCATCCGAGGTGAAGACATTGCTGGCATTCGTGTAATAGCCGGGGCGCGTGATGTCGAACAGGGCCGCCGACAGCAAGGTGCCGCCAGGGCTCAGCCAGCGCGCGCCCAGCTCCTTTTGTTGACTCACGCCGGGCGCCATCTTGACGCCCTGGTTGGCGGTGCCCGTCGGGCCCGTTTCACCCTCTTCCAGCCCGCGCGCCGTGGATGCGTAGAACGAGAGCTCGGGCGTGGCCTTGTAGATCAGCGAGGCCATCGGTGTGGTCTTGCTGACGTCATAGTGGCTGGCGCCCTGGTCGCTTTGGTAGCTGCTGCGGCGCACGCCGATGACGCTTTGCCATTGCGGGCTGAAGACCATGCGGTCAAGCGCGTACAGGCCGGTGTCGCGCGTGTCGAGGGCGGCCGTCGTCGGCGTGGCCGGCTTGGGGCCGAACACGACATTCGTCACGGGCACGGGCTGGTACAGGTTCTGCGAGGCGATCGTGTAATTGCTCTGGTAAATCGGATCTTGCGACTTGTCCGTGCGCGAGGCGCCCAGGGTCAGTTCATGGGCGATGAACCCCGTGTTGAAATTGCCGGCCAGTTCCGCGCGCAGCAAGTCCGACGCCGTCACGCTGTGCTGGATATTGCCCGTGATGCGGCCCGCGCCCGTCTGCACGGCGGCCGCGTTGTTCAAGCGGAAGATGGCCAGGCGGCGGTCGCGCGCCGTTTCCGAGTGGCCCGCCTCGACCGTCAAGGCCCAGCCATCGGCGATGGCGTAATCGGCGCGCAACTGCGCGTTTTTCGTCTGCGTTTCGAAGTTGGACCAGTCCGGGCCGATCAAGTTGCGCGGGTCGACGGCGCGCGGCAAGGTGATCACGCCTTTCACGGCCGTGGGCAGGGCCACGCCCGCCTGCTCCGTCACCCTGCGGCGGTCATATTCCAGGTCCGCTTTCAGCAGCAGTTTGCTGGTCACGCGCCAGTCCAGCGCCGTGGCAATGAAGCGGCGGTTGCCATTGCCGACATTATCCAGGTAGGAACCCAGGGTGCCGCCGGCCGCGTTCACGCGCACGCCGAATTCCTGCTGCGCGCCAAAGCGGCGGCCGACATCAATATTCGCCACGGCACTGCCACGGTCATCGAGACTCAAGCCCATGCTGGTGACGGGCCGGCTGTCGGCCCGCTTGGTAACGAAGTTGACCACGCCGGCCGGCGAAGTAAAACCGTAGTACAGGGCCGAGGCGCCCTTCAGCACTTCCACCCGCTCCTTGTTTTCCATGGGCACTTGCGAGAAGTTCATGATGGGCATGGAACCGTTGAGGCGGTAATTCGTACGGTTTTCCACGGCGATGCCGCGTATCACCAATTGATCCCAGGTTTCGCCGCCGTTCTGCTGGCGCGTCACGCCGGCCGTATTGCGCACGGCGTCGTACAGGCCGGAGACGGCTTGCTGCTCCAGCAATTCGCGCGTAATGACGTTGACGGTCGATGGCACATCCATGATGTTGGCGCCACGGAAACTGCCCGCCTCGGTGGTGAGCGGTACCAGGCCTTGCGCGCGCGCCCCCGTCACCTGCACGGCCTGCATGACTTTCTCGTCGCCAGCCGTCAGCTCGTCCTGGCCCCTGGCTGCATTGGCCGCCAGCGCGGCGTGGGAAGCGAAGGCCAGCGAGAGGGCGGCGGCGACGGGAAGCAAGCGGAGGCGAGGAGTTACGGCAGGCATGAAATCGGGCTTTCAATGAGAAAAAGTTGCGAATGAGAACTTACGGTTAGCGGACATGATACCGATAATGAGAATCATTATCAAGTAAGAGTGAGTTTGTGTGAGTTTTATAGAAGAAACAAGCCTCCTCCGGCGCCTGTTATCACTTGAACACGTTTGGATTTTGCAGACGAGCCCGCAAAGAGGCATACTGACAGTCACGGCGCGCACGACGCGCCGCCTAACAAGATCAAAAGGTAAGTTCGTGAACACAATCGACAAGAAAAGCGTGCAGACGAAATCATTTCGCTGGAAACGCTGGCAGCGCTGGGCCGTCGGCACAGGCTGCGTCCTGGCCGCCTACAGCGCGGCCGGCTTCTGGCTGGTGCCCTACGTCATCAAAAACCAGTTGCCAAAGTTTGCCGAGAAGGAACTCGCGCGCCAGGCCAGCGTCGCCGACGTGCGTTTCAACCCGTTTACCCTGCGCCTGGAAGCGGACAAGATTGCTTTCAAGGAAGCGGCCAGCGCCGATGGCAAGGGCGGCGCACCGCTGCTGTTCATCGGCGCCCTGGCCGTGCAGCTGGAATGGAAATCCATCGTGCGCCGCGCCTGGAGCCTGGCGGAAATCCGCATCACGGCGCCCCAGGCGCAGCTGACCGTCACGCCGGACGGCAAGTTCAACCTGGCTGAAGTGCTGGCCACCTGGCAGCGCAAGCACCCGGAAAAGAGCGAAGGCGGCATGCCGCGCCTGATCATTGGCCACTTTGCACTGGAACAAGGCAAAGTCGACTGGCAAGACCAGAAGGCCGGCTATGCGGACAATTTTACGCCGATCAATTTCACGCTCGACAATATCTCGACCCTGCCCGACGCCAATGGCAGCTATAGCCTCAGCGCCGACGCGGCGCGCGGCGGCAAGCTGCACTGGCGCGGCACGGCGTCGCTCACCCCCATCCGGGGCGAAGGCGAACTGATACTGAACGACGCTTCCCTGCCCGGCCTGGCCGCCTACCTGAAAGCCTACACGCGCGCCGAAGTGACGAGCGGCAAGCTGTCGGCGCGCCTGCCCTATGCTTTTTCCTATGCGGACGGCAAGCTGGAAGCGAGCCTGAAAGGCGCGGGCCTGGCCTTGCGCGGCCTGTCGCTGGTGCGCGACGGCAAAGGCGACGCTTTTACCTCGCTCGATACCTTGGGCGTCGCCGGCGTCAACGCCGACCTGGCGCGCCAGAGCGTCACGGTAGATAAAATCAATCTGTACGGCGGCAAGCTGGCCGTGCGTCGCGACAGCAAGGGCGAGATCGACGTGGCGAACCTGATGCTGCCGGGCAATCCCGCGCCCGCCGCCGCTGCTCCGGCCATCCCCGCCGCCCCAGCCAAGCCAGGCAGGTGGAAAGTCGACTTGAAGCAGCTGGTGCTGGCCAAGGTGGACGTCTCGGCCATCGATGAAACCGTCTCGCCCGCCCTGCAATTGAGCGCGAAACAGTTGCAACTGCAGCTGCAACTGGGCTTGCAGCAAGGTCAGGCAGGAAACAGCGTGCTGGTCGACAACGCCAGCTTTGCCCTGGCCGATCTGGCCATGCAACGGGGCGCGCAAACGCCATTCAAGCTGGCGCAACTGGGTTTTGCGGAAGGCAAGATCGACCTGGCCGCGCGCAGCGTGCACCTGGGCGTCGTGACGGCCAGCGGCGCGCAGATCGACCTGGCACGCAACCGCCAGGGGGAATTTGCGATTGCGCAAAAGCTGCCCGTGTTTGCCTCCGGCAAAGCCGACCCTGCCAAGGATGCGCCCTCCGCGCCCTGGTCCACCAAGGTAGACAACGTGGAGCTGAGCAAGTTCGGCGCCCGCTTCGACGATGCGGGCACGGGAATTAAAGGCAATCTGCAGGATGCCCGCCTGTCCCTGCACAACGTCAGCAACGACATGACGCAGGCGCTGCCGTTCGAGCTGGGCGTGGGCCTGCGCGAAGGTGGCTTGCTCACGGCGAATGGCAAATTCGTGCCCGGTACGGGCGCCGTCGATGCGCAGCTGAATCTGAAACAGCTGACGCTGGCGCCCGTGCAACCGCTGCTGGCACAGCACGTGAAACTCAAGCTGGCGGGCGGCAGCCTGTCCGGCAGCGGCCGCCTGACGACGGGCGGCGGTGCGCCGAAAGCACCGAAAGTGCGCTATGTGGGCGGCGTGGATATCGCGGGCCTCGTGCTCAACGAAACGGATGGCAAGCGTTTTGCCTCATGGAAAAGCGTGCGCGCCGACAAACTGACGGCCAGCGTTGGCCCGGACTTTGTCGACATCCCGGAACTGCGCGTGGTGGAACCGAACGCCCAGCTGATCATTGAAAACGACCGCAGCCTGAACGCGCAACGCCTGCTGGTGAAAGCGCCGGAACCGGCGCAGCCCGCTGCATTGCCTGCCGCCGCCGCTCCCGTGGCCAACGCCACGCCGGCCACCGCAACGCCGGCCGCTGATGCCGCCTTCCCCGTGCGCGTGCGCCGCGTGCGCCTGCAAAACGCCAAGCTGGACTTCGCCGACCTCAGCCTGCGTCCCCAGTTCGCCGCCAAGATTTATGAACTCAATGGCGTCGTCACGGGCCTGTCGACAAAACGCGATGCGCGCAGCCAGATTGAACTGGACGGACGCATCGATGAATTCGGCCTGGCACGCGTGCGCGGCCAATTGAATCCTTTCGCCCCCACCGACAATACGGACTTGAACGTGGTCTTCAAGAACGTCGACATGGTGTCCGCCTCGCCGTACACGATGAAATTCGCCGGCTACAAGGTGGCCGAAGGCAAGATTTCGCTGGATTTGCAATACAAGGTGCGCAACCGCCAGCTCGACGGCACCAACCAGATCGTGCTCGACAAGCTGACCCTGGGCGAGCGCATCGACAGCCCGGACGCCCTGAAGCTGCCGTTGGAACTGGCGCTGGCCATCCTCAAGGATAGCGACGGGCGCATCGACCTGGGCTTGCCCGTGTCGGGCGACATGAACGACCCGCAATTCAGCTATGGCGCGCTGATCTGGAAAGCCGTGGGCAACGTGCTGACGAAAATCGTCACGGCGCCGTTCCGCGCGCTGGGCAACCTGCTGGGCATCAGCGCCGACAAGCTCGAATCCATCGACTTCGATCCGGGCAGCGCCGTGCTGCTGCCGCCCGAGCGGGAAAAGCTCAAGCAGGTGGCGCAGATCCTCGCCAAGCGCGAACAGCTGAAGCTGGCCGTGCCGGGCCAGTACAGCGACACGGATGCGGCCGCCCTGCGCGCCCAGGCCGTGCGCCGCGCCGTCGCCGCCAAGGCCGGCATCAAGCTGGAGGCTGGCGAAGAGCCGGGGCCGCTGAACCTGGGCGAGCGCAAGGTGCGCGGCGCCCTGCGCGAGCTGTACGCGGAACGCTTCGGCAAGGCGGAGCTGGACAAGCAGAAAAAGGCGGCTGAGTCGGCTGTGCCAGGGGCGGCGTCTGCAGCCTCGGCGGACGCTGCCACGCCGACGACAGCGACCAAGATCCCCGTCTTGCAACGTCTGGGCAAGCTGATCGAAGGCGAGCCGCAGGTGGCCGATACGGGCGCGTTCTATAACGGCTTGCGCGAGCAGCTGGAAGCCAAGCAGCCGCTGCCTGCCGATGCCTTGAACAAGCTGGGCACGCAGCGCAGCGCGGCCATCCTGGCGGCCCTGCAGCAAGATGGCACGCCAGCCACACGTGTCAGCACCGGCGCGCCGGAAAAGACGGAGGCTGCGCCAGGCAAGCTGGTGGGACTGAAGCTGGGCCTGGCGGCGAAGTAAACAGGTATTGAAACGGGCATTGAAACGGACATTGAAACGGACATTGCCGTAGCATATGTGCGGCCGTGCCGTTCCGGGCGGATAATGTGTCCAGGCGCTGTGCGGCGCCTGGCACAAGCTTGATGACGTTGACAACAATGACAAGGAGACGCAGCCCCTCATGCAAATCGAAGAACGCATATACATCCCCGTCCCGCCCATGCTCATCGACCAGATCTGGAGCGAGGTCGACCAATGGCACCGCTGGGACCCGGATACGAAACAAGCCCGGCTCGACGGGCCATTCAGTGTCGGTAGCAAGGGCCGCATCGTTCCCAGCAAGGGACTGGGCATTCCCATGGTGGTCACGGAACGCTCAGCGGGCCGCTCGTTCACCGTCGAAGGCTACATCCCCTTGTTTCGCCTGCACTTCGAGCATACCGTCTCTGCCGTCGATGGCGGTTCGGACGTCCTGCACCGCGTATGGTTTACCGGCCCCCTAGCGTTTCTGTTCGGGCCAGGCGTGGCAAAGCAGGTCAGAGAGGGGCTTCCCCGGACCATGCAATCACTGAAAGACTACGCCGAACGACGCCACGCGACTGCCGGCAACGAAACCTGACAAGCCAGCGCCGTTCAAGGCTATCTCCTCCAGCTGGCATGCCGGCTGGACCACTTCCGGCACTGGCGGCACTGGCGGCAGCATCAGCATGATGCTGCCGCCCCTCCTGCATCGCTATTTCGTCTTCGCCCCCTCCTTCACCACCGCATCCGGCAAGGCAAACGCCACCAGGCTATCGCCCATCTTCGTGCCCAGCGATCCATGGCCGCCAGCCATGACGACGACATATTGCTTGCCCGTCTTGTCGGAGACATAGCTCATCGGCGTGGCCTGGCCGCCTGCCGGCAGGCGGGCTTTCCACACGGTCTTGCCGTTGCGCACGTCGTAGCCGCGGATGTAGTAGTCGAGCGTGCTGCTCAGAAATGCCACGCCGCCGCCCGTGGTGCTGATGCCGCCCAGGCTGGGCACGCCCAGCGGCAGGGCGATCGGCACGGGGGCGCTGTCGCGCGTGGTGCCGTTCTTGTGCATCCATACTTTCTTCATGGTGCGCAGGTCGACGGCGGCGATATAGCCCCAGGGCGGCGCCTGGCAAGGGAAGCCCAGCGGCGACAGGAAGGGTTTGATTTCCACGGCGAACGGCACGCCCGTCTGCGGCTGCAAGCCCATTTCCGACCCCGTGCCGCCCGGCGCATTGGCTTGCGCGCGCGGCACCAGGCGTTCCAGGAAGCCCATGTAGTCGGGGTTCACCAGCAGCAGCTGGCGGCCTGGATCGACGGCCGCCCCGCCCCACTCGAAGATGCCCAGCGGGCCGGGCGAAATGATGGCGCCCTTGATCTTGCCTTCAGCCACGGTTTGCGGCGTGAACGGTCCTTCGTAGCGATGCTGGCGGAAGATGATGCGGCAAGCCAGCTGGTCGAACGGCGTGGTGCCCCACATGTCCGTTTCGCTGATATTTTTCTCGGGCAGGAAGGTCAATGCCGAGAACGGCTGCGTGGGCGACAGCGTGTCGCCAGGCGCGGCGTTGGCGGTCGGCACGGGTTTTTCCGGCGCCGGCACCACCAGGCTGCCGTCGCGCCGGTCGATCACATAGATGTCGCCCCGCTTGGTGGTGGCCACGACGGATGGCACCTTGCCTTTTGGCGTGTCGATGTCCACCAGGGTGGGCTGGCCGCCGATATCCATGTCCCAGATGTCGTGGTGCACGGTCTGGTAGACCCAGCGCACCTTGCCCGTCGCCAGGTCCAGCGCGACGATGGCGCTATTGTATTTTTCGCCATGGGGGTTGCGGTTGCCGCCCCAGGTATCGGGCGTTTCGTTGCCCATTGGCACGTACACCATGCCCAGCTTCTCATCCACGCTGGACACGCCCCAGGAGTTCGGCGAGTTGTTGGTATACGTCTTGCCGTCGGCGATCGGCGCCGTGTCGTCCGGGTTCGAGGCATCCCAGTTCCACATCAGCTTGCCCGTCACGGGATCGTAGCCGCGGATCACGCCGGACGGCTCTTCGGTGGAAAAGTTATCGGTGACGCTGGCGGCCATCACCACCACGTTCTGCGCCACGGCCGGCGGCGAGGTCGGCATCAAAAAGCCCCGCTTCTTCATGCCCATGCCGTGGTACAGGCCGATCACGCCATTTTCGCCAAAGCTTTTGCAGGCCTCGCCCGTATCGGCGTTGACGGCGATCAGGGTGGCGTCCATGGTGGGGGCGAGGATGCGGCGCGGGCATTCCATGCTTGCCGCTTCAGGCGCCGGATTGTCCTTGGCGCGGCCCGCGTTCACGTCCCAGTAAGCCACGCCACGGCAGATCATGTGCTGGTAACTGGAGGCGTCGCGGTTGATCTTCGGATCGTGGCGCCAGATTTCCTTGCCCGTGTCCGGGTCCAGCGCGATGACGATGTTATGCGGCGTGCACAGGTACAGCATGCCGTTTACTTTCAGCGGCGTGACTTCGTTGGCGATCTCGCCCGGGTCGTTCGGCCCCTTGAAGTCGCCCGTGTTATACACCCAGGCCTGTTTCAGCTGCGAGGCATTGGCCGGCGTGATCTGCGCGGCCGGCGCGTAGCGGTCGCCATAGCCGGAGCGGCCATACGCGGCCCAGTCATTGGGCGCCACGCCGGGCGCGTAGTCGCCTTCGGGCGTGGCCGCCATGTTTTCAGCTGGCACTTCGCCGTGCAGGGTGTAGTAATCCTGGAACAGGGAAAACACGCCGACGGCGGCAGTCACCACGACGGCGGCCAGCAGCGCGCTCTTGCCGGCGTCGCGCGGTTTCGCGCCAGGTGACAGGGCCGGATCGAGACGCCGGTCGATGAAGGGCAGCAGCAGCCAGACGGCGGCGGCGAACCAGATATCGAGGCGCGGCAGCAGTTGCCACCAGTCGAACTTCACTTCGATCACGGACCAGATCAGGGTGGCGAACAGCAATAGCGCAAGAAAAGGCTGGGCGCTGCGCCGTCTTTTCCACACGAGCGCACCGGCAACTATCATGCCGATACCGGCCACGAGGTAATACCAGGAGCCGTCAAGGCTGACGAGCCAGGCGCCGCCGCCGGCAAGCACCAGGCCAAGCAAGATGAAGATGACTGCGGTGAGGGTGAGCAAGGGTCCAGGCCGGGGAGAGGCACTCATGATGCTCCTTTACTAGGCGTTGTCATTCGGCGATGCGCACCCGCGCATCGTATTGATGGCGATCAATGAGATTCCATTTTTTCACTAATTAACAAAGCGTGGCACACGCCAGAACGCACTCATGACGTGGCGTTGCTTTTTGTCACACAGCGCCAGCCGCCGGTTACGGCTGAGCTTGGCCACAAGAAAAATAAATTTCTCAAATAAAATGAATATGGCCTTAAAATAAATTAATCGTGATTTTTGTGAAAAACGTTTAATTCGCTGCAACGCGACGCAGCCGGACGTATTCAACAGGAGTTCCACCATGCGGCACGCCCTCTCCCCTTGCGCATCCCTCCGGCAGGCACTGTCATGAGCGCCTTCATCTACACCTATCTGTTGGCCCGCAGCGACGGCATGACCCTGGTAAGGCCGGGGCTGGCGTTGGCCGGCCTGTTCCTGCTGCTGGCCGCACTGCTGTGGCGGCGTCCCGGATGGCACCGCCATGCTGGCGCCACGCTGGCAGGCAGCGCTAGCCAGGGCACCCTGCCTGCCCTGCTGCA
>NZ_NRDQ01000144.1 GCF_002878455.1 Janthinobacterium sp. AD80
GCTGGCGGCGGGCGGCGCTGGCGCGGAGACAGGCAGCGGCACGTCGGCGCTGATGAAGGTGCCGCGCCCGACCGTGCCATCGAGATAGCCTTCCGCCGCCAGCTGCGCGTACGCATTGAGCACCGTCTGGCGCGATACGCCCAGCAAGCGGCAAAACTCGCGCGTGGGCGGCAGCCGCATGCCGGGACTCAGGCGCCCGTCGAGGATGGCCGCCCTGATGGCGCCATACAACTGGCGGAACAGCGGTTCGGCGGCAGCGCGGTCGAGCGGCAAGGCGGCGATAATCTGGTTGACGTGGGCGGCAGGCATGAAAGAGGCATTTAAATTGGTAGCTTCAAGATAGCACTTATTGGCTGTTTTAAACAGCCAAGATCCCGACTAAGATGATGTTCCGATTCCTTCATCATGGAGCCTCCATGCAGCAGTTTTTCGCCACCGTGGCCTGGCAGCGCGACGGCCAGGATTTTGCCGGCCAGCGCTACAGCCGTGGCCACGCCTGGCAATTCGACGGCGGCATGACGGTGCCCGCCTCCTCGTCGCCGCTGTCCGTGCCGCTGCCCATGTCGGTGGCGGCCAACATCGATCCGGAAGAGGCGCTGGTGGCCGCCACGTCCAGCTGCCACATGCTGTTCTTCCTGTCGCTGGCGGCGCAGCGCGGCTTTGTCATCGACGACTACCGCGACGCAGCCATCGGCGAACTGGGCAAGAATGCGCAGGGCCGCCTGGCCATGACGCGCATCGTGCTGCGTCCGCGCATCGTGTTCGCGGCAACGCCACCCTCGCCCGAGGCCCTGGCCGCCCTGCACCACGACGCCCATGAACGCTGCTACATCGCCAATTCGCTGACGGCCGATGTCGTCGTCGAGGAGGCCTAGATGTACACGCCTTCCAGTTTTCGCGAAGAGCGCCTCGAGGTGCTGCACGGCCTGATCGCCGCCCACCCGCTGGGGGCGCTGGTATGCCACGGCGAGGACGGCCTGTGCGCCGACCATCTGCCGTTCGAGATCGCCGCGCCGACGCCGGAGGCCCCGTTCGGCATCCTGCGTGCCCACGTGGCGCGCGCCAACCCGCTGTGGCGCGCCGCAGGTACCGACTGCATGGTGATCTTCCAGGGGCCGCACGCCTACATCACGCCCGCCTGGTATGCGGAAAAGCAAATCAGCGGCAAGGAAGTCCCCACCTTCAATTACGCCGTCGCGCATGCGCACGGCCCCCTGCGCGCCATCGACGATGCGGCCTGGCTGCTGGGACTGGTGGAACGCCTGACGGCGCGCCATGAAGCGGGCCAGGCGCAACCGTGGCAGGTGGCCGATGCGCCGACCGCTTACATCGACAAACTTCTGAAAGCCATCGTCGGCATCGAGATTCCCCTCACGCGCCTCACGGGCAAGTGGAAGCTGGGACAGAACCGCACGCAGGAAGACCAGGCCAGCATGGCGCGCGGACTGGCGCAGGACAGCCAGCCCGGCGCGGCGCAAGCCCTGGGCGCGCTGATCGCCGCCAATGTCACGCCAGCCAGCTGACAGCCGCTGAAAACGTCAGGAACGACAGCGCCGTCGAGACCAGGATGATACGGGCGATGCGGGCCGTGTTTGCGCCGAAGCGTTCCGACAGCAAGGTGACGTTGCTGGCGCTGGGCAGGCAAGCCACCAGCACCATGCAGGTCAGGGCGAACGGGTCGAGCGGCGCGCCCAGGGCGATGGCCGCGTGGCCCGTGCCCCACACCAGCAGCGGGTGCAGCAGCAGTTTTTTCAGCGCCACGGGCACGTATTCCCCCAGCGGTGCCGGGTCGGCGGTGCTCATCTGCGAGCGCGCCAGCACGGCGCCGATGGTAAACAGGGCGACAGGCGAGGCGGCATCGGCCAGCAGGCCCACCGTCTGCATCAGGGGCTTGGGCAAGGCCAGTTCCAGCCACGACGACAGGGCGCCCAGCACGATAGCCCAGGGCATCGAGTTGCCCGCCATGCCCTTCAAGGCATTCATGACGGCCGCGCGGCCGCCGTGCGCGCCGCCGCTGCCGATGCGCGACAGGGCGATGCACAGCGAACTGGTGATGAGCATGTCGACGACGATGGTGACGATCACGGGGCCGGAAGAGCGGGGACCGAGCAAGGTCAATAGCAATGGCACGCCCATGAAGCCCGTGTTCGGGAAGGCCGCCACCAGCGAACCGAAGGCCGCGTTGTTCCAGTCGATGCGGTGGCTCAGGGTCATGGCCATGGTCACGCCCACCATGATCAGGGCGCACAGCAGATACACGCCGAAGACGCTGGCGTCGAGCAGCTGCGCGATGGGCGTGGCGGCGCCGAAGCGGTACAGCATGCACGGCAGCGCGAAGTACAGCACAAAGCTGTTCAAGCCGCCGATGGCGGCCAGCGGCAGCAAGGTGCGCCGCACGGCCAGGTAGCCGCACAGCACCAGGGCAAAGAAGGGAAAGGTGATGGCAAGGATGGTCAGCATGCAGCGATTGTAGCGTGCTCCCGCAATCCCCCGCCGGGCGCAAAAAAAGGCCGCTCGCGCGGCCCAAGGAGGTTTCGGAGAAAACGCCGGTGGCCTGTCAGGGCTTGAGCTGGGCGCGGATTTCGCCGGCCGGATACGTGTCGCTGTGCACATTCACGTACAGTTTACCGGCCTGGTAGCTCGCCTGCTGCGATGGCGTCAGCACGGTATTCGGCGGCACGGCAAACATGCCTTCGCCGGTTTTCAGCAGCGGCACGATGACGGGGCCATTCGCGCCGGCCGCCCCTTCGTGGATATGCGCCACGGTGGCCAGCATGCCCGTGTAGCGCACGCCACCGCTGACGCCGCGGTCCGGCGCCACGCGGATATTGCCGCTGCCGCTGGCCGTGCTGGTATTGGCCGGCACTTCCTGCGCGCCGGAAAGAGTCACGCCATGGCCGCCGGGCTGGCCGGGTCCATGGGTACAAGCGCCCAGCAGGGCGGCCAGCGCCAGCGCCACTGCAGCGCGGCAGGCGTGTGTTTGCAATGTGGTCATCACGGTACTCCTGGAACGGGGTGGGATCACGGAAGGCGCCACGCCCGCGCACGGGCATGGGCGCCGCACTGTTGCTGCACCTGCAGCGACAATAAGCGCAAGCCCGCCCGCCCGTTTTGCTTTTTACCAAACTTGCTGCACGCCAGCACCCTGCCTTCAGGCCAGATGGCCTTCCGCCACCCAGCCGCGGTTGGCGGCCGGCGCCTTCGGCTTGGGTGCGATGCCGCTGCTTTTTTCCGCATCGAGGATAATGCTGCGCATGCTGTCGCTGGCGGCAGGGCCCGGCGCGAATGCGTAGTACTCGTCATTGATGGGCAAGCCCGTCATGGCATCGACCAGCACAGGATCGGCGGCCAGGCCCGTGTCGCGGCTGGCGATGACGAGGCTGGCGCCTTCCGGGGCGAAATTCTCGTTACCCCAGGCGATAAAGGCCAGCAGCACGGGCTTGAAGGCGCGCCCGGACTTGGTCAGCACATAGTCGTAGCGCGGCGGCTTGGCGCAGTACAGGCGGCGCGTCATCAAACCGCCTTCCACCAGGTCGGCCAGGCGGCGCGTGAGGATGGTGGGGGCGATCTTCAGGCTCTTTTCAAATTCATCGAAGCGCGTCTTGCCGTAAAACGCTTCGCGCAGGATGAGGATGCTCCACCATTCGCCCACCTTGCCCAGGCTGCGAGCGATCGGGCAAGGCAAATTATTAAAGTTGGTATGTTTCATGACCATCTCCTCACGTTGATTCAACACAACAATCGAAAAATCTTGCAGTTGCAATACGGAAACTTCAGTTACTATCAAATCGAAAGCTTCGAGCACCCCATGATGGCGGCTTGAAAATACGCACAAACTCACACTTTTCTTGTTCAAGTACAATCATGGCTCGTTCAGTTCCCCTAATCCCGGTGCGAAAGACGGTGTCAGCCATGCCATGCGGCGTTGCTGCCCACGCCCGTTTTTTGCCAGATGCGTTCACGATGACTCCATTGAAGTTTGCCGTACTGCCAGCCCTGCTCGCCCTCACGCTTTGCCAGACCACCACCGCCGGTACCGTCTCTTCCGCATCGTTCCAGGCCACCCTCGTCATCCACGAGGTCTGCAGCGTCAGCACCCAGCGCGCGCTGGCGCAAGTACATTGCCGTCACAACACGCCCTACCATCTGCAGCAGCAAGCCACGCCGTCCGGCGCCGGCCTCGTCACCGTTACGTTCTAAAAATAAATCGTCGCCGTCACCGTATCCTTGTAGTCGCCGGGACGCGGCGACGTCTGTGCCGGCACCCGGCCAAAGATCGTCAGCGGCACGCTGGCGCCCGTGCCCGTGCCCGTCACCATGCTGGTGCCCGCCGTGCCGTCGCCCCACACGGGCCCGTCCAGGGTGGCCGACAGCAAGTAATTGACCTTGTCCGTGGTCAGCGTATTTTTCATCTGCCGCCCCGCCACGCTGGCCGCCACGACGCCGCCGTTGAGGGCGATCTGGTAGGCATTGTTGTTGACACAGCGCACGGACACGGTGCTGGTGCTGCGCAGATTGCCCGTCAGGATGCTGGCGTTGGCGAAGGCCATCGGCGTCACGCCGATGGTGCAATCGTTGATGGCCGTCGCGTTCACCGTAAAACCGAAGCTGCCGCTGTTGACGGTGCAGCCAGCCAGGTTGATCAGGCCGTACGTGGTGTAGGTATAGGTACCCGCGCCGGCAAAGCTGGAGGTGTACACCGTGTTGGCATTGGCCACCGTCGGCACGGCGGCCAATGACGTGCCGGCAGGAATCTTCGCGTACACGGTAAAGTTCATGGAATACGTGCCGGGCGGCGCCAGCAAGCCCGCCGACAGGGTCATCGCGAACGTCGATGGCGCGCCCGTGACGCTGGCGCCGCCCCAGATCTTCGCCGGCGCATACGTGCCATCGACGTACACGTTGTAGTCCATGCGGTTGCTGCCATTGCCCAGCTTGCGCGGCAGCGCCGACGTGGAATTCGTGCCCAGGCCCAGGGAAATGCACACTTGCGCATTTGGCGTCAGCAGTTGCCCCAGGTTCAGAGAGGAAAACACACAGCTGAACGTGCCCGTGGCCTGCGCCGTGTAATCGGTACCGGAAATCGGGCTGATGTTGCCAAAGTTGATATTGGTCATGCTTACCGAGCACGTGTCGGCCCGTGCCGCGCCACTCGCGCAGCCAAGCAGGACGATAAGGCACAGCAGCAGGCGGCGCATCAGCGGCCTCCCCCGGCAGGCAGGCAGCGCAGCGGCCCCAGCATTGGCAAGCCGCCCTGCGCCGGACGCACATACGCAAAGCGCACCGCGCACTGGCTGCCGCTGTCGCCGATCTGCAACTCGTTCTCCGCGCTCAACTCGTCGACAAAGGCCAGGCCGTCAAAACCCACCACCGTGCGCTTGCCGCTTTGCACGTGCAGCACGGGCAAGCCCGTCGCCAGCGGCTTGCCGTCGGCATCCTGCAGCACGATGGTGGCGGCGCTGTAGCGCTCGACAGGGAAGGCGGCAAGCACGCCGGACAGCATTTTCGGCACCACATTGATATTCGTCACGGGCACGCGCGCATCGACGTCAAGCGCATCGGTGCCGATGCTGATCTGGTTATTGCCATAAGGATTCAGATTGGGCACCAGCAAATAGCCGCTGCCGCCGGTGCTGCCGATCTGCCGGTTTTCATGCAGCACGGGCACATCGGCCACGCCGCCCGTCGATACCAGCGCAAAACCGTTGCCCACCTGGCGCGCGGCAGCCACGTGGCCGTCCATCAGCACCAGGGCGCCGGCGGCGCCGAGCGAGCCGGCATTGCTCATGGCATTCGTCTGCACGCGCGCCGTGACCCGCCCCAGATTGCCCAGGTAATCGACCTGTCCCTGGCGGTAGGCCGCGCCGCCCGACGTACCCGACTGCACGGCCCAGCCCACGCCACCGCCAAAATCGGCGCTTTGCTGGGCCGAGACGCTGCGGGTATTGGCGTCGTTTTGCCGGCTGGTATTGGCGCTCAAGGCGATATTGTTGTCAAACGCCATGCTCAAGCCCACATAAAATCCCCGCTTGTCCCGCTGCCGCAGATCCTGGAAGGCGCTGGCATTGATGAAGATGCCGTGGAACAAGGTGGCCGAATAGCCGACGGTGGCGATCTTCGAGGCGGGGATGCCGGGCGCGCGGTAGGCGATATAGCTGAAGTTCACGCTTTGCCCTGCGGGCAAGGCCAGGTTCAGCGAGACGCGGTCGGCGGCGCGCGCCACGGGGCTGCCATCGCGCGAAGCCAGATCGCCGTAACGGGCGCTGGCGCGCACGCTTTGCAGGTCGACGCTGTAGCGCGGTCCCAGGTACTGGTAGCCGACGCTCGCCTGCGCGCCACGGCTGCGGCCGGCGCTGACGGCCAGCGCGCCGTTGATGACACCCGCCTGCCCCAGGCGCAGCAGGGCGCCGGCGCCACCGTTGAGTACGCCCGGCCCCAGTTCGCCATGGCCTTCCAGCGTGACACTGTCGCTCACGCCATAGCGGCCCGTGGCGCTGGCCACCGGTTTCTTTTCATAGTCGAAGACGCGCTGGCCATACTCGCGCCGCAGGGCGCCCGCTTCGATGGAAAAATCGGTCAAGCCCTTGGCCAGCAGGCGAGTGTCGACATACAGGGGCAAGGTCATGGCCACGCTGCGGCCCAGCGCGTCGCGCGTGATGACGGTCGCCTGCCCCGCGCCATTGATGCCGGCCACCTGATTCAGCACGAACGGGCCGCTGGGTACGCTGGCGGAATATTGCTGCACCCCATTGACATACAGGCTCAGCGACGACGGCACCAGGGCCGAACCATCGACCGAGGCGACGGGAAAGGTCAGCAGGTCGGGACGCAGCTGGAAATTCTTGCGCCATTGAAAACCGCCCATGCGCACGGCGCGGCTCCAGCTCAGCGAGCCGGAAATGAGGTCGCCCAGCTGCCATGTTTCCAGCGTCTCGGCATCGGCGTGATTCCAGAAGGTATCGAAGCGCATGTACTGGCGCTGGCCCGCGCCCAGGTTCAAGGTGCCGGTATTGCTGAATACGCCGCTGTCATTGAAGTAGCGGACATCATGGAACAGGGCCGTGCGGCGCGTCTGGCCCAGCTCGGCATACGCTTCGTAATTGAGCACGGCGCCGGGCGTGACCCGGGCCGGCGGCGGGCGGCTGCTGGAACGGGCGCTGACCATGAATGGCGCGCGCAGGCTGTCGTCCACGCGCAGCGACAGGCTCTGGCGCGCGGCATCGTAGTCATAGCTGAGCCCGGGGATGGAGTCGAGCGCCACCTCGGCCTGGCCAGGCGCGCCGAAGCGCGCCGGGTCCAGCCCCAGCTGCTGCAAGTTCTCCACACTGCTGAGCAAGCCCTTACCCTGCTGGGTAAAGCGCAAGATCAGTCCCGTCGCTTCTGCGTTCAATATGACCTCCAGATACAATTCATTCGGTGCCGCCGGATCACCGGGCAGGCTGGCCGGGCCAGGGTCGGCACCCGATACCGCCGCCCCTGATAAAGCTGTCCCCGCCGCTTCCGCCACGTTGCCCACATTGCCCACATTGGCTGTCCTGGCCGCCGGCGCCATGGCGGCCAGCAGCGCCATCGAGCAAGCCTGCCAAGTGAGCGACCATTTCATGGTGTAACCCGGTTACGCTGGCGCGCGCCATGCTGGCAAGGTTCAGGGTGACGGCGAATTTCTGGCAACGAGCGCCTTTGCATTGACGGTGACGGCAATCGCCAGCGGTCCTTCGAGCGCGGCGTCCCTGGCAACGGGCAGGCGCCATTCGCGCATGCGCCCTGCCAGCACATAACCAAACAACCCCTTGCTGACAGCAAATTCCTTGCCGGCCTGGTTGGCCAGCACCATGCTGCCAATCTGCGCGTGGAAATTACCGCTGTTCCTGATGCGCATCATCCATTCACCGTCCTTGCGGAACACCTGCCAGTCCAGCACTTCCTTGCCGGGCATGCCGCTGGGCAGCACGAACACGGGCACCGAGTAGCGCAGGCGGATGTCGACGCCGCTGCGCGCGGGATCGTCATCGCGCCCCACCTCGTCGATCAGCACGCGGTAGGTGCGCTCCTGCGCCGACGGCCCCGCCTGGGTACGCACGAGACGGATGGTTTGCCGGCTGTTGGCGGCGATTTCCACGATGGGCGGGCTGGCCACCAGTTCCTGCGTCGGCGCCAGCGCTTCCTCGCCATTCGCCTGGTCCCACAGGAACACGCGCACCTGGCCGAACAGCGGCGCCTCGCCCAGATTCTGCAAGGTGATGCCGGCCGCTGTCTGCTCGGCCCGCATGGTGAGGGTCACGGGCGAAATCTGCAGGTTGGCGGCGCCGGTCATGCCGGCCCAGGGCGCGCTGAAGAGCAGCAGCAACAGCGGCCAGGACAGAAAGGCACGGCGCAACGTCATGGGCACTCCGCCTAAAAGTAGACGGTGGCGGTGATGGTCGATTTGTAGGTATCGGGCATGGGCGTGGCCTGCGGCGGCACGTTGCCATACACGGTGATGGGCTGGGCCGTGCCGTTACCCGTGCCGCCCAGGGTGTCCGTGCCCTGGGTATTGCCCCAGACCGTGGCGCCGGCGGTCTGGAACAGGTTGAACTGCACCGTGGCCGCGTTGCCGCCCGTGCCGCTCAGATAGCGCGTCGTGCCGACAGAACCGGCGCCCGTGCCGGCATTCAGCCCCACGTTGTACAAGGTGGTATTGGTGCAGGTGACGTTCAGCGTCGTATTGACGTTAACGGCAGTAGCCAGTACACCCTGAGTTTGACCGAAGTCGAGTGGCAGAGCCGCAATCACGCAGTTGGCGATGATTTTCAGCGTGACGTCGAATGTCGTCGTATTGGTGCCATTCGAATACGAGGCGGCATTGCCGATGGCAGGCACGCCGGCGGCGAGGACAGCGGCGGTGGCCACTGCGGCAAGAGGAGAAAATTTAACGCGTAACATAAAGCCTCCGGATGATGAAACATCATGGTCGGGCCCTTGTCTAAGAGGGCACTGAGGATAGTCACGGAATTGCCGGCGTTTTCTAGGGCACGCAAACCAGGACAACACATACATCGCTACGGAGTCCAACCGCGAGGGACTGCCACTTGCCTCGATTGCAAACCATATTTTTTTACAATCGACATTGCTTTAAATCAATGTACGATTCGATTATTAGCCATCTAAAAAATTGCCGCTTCTTCTTGCGGAGAAACATCTTTTGAAACACGCGAAAAGCAGAAAAAAAAGAAAAAGCGAGGCATAATAAGCCACAACTTGCTTTTTGGTTAAGTCATCCATGCCATGCCACTGACCAGCGAAACCATTAAAAAAAACATCCTGATCGTGGACGATTCCGCGTTCGAGCAGCGCATGCTGATGGAGCTGCTCAGCGAGCAGCCGTATCGTTTCAGCATTGCCTTCAACGGCTACCAGGGCTACCAGCTGGCGCTGGCCACCCATCCCGACCTGATCCTGCTCGACGTGCGCATGCCTGAAATGGATGGCTACACGGCGTGCCGCCTGCTCAAGGCCAACCCGGAAACCGAGCAGATCCCCGTGATCTTCCTTAGCGGCGCCGATGCGGCCAAAGAGCGCATCATGGGCTTGCAGGTGGGCGGGGTCGACTACATCTCGAAGCCGTTCACGCCGGACGAACTGGCCGCGCGCATCCATATCCACCTGGGGTTGATGCGTAAAAGCAACAGTACGCCACCGGCCGCCACGCCGATCGGCGAGCGCCAGCAGCATCCGGACCTGGTCTTCGTTAATGCCGTGAAGCAACTCATCCTCGACAACCTGGGCAGCTTGCCGAACTTGTCCGAGATCGCCCGCAGCGTCGGCACCTACCGCGAGAAACTCACCTTGATGTTCCGCGAACAGACGGGCATGACGGTGTTTGCCTTCATCCGCGAAGCGCGCATCGCGCGCGGCGTGGAACTGCTGCAGCAGACGGAAATCGACGTGCAGGATATCGCCCTGCTGATCGGCTTTCACAACGCGGGCAATTTCGCCACCGCCTTCCGCGAACGCATGGGCGTCACGCCCAGCGCCTACCGCCAGCGCCTGCAGGAACAGGCGGGCCAACGGCAGGTATCAAACGGCCACTAGAACGCGCCGCTTAGAACTTGTAGTTCAGCTTGAGCGAGGCAAAACGGCCGCGCGGGTCGGCCTGCGTATAGTCGAAGCCGGAGGCCGAGTAATCCCACGGCGCGCGCTTGTTGGCCAGGTTCTGCACGATGAAGGTGACGTTCGCGGCCGGCGTGACTTGCCAGCTGGTGGTCACGTCAAACGTGCTGAAGGCCGCCACCGATTCCGCCAGGTGCGTGCTTTGCGCATAGCTGCCCACGTAGTTCCACGTCAGGGTCGAGGCCCATTTGCCCTGCTCCCAGGTGGCCGAGGTGACGCCGCGCCATTTCGGAATCGAGCCGAAATAATTGGTGCCGGCGCCGTCCGTCAGTGGCGCGCCATCGGACAGCGGTTCGGCAAAGCGCAGCACGCGGCTCAGCTGGCCGGCCAGGGTCAGCTTGCCCCAGTCCTTGTCGATGAAGCGCTGGCGCAGGTCCAGGTCGATACCCGACACTTCGCGCTGGCCCTGGTTGCGGTACTGGCGGTACAGAGTGGTAATGCGGCCATCGGCATCGCGCGTGATCTTTTGCGGCGCGGTCGCTTCATTGGCGAGGGTGGTGGTGGCGCTTTCCGTGCCGATCACGCCCTCCTGCTTGATGCGGTAGTAATCGAGACCGATGCTCGAACTGCTGGTGGGCGACACCACCACGCCCAGGTTCAGGTTATTCGAGCGCTCCGGACGCAGCGCCGTATTGGCGATGGTAATGGCCGTCACGCCGCGCGTCTGCGTCGGCGTGATCGGGTCGCGCGGATCGAGCACGCTGACATAGCTGACGGCCGTGCTTTGCGTAATTTCCGGCAACGACGGCGCACGGAAGCCGCGCGAGACGGTGCCGCGCAGCAGCAGCCACGGCGCCGCCTGGTAGCGCGCGCTGGCTTTCGGCGAAAACGCATTGCCGAAGTCGCTGTAATGGTCGGCGCGGCCCGCCAGGTTGACGGACAGGTCTTTCACGACGGGCACGTTGAATTCGGCAAACAGGGCCGACACGCTGCGCGAGCCGTTGATGATATTGATGGCCGGTCGCAGTTCCGTGCCTGACAACACGGCCGTCGAGGTTTGCGAATCCATCTTTTCGCGGCGCCACTGGGCGCCGGCGGCAAAGCCCAGCGGGCCGGCCGGCAATTGCCACAGGTCTTTCGCGGCCGAAAAGTCGACCGTGTCGAGCGTCGATTCGGCCGGACGCAGGGTCGACAGGCGCAGACGGTTGCGCACGGCTTCGCTGTTTGGCGACTGGTCAAAGAAATTGTAGCTGCCGTCGGCCAGCACCTTCTGGAATTCATAGCGGTTGACGAAGTTCTGCACGGTTTCTTCCAGCTTGCTGCTGGAGTGGCCCACGGCCGCATCCCAGTCCCAGCCCGCCAGCGTGCCTTTCACGCCGGCCAGGGCGCGGTAGAACGTGACCCGGTCCTGCTTCAGGCGCGGCCCCAGGTCGAACAGGGTGGCCGTGAACGGCAGGGGCGTCGCGCCCGGATTGTTCGGATGACCCACGGGCAGCACCACGGGTATCGTGTCGAGCGCCTGCGTGGCATTGTTCCACACGCGCGTGGCATTGTTGACCGTCAACGGCGCGCTGAAGGTCTGGTCGGCGCGCGAATAGCTGTGCAGCAGGTCGACATACGCTTCCGTCTCCGCATTCAGTTTAAAGGTGGCGCGCGCCGCCGTATGCACGCGCTCGATGCCGGGAATCAGGGTTTTATACGGCGACGGATTGTAGGCCAGCACTTGCCCCGTCTTGCCCGGCGAGATGTCGCCGTAATTGACCAGTTGCAGCGGGCCGCGCACGCCGCCCAGGATACGCGTTGGGTCGCTGCCCGCGTAGTTGGTGGCAACCCAGCCCAGCGCGCCGCGCTGCTGCGTGCGGAAATCCGCGTCGCGCATCCACGCCACGTCGCTTTGCTGCAGCTTGTCGCGCTGCTGCGCGTCGATCGAGAAGACCAGGCTGTAGCCGTCTTCCTCCAGCTTGCCAAAACCCGTCTGCAGGGCCGCACTTTTTTTCATGCTGGCCCGTGCCTTCGGTCGAGCCGCCCCACTGCGCCGTAATGTCCGTGCCCGTGAATTCCTTGTACAGGATGATGTTGACGACCCCGGCCACGGCGTCGGAACCGTAGACCGACGAGGCGCCATCCTTGAGCACCTCGATGCGCTGCACGGCCGCCATCGGCAGGCTGTTCAGGTCAACAAAGGTTTCCTGCAGATTTTGCGCCGTGGCATAGCTGGCCACGCGCTTGCCATTGACGAGGATCAGGGTATTTTTCTGGCCGATGCCGCGCAGCGACAGGCCCGAGGTGCCGGCCGAGAAACTGCCCGTGTACTGCTCGTTGTAGCTGTTGCCGCTATTGGCGGAAATCGCGCGCAGCACGTCGGCGACGCTGGTCTTGCCGCTGGCCTTGAGATCCTTGGCGGTGATGATCTGCACGGCGCTGGCGCCCTCTTTTTCGCTGACGCGGATATTCGATCCGGTCACGTTGACTCTCGCCATTTCCTCTTCGGCATGGGCGATGGTGGAGACGGCGGGAAAAGCGGCGGCGATGGCAAGACTGATGGCGAGTGGTTTGAACATGGTTTCCTCTTGATGGGATTGCAGCCTTTTTCAGATAAAAAAGGCCGAGCGGGGGCACGCGGACCGGGCAGGCCAGCGGGCAAACAACAAACGGGGGACGTGCGGGAATTACGGGATGCGTGGGCGGCCACGCATCGGCATCCACTGCGCCATGCAGTGCATGGTCAGCTGGTGCCGGGCGGCGGAAAAAATGGCAGAAAGGGTAAAGCGCGACATAAAAGACACCGGTAAGCGGGGAAATGCCACTATATCGCGGTGCCTTTATGGCGTGAACGAATTAAAAATTGAATGTATATACGATTTGGATCTAAGGACTTGTCATCTGACAACATTCACGCGTCGGCGATTGTCGTGGCCGTGCCGGGCACGGGCGGCGCTGCGGCCGCCGCGCGGCGCGCCTGCACGCCCCACCAGTACCAGGAGATCAGCGCGTTGACCCAGTAGGCCGCGTACAGCACGGCCGTCAGGTGCAGACCGCGGCTGTAGTACAGCGGCACGGCCACCGTGTTGACCAGCAGCCAGAAGCCCCAGGTTTCGATACGCCGGTTCATCAGCAAAAATTGCGCGATGATGCTGAAGACCAGCACGGCCGAATCGATGAAGGGCGCATACGCATTGGTAAAGCGGTGCAGCAGCATGCCGTAGACGGCGACGGCGGCGATGCCGGCCGGCACGATCCACACCAGGCTGCGCCAGCCCGTGCGCGTGATCGGCAAGGGCTGGCCCGCCGCGCCGCGCCGCCACTGCAGCCAGCCGATGACGCAGGTGACGATGAAGAACAGCTGCAGCATCACGTCGGCGTACAGGTTGACCTGGTAAAACAGCACGGCAAACAGCACGCAG
Organism: Janthinobacterium sp. AD80; assembly: GCF_002878455.1. GTDB lineage: Bacteria > Pseudomonadota > Gammaproteobacteria > Burkholderiales > Burkholderiaceae_D > Janthinobacterium. The sequence goes on from NZ_NRDQ01000144.1 coordinate 13,494, forward strand.
CCGACGATGCCGATCCACCAGGAATGAATATTGTTGCGGCCGGCCAGGATGATGGAAACAGTCATCAGCGCATTGGCGGCGATCTCGAGCGGGGGAGTCAAGCGGTATTCCTTTGCAGTGGAGGCACGGCGCCACTATAGCCGATTCCACTGCCCGTTGTCCGCCGCGCCTGGCCATGGCGCGCGCCCGCGATTGTGCGAAAAGCGCGCACAAATCCACGAAAAACGCGGCCATGGCGCCGTTGACGGCCCTCGCCCCTTGACTTATCCGGGCATTCTGGCAAATTGGATAGCAAGTTGACACTCTATGGAAGCACCTCCCGTATGCGCCTGCGCCATTTCCTGTTTACGGCCGTGCTTGGTGTAACTGCCACGCCCGCCGTGGCCTGCCGCATGACGATGGCGCTGGAGCAATGGCCGCCGTATGTCTACCGCGATGCGCAGGGCAGCTATACGGGGCTGGACCTGGAGCTGCTGCAGGCGATCTTCAAGGAAGCGCAATGCACGCTCGTCACGCTGCCGGAACTGCCCACGGCGCGGCGCCAGCTGCTGTTCCAGAAAGGCGGGCTGGATCTGATGCTGGCCGCCTCGGAGACGCCCGAGCGGCTGTCGTATGCGCGCTTTTCCATCGCCTACCGCGACGAAGCCGTGGGCCTGTTCAGCAAACCGGGCAATGCCGCCAGCCAGCCGCCGGTCGGCAGCTTCGCGCAGCTGGCGCGCGGCAAGTCGACCCTGCTGGCGCCCAAGGTGGGCTGGTATGGCGCCCAGTATGCGGCGGCCCGCGCGCAGCTGGAAAAGGAAAGCCGCCTGAATACCTTCGGCGGCTTCCAGCAAGGCGTGCGCATGCTCGATGCGGGCCGCGCCGACCTACTGATGGGCGACGTGCTGGCCGTGCGCCACGAAGCGCGCCAGCAGGGCGTGGCCTTGCGTACCCTGCCCTTCCTCGCCCTGCGCGCCCCCGTGCACCTGATGCTCAATGCGCGCAGCACCAGCAGCGCCGACCTGGCGCGCCTGAACGCCGCCATCACGCGCCTGGAACAGCGCGGCGCGCTGGCGGCGATCCGCGCCCGCTACGAGGCGCCTTAGGCCCCTCAGCCCTTGCTGGCCGCTTCGAGGATTTCCAACTTGGTCTCGCGGCCATTCTTTTGCACGCCCTGCGCCTTGTCGTAGCTTTCGATCAGCGCGCGGTACGGCGGCACGATGTGGTCCGTCATGATGGCGGCAAATTCCATCGCGTCGGCGCGGTTCCAGGTGCTCATCACTTCGGCCAGCACGGCATACGTGTCGATCGGCACGGCACCGGCCTGGGTGACGCGCGCCATGGTGATGTCGGTGGCCATCTTCGACCAGTTGCCCGACGCATCGATGATGGCAAACACCTTGTAGCCGGCGGCCAGCGCGCTGATCGTGGGGAAGGCCATGCACACGCTGGTGAGCGTGCCGGCGATCAGCAGGGTCTTGCGGCCGGTCTTTTCAATCGCCTCGACCCACGCCGGATTGTCCCAGGCATTGATCTGGCCCGTGCGGGGAATGTAGACGGCTTCCGGGTTGAAATGGTGGATTTCCGGGATCAATGGGCCATTCGGGCCATCGGGCACGGAGGCGGTGGTGAAGGTCGGCATGTTGGCCAGGCGCGACAGCTTGGCCAGCGCCGTGACGTGGCCGCGCAGCACGTGCTGCTCGATGTCGCGCACCAGCTGGAACAAGCCGCTCTGGTGGTCGATCAGCAGCATGACGGCGTCATCGGGATCGATCATCGGGGGCAAACCGTTGAAATTGGCGGGGGTGCTCATGGTAGTCTCCTGGAAGTGGCGCCATCTGGCGGCGCCGTGTGCATGCCCATGCCGCGGGATGCGGCATGGGGTATTACTTACTGCTCACTGCTCACTGCTCACTGCTTGCTGCTCACTGCTTGCCGCTTACGGCGCGATGCGGGCAAAGCGGCCGCTGTTGAAATCCTCGAACGCCTGCACGATTTCCGCTTCGCTGTTCATGACGAAGGGGCCATGGCCGACGATCGGCTCGTCGATCGGCTCGCCGCTCAGCAGCAGTACCACTGCGTCGTTGTTCACCTCGATGGTGATGCTGTCGCCATCGCGCTCGAACAGCGCCATCTGCGCTTCGCGCAGCACGCTCTCGCCGTTGACCAGCACCGTGCCGTGCAGGACGATCAGCGCCGTGCTCCAGCCCGGCGTGACGGGCAATTCCGTCAACTTGCCCTGGGCCAGGCGCATGTCCCACACCTGCATCGGCGAGAACGTGCGGGCCGGTCCGTGCTGGCCGTCGAATTCGCCGGCGATGACCCGCACGGAGCCGGCGCCGTCCGGCAGCGTCACCGTAGGAATGGTGTCGCTGGTGATGGCCTGGTAGCCGGGCGCCGCCATCTTGTTTTTCGCCGGCAGGTTGACCCACAGCTGCACCATTTCCAAGGTACCGCCTGACTGCGTGAAGGCTGGCGAGTGAAACTCTTCATGCAGGATGCCGGCGCCTGCCGTCATCCATTGCACATCGCCGGGGCCGATCACGCCGCCCTGGCCCGTCGAATCGCGGTGCGCCACTTCGCCCTTGTAGACGATCGTCACGGTTTCAAAGCCGCGGTGCGGATGCGAACCGACGCCAGGTGGACGGGTGCCGGGTGCGAATTCGGCCGGACCTGCATAGTCGAGCAGCAGGAATGGGCTCAGCTGCTTGCCATGGCCGTTGTACGAAAACATCGAGCGCACGGGGAAACCGTCGCCGACCCAGTGCTGGCGCGGTGCGCTGTAGATACCGGTGATTTTGTTCATCTCGATCTCCTGTGCGAGTATGTTTGGCAGTGGAACTGCGATGGAGACAGAATACGCTTGCAACGATGAGTGCGGTAGACGGTAAAATGTGCCATCAGCGTTCTATAAATGGAACGACCAAGGAGAGGGCATGCAGGATCTGAATGACTTGTATTATTTTGTGCAGGTGGTCGACCATGGCGGCTTCGCCCCGGCCGGGCGCGCGCTGGGCATGCCGAAATCCAAGCTGAGCCGGCGCATCGCGCTGCTGGAAGAGCGCCTCGGGGTGCGCCTGCTGCAGCGCACCACGCGGCACTTTTCCGTCACCGAGGTGGGGCAGTCGTTTTACGAGCATTGCAAGGCCATGCTGGTGGAGGCGGAAGCGGCGCAGGAAGCCATCGAACTGACGCGCGCCGCGCCGCGCGGCACGGTGCGCCTGTCCTGTCCCATCGCCCTGCTGCAATCGCTGGTCGCGCCCATGCTGGCCAGTTTCATGCGTGAACATCCGCAAGTGACGCTGCTGCTGGAAGCGACCAACCGCCGCGTCGACCTGGTGGCCGAAGGCATCGACGTGGCCATCCGCGTGCGCCCGCCGCCGCTGCCCGACAGCGATCTGGTGCTGCGCGTGCTGGCCGAGCGCAGCCAGTGCATGGTGGGCAGTCCGCTGCTGTTTGGCGACGCGCCCGTCCCGCAGGCGCCGGCCGACTTGGCCGACTGGCCCAGCCTGGCCCTGGGCGCGCCGCAGCAGCTTTACCAGTGGGATTTGTACGGCCCCGGTGGCGCGCGCGCGCAGCTGCGCCATGCGCCGCGTTTCGTCACGGGCGACATGCTGACCCTGCGCGACGCGGCCGTGGCCGGCGTAGGCGTGGTGCAGCTGCCGACCATGATGATTACCGCGCAGGTGGCCGATGGCAGCCTGCTGCCGCTGATGGAGCAATGGCGGCCGCAGCGCGAAATCATCCACGCCGTCTTCCCGTCGCGGCGCGGCCTGCTGCCGGCCGTGCGCATGCTGATCGACCACCTGGCGCAGGCGTTCGCCGCGCTGCAGGAAGAGTGAAGCCTTTCAGGTAGGATGGCAGTCTCTCCCTGCGCCTGGAAATCCGCATGCGTCTATTGATCCTGTCCGACCTGCACCATGAGTTATGGCGCGACGATGCGCCGCAAGGCGACCTGGCCATCAGCCGTCCCGACGCCGTCATCCTGGCCGGCGACATCGACACGGGCACGCGCGCCGTCGCCTGGGCGGCCACCGCGTTTGCCGGCCTGCCCGTGCTGTACGTGCACGGCAACCACGAAGGCTATGGCCACCACCTGGACAAGGTGCGCCATGAGCTGCGCGCGGCCTGCGCCGCCACGCCGAACGTGCATTTTCTCGACGCGAATACGCATCTGATAGCAGACCAGGACGGCAACAAGGTGCGCTTCCTGGGTGCCACCCTGTGGACGGATTTCCGCCTGCTGGGCGACGACACGCGCCAGACGGCCATGCGCGACGCGGAAGCCCTGATGAACGACTACAAGCGCATCCGCCTGGCCGGCATGGGCTTTCGCAAGTTGCGCGCGGCCGACACGGCCATGTTCCACGCGCAGCAAAAAGCCTGGCTGGCGCGCGAACTGGCGCAGCCCTTTGACGGCGGCACGGTGGTCATCAGCCACATGGCGCCGTCGCTGCAGTCGCTCGACGCCGCCCATGGCGGCGCAGCGCATGCGCCCGCCTATGCCTCGCGCCTGGAAGAACTGGCCGCGCAGGCGGACCTGTGGGTGCATGGCCACATCCACGCTTCGCGCGATTATCAGCTGGGCCCATGCCGCGTCGTCAGCAATCCGTGCGGCTACAAGACACGCGACGGCACGCCGCAGAATCCCGACTTTGACCCGGACTTCATCGTCGAGCTGCAGCCGCGTCGTTCGGGCGCTAATCGTCCGGCTTGAGACGCCCCGCCAGCAATTGCTGCAGGCGGTGCTTGCCGGCCCGGCGCGCCGCGCGTGGCGACGCCTCCGACTGGTGCACGCACGGCGCGCACGCCGAGGTAGCGGATCTTGCGAAAACGGTTCCAGTCGCCCGGCTCCGCATAGCGCCAGGCCGTGATATCCCAGGGTATCGAGGCCAGCCAGCGGTGGTAGAACACGGACGAGGTCGACACATTGTTCACCGCAAAATGCGGCGCCTGGTTCACGTGCCACTCATCGGGCACTTCGTAATCGAAGGRRTGCCAGATGATGTCGGCGCG
>NZ_NRDQ01000145.1 GCF_002878455.1 Janthinobacterium sp. AD80
CTTGCATGTGTAAGGCATGCCGCCAGCGTTCAATCTGAGCCAGGATCAAACTCTTCAGTTTAATCTCTGTTACTTTGCCATTTTATTGGCACCGTCATTGCTGACGGGTCGCTCACTCAAAAAACTGACAGGCTACTTCCGAAGAAGTATCCTATTTCATTATTTCTTGTGAACATTTGATATTTTAAGTTAGACGCCAATCCGAAGATTGACGCTGCACTTACATCAAATGCCCACACTTATCGACTGTTAATTGTTAAAGAACTGTATTCGGTACTGCTTATTTACTACTCTCGCGCTATCGACAAAGCGTTGTGTTTGTCAGCTGCGAAGAAGGAAGAGTATGAAGCGTTTGCAGCATTTCGTCAACCTTCTTTTTCTCCCCGTTTTTACTCTGCAACACCATGTTTTGTGTGCGTCGTTTTGCGAGGAGGCGAATCATATCAAAGACCGTCGAAGTTTGGCAAGCGCTTTTCCAGGAAAGCGTGCATGCCTTCTTTTTGCGCAGGCGTGCCGAAGGCAGCCTGGAACAGACGGCGCTCGTAAGCGACCCCGTCGGTCAAGGTGGTTTCAAACGCGCGGTTGACGCAATCCTTGATCATCATGGCTACCGAGGTCGGCATGGCGGCGATGGTCTTGGCGGCGGCCAGGGTTTCTTCCAGCAATTTATCCGCCGGCACCACGCGCGACACGAGGCCGATGCGCTCCGCTTCGGCAGCATCGATGGTGCGCGCCGTCAACAACAGATCCATGGCCTTGGCCTTGCCGATGGCACGCGGCAAGCGCTGCGTGCCGCCTGCGCCTGGTGTGACACCCACCTTGATTTCCGGCTGGCCAAATTTGGCGCTGTCGGCGGCGATCAGGAAATCGCACATCATGGCCAATTCGCAGCCACCACCGAGCGCATAGCCCGCCACCGCGCCCACCACGGGTTTGCGCACGCGCAGGATATGTTCCCAGTTGCGGCTGATATAGCCCTGGGTAAAGGTGTCCGGATAAGTATAGTCAGCCATGGCGGCGATATCGGCACCGGCGGCAAAGGCTTTTTCGCTGCCCGTGAGCACGATGCAGCCGATATGCTCGTCGGCGTCGAACTTCAGCAGCGCGTCGCCCAGCTCATTCATCATGTTGTCGTTCAAGGCATTCAGCGCCTTCGGGCGGTTCAGGCGGATGACCGCCACTTTGTCGTGGATATCGATGATCAAGTCTTCGTATTGCATAGTGTCTCCTCTGGATGAACGGGTGCAACGATTGTAGCGGCTAACGGCAACGGCGCGGCAGGCGCGCTGCTATTATTGTGTGCCTGATCCTTTTCTCATCGAGCGGCAAAATTTCCTCTCCACTTATTCAATCCCTGACCAGGCGTCTGCGCGGCGACGGCAGCGTCGCCAGCATGAATTTCCGCCGCCTGTGGTTCAGCAATGGCCTCAATTGCTTCGGCGCCCAGATCACCTCGCTGGCCTTGCCACTGTGCGCGGTGCTCTTGCTGCATGCGACGCCGGAGCAGATGGGCCTGCTCGTCGCCTTGCAGGCGCTGCCGTTTGCCCTCTTCGGCTTGCCCGTCGGCGTGTTGCTGGACCGGCGCAGCAAGCACCCGATCATGCTGTTCAGTGAAACCATGTCCGGCCTGGCCCTGGCCAGCGTGGCCGTCGCTTACTGGTGCGGCGTCCTGTCGATGCCGTGGCTATATATAGTAGGGTTCATCATCGGCACCGGCTTCGTCGTCGGTGGCGGCGCCGAACAAGTCTTTTTGACCTTCCTCGTGGGTCGCGACGGCTTGATCGATGCCCAGTCGAAATTTGCCGCCACCGAATCGGCCTCGCGCCTGATCGGCCCCGGCCTGGCCGGCGTGCTGGTGCAACTGCTGTCGGCGCCCGTCGCCATCCTGTGCACGGCCTGCGGCTATGTGATTTCCGTATTCAATCTGCGCGCCATGAGCGTGCGCGATCCGCGTCCCGCACCGTCAAGCAAGCACGCCTTGCGCGACATCGCCGATGGCTTGCTGTTCGTCTGGCACGAGCCGCTGCTGCGCGCGCTGGCCTGGGGCGCCGGCATCTGGCACTTTTTGTTCTACGCCAGCATGGCTCTGGCGGTACTGTTCGCCACCCACGACCTGGGCATGAGCCCCGGCGTGCTGGGCATGACGCAAATGCTGGGCGGCGCCGGCGTCCTGCTCAGCGCTTTCATTGTCAAGCCGTTGACCAGGCGCTATGGCACGGGCCGTACCATCCTCATCGGCCTGGCCTCCACGTCCGTGTGTTTTGCCCTGACGCCGACGATTCCCGCCGCGCTGTTCGGCAGCGCGACCGCCACCGCCGTGGCCTATGCCATATTGATGTTCTTTTTCGATTGCGGTGTGATGCTGTTCTTTATACCCTACCTGGGCTTGCGCCAGAAGGTCACGCCCGATGCCATGCTGGGGCGCATGACGTCAACCATGCGTTTCCTGACGGTGGCGACGGCGCCGCTGGGCGCGCTGGCGGCTGGCTGGGTGGCGGAACATTTTGGCGTGCGCAATGGACTGGCCTGCATCGCGGCCGGCAGCCTCCTGCTGACCATCGCCATGGTGTGGGGCACGCCGCTACGTAGCGTGCGCACCTGAAGCAATGAACAGGCATACACTGCTAAAGATTGCCTTGGCGACACTATTCACGGCAAAGCCTGATCGATTTGATTTACATCAAGGAATTAATTGACGTAAATCCATAAGCTGTTTACATCACTTGAGGAGCACGCCATGTTTAACACCATCTTATTTCCCACCGACGGTTCGCCGTTGTCCGACAAAGCCGCCGAAACCGCCCTCGCCTTTGCCCAATTGAACAAGGCCAAGCTGGTCGCCATCAGCGTGGTACAGCCATTCCCGTTCTCGCCCATGGCCGATGGCGGCATCGTGCTCGACGCCGGCCTGTATGAACAGCAGATGCGGGAAGCATCGCAGCGCGCGATCGACAAGATCGGCGAAGCGGCGCGTGCCGTTGGCGTGCCATTCGAAGGCGTGGTCGCCGTCTCGCCCAGCCCGCACGAAGAAATCGTCAATGCGGCGCAGACTTACCAGTGTGACATCATCCTGATGGCCTCGCATGGACGCAAGGGCTTGAACAAGTTGTTCGTGGGCAGCGAAACGCAAAAAGTGCTGGGCCACACTCACCTGCCAGTGATGGTCCTGCGCTAAGCGACACCACGGACTGCCCAGCGCCGCAAGAAACTCAGCGCGCTGGCGCCTGTTTCGGCAGCAACACCCACACGGCGCCGCTCTGCTTCATGCGGCCCGCGTTCTCCGCCGCTTCGGCCCCAAAACCAAAGAAATAGTCGACACGGATGGGCCCGCGAATGGCGCCGCCCGTATCCTGCGCCATCACCAGGCGCTGCATGGGGATATCGCTATTGGCTTGCGTGGTAGCCAGGAACACGGGCGCACCAAGCGGCAGGTAGCGCGAATCGATGGCCACCGAACGCTGCGGCGTCAGCGGCACGCCCAGCGCCCCCTTCGGCCCGACTTTCGGATCTGGCAAGCGCTCTTCCTTGAAAAACACATAGCTGGGGTTGGCATTGAACAACTCATCCTTGCGCGTCGGGTGGCCGGCGATCCACGCCTTGATGCCTTGCGCGGATGCCTGGCTCATCGTCAGCTCGCCCTTGTCGACCAGGTAGCGGCCGATGGATTTATACGGGTGGCCATTCTGGTCGGCATAGGCCACGCGCACGGTTTCCTGCGTATCCGTCAGCTGCACCCGGCCGGAACCTTGCACCTGCAAAAAGAACGCTTCCACTTCGTCGTCGACCCACAGCAATTCCCTACCCGTAACGGAGGTGGCGCGCTCGATGTCGGCGCGCGTGGCGTACGGCACCACCTTCTTGCCGACCAGCTTGCCCCGCAAACGCATATTCTTCAGTTCCGGATACACGCCGGACAAGTCCACCGAGACGAGGTCGTCGGGTACCTTGTACAGCGGCGTCTGATACGGACCACCGCGCTTGCGCGCGCCGTGCAGCAGCGGCTCGTAGTAGCCCGTCACCAGGCCGGTACTGGCGCCATCGGCGGTGATGACTTGATTGGGCACAAAGAATGTCTCGAAAAACAGGCGGATGGCCTTGTCGCTGTCGGCATTCACCTGGCGCGCGATGGTGCACGACTCCTTCCAGTCCGGGCGCTTGACCAGCACGCCGCACGACGCCATGAAGGCGGGCCAGGCGGCGCGCATGTCGTCGCGTGCCCAGCCCGGCAAGGCGGCAAACTTGGCGGGCACGAAGGTGGGGGCTGCCGCTGCATCAATCGTGTCCTTGGCGTCCTTGACGCCGGCCGCTTTGGCCGGCACGGGCCTGACAACGGTCGGGGCAATCGCTGGCGCCTTGCCGGTGACAGCGACCGGTTCCGACTGCGGCGTGGTACAGGCGGACAACGCAAGCGCGACGGCGCCGATTGAAACGGGTAGACTACCGCGTGTCAACAGACGGCGGGTAAATACTAAGCTGCGGGTAAATAACATAGGGGTGCGTATGTGGATCTTGATGATAGAGGCGCTGGTGGCGTTCTTCTTGCTGGCATTTATAGTCTGGTGGACCATGTATTCGGGCAAGAAGCCCACGCCGCCGGCGCGCAAGCAGCTCGATGACGAGCAGGACACCACCGAAAAACTGAAATAAGCGGCGCGCGGCCGCTGCGTTTGCTCAATGCAGGGTGCGCGGCACGGACAGCACGAATTCGGGAATCAACGCTTCGAACTGGTGGCCATCCTCGGCCACGCAGAAATATTCGCCGCGCATCGAGCCTTGCGGCGTGCCCAGCATGGTGCCGCTCGTGTATTCAAATTGTTCGCCCGGCTGCAGCAGCGGCTGATGGCCAACAGCGCCCAGGCCGCGCACTTCTTCCACCTTGTTGTTCGCATCCGTGATAACCCAGTGGCGCGAAATCAGCTGCGCGCCAACGGTGCCCGTGTTGACGACGCGGATCGTGTAGCTGAACACGTGCCGCCCCTGGTCCGGTGCCGATTGCTCGGGCAGGTATTGCGTCTTGACCGTTACCGTAAATTCATAAGTCGCCATCGTCATTCCTATTCAGACATTGCCAGTCAATATATTGTGTCGCGCGTGCCCGATTAGCCACGGCGCGCCGCGTATTCTGTGTTTCAGCGTGCGTCAACGCGGCATGGTAGCGGCGTCAAGCGTAAAATAGCGCATCTTCGCATTTTCTATCCTTTGGCTACTTCACCATGACTACATTCCGTATCGCTCCCAGCATCCTGTCCGCCGACTTTGCCCGCCTGGGCGAGGAAGTGCGCAACGTCGTTACCGCCGGCGCCGACATCATCCACTTCGACGTGATGGATAACCACTATGTGCCGAACCTGACCATCGGCCCGCTGGTGTGCGAAGCGATCCGCCCGCACGTGCAAGTGCCCATCGACGTGCACCTGATGGTCAAGCCTGTCGATCGCATTATCCCGGATTTCGCCAAGGCTGGCGCGAACATCATCACCTTCCACCCGGAAGCGTCGGATCACGTCGACCGTTCGCTGCAGCTGATCCGCGACAATGGCTGCAAATCGGGCCTGGTATTCAACCCGGGCACGCCGCTGCATTACCTGGAACACGTGATGGACAAGATCGACATCATCCTGATCATGTCCGTCAACCCGGGCTTCGGCGGCCAGTCCTTCATCCCGCACGCGCTGAAGAAAATCGCCGAAGCGCGCCGCATGATCGATGAATCGGGCCGTGACATCATGCTGGAAGTCGACGGCGGCATCAAGATCGACAACATCGCCGCCGCCGCGGCCGCCGGCGCCGACACCTTTGTCGCCGGCTCGGCCATCTTCGGCAAGCCCGACTACAAAGCCGTCATCGACGCCATGCGCGCCGAACTGGCCAAAGTAGCGGGCGCCTGATGCAAGCGGGCATGGTGAAAGATCACGTACTGGCCGGCGTGCGCGCCGCCATCATCGACCTCGATGGCACGATGCTCGACACCGTGCCCGATTTCCATGTCGCCATCAACGGCATGCGCGCCGAATTCGAACTCGCGCCCATCAGCGCAGATGCCATCAAGCTGATGGTGGGCAAAGGCTCGGAAAACCTGATCCGCACGGTACTGGCGCTCGACTTCGATGCGGCCGGCGTGGAACAGCGTTTTGATGCGGCGATGGATGCCTACCAGCGTCACTACCTGGCCATCAATGGCCAGTTCAGCACCCTCTACCCGGACGTGGAAGCGGGACTGGCGGCGATGAAGGCGGCGGGCTTGCGCCTGGCCTGCGTCACCAACAAGCCGATCGCTTTCGCCCTGCCCCTGCTGAAACAGAAAAATCTCGATGGTTATTTCGAGATCGTCTACGGCGGCGATTCGCTGCCGAGGAAAAAACCGGACCCGCTGCCGCTGCTGCAAGTGTGCGCGGACTTCGACCTGCCGCCCGCCAAAGTGGTGGCCATCGGCGACTCGTCGAACGACGCGCAAGCGGCCAGGGCTGCGGCATGCCCCGTACTGACGGTACCGTATGGCTACAATCACGGACACTCTATACACGATACCGATTCCGATGGTATAGTAAAGACGCTGCTCGAAGCAGCCCGTTTTATTAGCATGCAAAACTAACCGGCATACTGACCAAACCCAACACCATATCGTGAACACGTTTCTCATCAAAAAACACAATGTCACCCAAACCGGCTCGATTGAGGCCTGGCTTTGGCGACGCTGGCAATCCTGGCAGGCTTAAGGGCCGAGCCGTTACGATTGCTGCCGGTTGCACACGCGTCCTTTGCGCATTTTGCGCAAGTTCCCTGTACCGGCAAGTTTTTTGATAACCCACCGCAGGGTTTGTGCACTATGCACACGCATACCCTGACGGCATGGAGAGAAACATGACCGAACTCGAATTCAAATCGCTGGCCCAGCAGGGCTACAACCGCATTCCCCTGATCGCGGAAGCGTTCGCCGACCTGGAAACCCCGCTCACCCTGTACCTGAAACTGGCCCAGGCCCAACAAGGTGGCAAGAACACCTTTCTGCTCGAATCCGTCGTCGGCGGCGAACGCTTCGGCCGCTATTCCTTCATCGGCTTGCCTGCCACGACCGTGTTGCGCAGCTATGGCAAGCGCACCGAAATCGTCAAGAACGGCGTCGTGATCGAAGAGCACGAAGGCAATCCGCTCGACTTCATCGAACAGTTCCAGTCGCGCTTCAAGGTCGCCCTGCGCCCCGGCATGCCGCGCTTCTGCGGCGGCCTGGCCGGCTACTTCGGCTACGACACCGTGCGCCACATCGAGAAAAAACTGGCCGGCGGCGCGCCGAAAGATGACTTGAAGCTGCCCGACATCCAGCTGATGGTGACGGAAGAACTGGCCGTCATCGACAACCTGTCCGGCAAACTGTATCTGATCGTCTATGCCGACACCACGCAGCCCGAATCGTTTTCGAAAGCGCAGCAGCGCCTGAAGGACTTGCGCATGATGCTGCGCCGCGGTGTCGATGCGCCCGTCACCAGCGCTTCCGTGCGCACGGAAACCATCCGCGACTTTTCCAAGGAAGAGTACCTGAAGGCCGTCGCCAAGGCGCATGAATACGTGATGGCGGGCGACCTGATGCAGGTGCAGATCGGCCAGCGCATCCGTAAACCGTATGTCGATTCGCCGCTGACCCTGTACCGCGCCTTGCGTTCGCTCAATCCGTCGCCGTATATGTACTTCTATAATTTCGGCGACATGCAGATCATCGGCGCCTCGCCCGAGATTTTGGTGCGCAACGAAAGCACGGCCGATGGCGGCAAGAAAGTCACCTTGCGCCCTATCGCCGGCACCCGTCCGCGCGGCGCCACGCCAGAGCGCGATGCCGAATTGTCGGCCGAACTGCTGGCCGATCCGAAAGAGATCGCCGAGCACGTGATGCTGATCGACCTGGCGCGTAACGACATCGGCCGCATTGCCGAAACGGGCAGCGTGCACGTCACCGACCGCATGGTCATCGAAAAATACTCGCATGTGCAGCACATCGTTTCGAACGTGGAAGGCACCCTCAAGAAGGGCCTGTCGAACCTGGACGTGCTGCGCGCCACATTCCCGGCCGGCACCCTGACGGGCGCGCCGAAAGTGCGCGCCATGGAAGTGATCGACGAACTGGAAATCACCAAGCGCGGCATCTACGGCGGCGCCTGCGGTTACCTGTCGTTTGGCGGCGAAATGGATGTGGCGATCGCCATCCGCACGGGCGTAGTCAAGGACGGCATGCTGTACGTGCAGGCCGCGGCCGGCATCGTGGCCGACTCCATCCCCGAAATGGAATGGCAGGAAACCGAAAACAAGGCGCGCGCCGTGCTGCGCGCCGCCGAACAAGTGCAAGATGGCCTGGATGGAGGGTTTTAAGATGCTGCTCATGATCGACAACTACGACTCCTTCACCTATAACATCGTGCAGTATTTCGGCGAACTGGGCGAAGACGTGCGGGTCTACCGCAATGATGAAATCACGATCGAACAGATCGAGGCGCTGAACCCGGACCGCATCTGCATCTCGCCCGGTCCTAAAGCGCCGGCACAGGCGGGCATTTCGGTGGAAGTGCTCAAGCACTTCGCCGGCAAGAAGCCGATACTCGGCGTGTGCCTGGGCCACCAGGCCATCGGCGAGGCGTTTGGCGGCAAGGTCATCCGCGCCAAGCAAGTCATGCATGGCAAGACTTCCCTCATCGCGCATACGGGCGTGGGTGTCTTCAAGGACATTCCCAGCCCCTTCACAGTGATCCGCTACCACTCTTTGGCGATCGAACGCGCCTCGCTGCCTTCCTGCCTGGAAGTGACGGCGTGGACGGACGACGGCGAAATCATGGGCGTGCGCCACCGGGAATACGATATCGAGGGCGTGCAGTTCCACCCCGAATCGATCCTCTCGGAGCACGGACACGCCTTGCTGAAGAACTTTCTCGAGCGCTGATTTTCCGCGCACGCCGCGGCGTGCCATCAGTGTCCTCCTGCGCCATCATTGAAGAAGGAAGCATCATGCCGATCACCCCACAAGAAGCCCTGCTGCGCTGTATCGAACACCGCGAAATCTTTCACGACGAAATGCTGTACCTGTTCCGCCAGATCATGTCCGGCGAAATGTCGCCCACCATGATCGCCGCGCTGACCGTGGGTTTGCGCGTGAAAAAGGAAACCATCGGCGAAATCGCCGCCGCCGCGCAAGTGATGCGCGAGTTTTCCACCAAGGTGCCCATGGCCGACACCACCAACCTGCTCGACATCGTCGGCACGGGCGGCGACGGCGCGCACACGTTTAACATTTCCACCGCCTCGATGTTCGTGGCGGCCGCGGCCGGCGCGCGCGTGGCCAAGCATGGCGGGCGCAGCGTCTCGTCCTCGTCCGGCAGCGCCGACGTGCTGGACTCCCTGGGCGTCAACATCAACCTGCAGCCCGAGCAGATCGCCCAGTCGATCGCGCAAACAGGCATCGGCTTCATGTATGCGCCCAACCACCACGCGGCCATGAAGCATGCGGCGCCCGTGCGCAAGGAGCTGGGCGTGCGCACGATTTTCAATATCCTCGGTCCGCTGACCAATCCTGCCGGCGCGCCGAATATTCTGATGGGCGTGTTCCACGCCGACCTGGTCGGCATCCAGGTGCGCGTGCTGCAGCGCCTGGGCGCGCAGCACGCCATCGTCGTGTATGGCCGCGACAATATGGATGAAGTATCGCTGGGCGCCTCTACCCTCGTGGGCGAGCTGGTCAACGGCGAGATCCGCGAATACGAAATCCACCCGGAAGATTTCGGTTTGCAGATGATCGCCAGCCGCAACCTGAAGGTGGCCGATGCCGTCGAATCGAAAGCCAAGATGATGGAAGCGCTGCGCGGCGAACCCGGCGCGGCCAGCGATATCGTCGCCCTGAACGCGGGCACGGCGCTGTACGCGGCCGGCGTGGCCAGCTCGATCGAGGATGGCCTGGCGCGCGCGCGCACGGCCGTCAGCTCGGGCGCCGCGCTGGCGAAACTCGCGCAATTCGTGCAGGTCACGCAACAGCTGGGCACACCAAAGCAAGCGTAGTCTCCGCCCCCTCCCTTATAGAATAGAAAATAGCGACCATCATGTCCGACATACTCGACAAAATCCTGGCCGTGAAAGCCGACGAAGTGGCGAAGGCGAAAGCCCACCGCAGCCTGGCCAGCCTGCGCGGCGACGTGGAAGGCGATAGCGAACTGCGCGCCGGCCTGCGCGGCTTTGAAGCAAGCCTGCGCCAGCACATCGCCGCAGGCAAGCCCGGCATCATCGCCGAAGTGAAAAAAGCGTCGCCATCGAAAGGCGTGATCCGCGCCGACTTCCGTCCCGCCGACATCGCCGCCAGCTATGCCCTGCACGGCGCCGCCTGCCTGTCCGTGCTGACGGACGAACAGTTCTTTCAGGGCTCCGTGGAGTATCTGCGGCAGGCGCGCGCCGCCTGCGCCATCCCCGTGCTGCGCAAGGACTTCATGGTCGACATGTACCAGATCTATGAAGCGCGCGCCATGGGCGCCGACTGCATCCTGCTGATCGTCGCGGCGCTCGACCATGGGCTGATGGCGGAGATGGAAGCGTGCGCCCACGAACTGGGCATGGGCGTGCTGATCGAAAGCCACGATGGCGAGGAACTGACGGCGGCCTTGAAACTCAAGAGCGCGCTGATCGGCATCAACAACCGCAACCTGCGCACTTTCGAAACCTCGCTGGACACGACCCTCGGCCTGCTGCCGCGCATCCCGCCAGACCGATTGGTCATCACGGAATCGGGCATCCACACCACGGCCGACGTGCAGCGCATGCGCGACGCGCACATCCACAGCTTCCTCGTGGGCGAAGCCTTCATGCGCGCGCCAGACCCCGGCGTGGAGCTGCAACGCCTGTTCAGCTAGAAAGTGGTAGTCTGGCGGTCATGAGACAGCTCCTGACCGTCCTTGCCGTCACCGCGCTGCTGGCAGCATGCCAGAAAGCGCCGGAACCGCGCGCGCAGGCACCCGCCAGTATCCCGGCAGTGCCGCTGGCGCCCAAGGCCATCGCCCCCGCTGCCAGCATCGACGCCTACAAATTGCGGGTGGCGCAGCAGATCATGGCGGCCAACAGCGATTACACCTTCAGCGGCCGCCTGCCTCCGATGCTGCCCGCCATCGTCGTGCTGGACCTCAGCGTCGAACGCGATGGCGTCCTGAAAAGCGTGCGCGTGCACCGCTCGCGCGACAGCGTGGCGTCGCAGGCGGCGCTGGCCGCCGTG
>NZ_NRDQ01000146.1 GCF_002878455.1 Janthinobacterium sp. AD80
ACTCGCGCATGCCACGGATGCGGCCGGCTCGATCCGCGTGCCGGCCGCGTCGACCGGCCTGTTCGGCTTGAAGCCCAGCCGGGGCCGGGTCTCGAACGGCCCCGCCATGGACGAGATCTTCAGCGGCCTGGGCGTCCAGCTGGGCGTGAGCCGCACGGTGCGCGACAGCGCCGCCTTGCTTGACGCCGTGCAAGGCATGCCGGGGGGCGAGCCGTATGTCACGCCCGCGCCCGGCCACAGCTGGCTGTCGCAAGTGAACGCGGCGCCGGGCAAGCTGCGCATCGGCGTGCAGCGTGCGGCCTGCAATGGCGCCCGTCCCGCGCCTGCCATCGCTGCCGCGCTGGACGCCACCGTGCGCCTGCTGGAAAGCCTGGGCCATCACGTGGAAGAAGTGGCGCCCGCGCTGGGCGTGCCGTGGGAAATGTTCGTGCAAGCCAATGCGCGCATCTGGTGCGCCAACCTGGTGCCGTGGATAGCCGGCCTGGCAGAGGAAAGCGGGCGCACTGTGTCGCCCGAGACGCTGGAGCCAGCCACGTTGGCGTGCTACCGCTACGGGCAGACGGTGTCGGCGGTGGATTTCGTCGCCGCGCTTGACGTGCGCAACACGGTCACGCGGCAGGCCGGCGCCCTGTTTGGGCAGTACGATGTCTTGCTGACGCCCACCATGCCGGACCTGCCGTGGCCGCTGGGACGCTATGGCGAAAACGAGGACAAGCTCGATGGCCTGGGCTGGACGGCGCGCCTGTTCGAGCACTCGCCGTACACGCCGCTGGCCAACGTGGCGGGCTTGCCGGCCATGTCCGTGCCGCTGGCGCAGTCGACCGACGGCTTGCCGATCGGCATGCAGTTCATGGCGGGCCATGCCAACGATGGGACCCTGTTGCGCCTGGCCGGACAACTGGAGCGGGCGGCGCCGTGGGCGCACCGGCGGCCGCCTGTGTGGGCAGGCAAGGTGTAGAGAGAGCAAACAGCAAGCCAGGCGGCGGCATGCGGCCAGGCTGTTGGCTATGGCCTGCGGCCTGTGGCAAAAAACCGGGCGAACCGGGCGGGTCGTGCTCGTGGGGTGAAAAATGCCGGATTGACAGCAAAGCCTTACAAGGCCGCCAGGCGCGCCGCGCCACGTATTTCCATGCGTGAACGCAGGCGGTGCCACAGGCGGTCATGGAAGGGCAGGACGATCACGTTGCAGATCGGCTCGACCACGGCCAGCAGCCCGCCGAAAGCCATGGAACCCGTGGCCCAGTACATCACGCCGAAAGCGACGCCCATATGTAAACAGGTCTGGCTGATCTTTTCACCGGCCAGCGCGGCAAAGCCCAGACGGCTGGCGGCGTAGCGGCGGCGGATGGCGCGCCAGGCTTTTTCATGCCATGGCAGCAGGGCGACATTGATGACGGGTTCGATAATCGCCGCCAAGCCACCGAGAGCCAGCGAGCCCGTCAGCAAGTAGGCGAGGCCGAAGGCGATCGACATATGCGTGAGAACCTGACTGAATGTTTTGATGGCTGTAAACAAGGGACGCTCCTTTTATGTTGAATTCGCTTATCCTTTGAGTAGATAGTAACGATTCTCATTTACAAAAGGAAGTAAAATATTTCAACCGAATCAATAGTGTTAAGCTATTAAACCTCTGTATTTAATTGTATTTGAAAAATAGGGCATTTCCTGATGACCCGTTCGCTAGACATACCATGCCAGTAGTTCCTGGCGCATCTGGAGAACCGAGTGACGACCCTTTTTGATGACATCCTGGCCACCCCGCAACCCTGGTCGCAGCAGCGGATTGCCGAGTGGGCCGACGTATTTCCATCGCAACATGGCGCCAGCCTGCAAGATTTCGTCGTGCTGGAGCGCCTGCGGCGTGACGTGCGCATCGACATGCGCGCGGTCGTGGGACAATCGGAGCATTACGCAGGCCAATCCTGGCGCGAGGCGGTCTTGGCGCCGCAGTACAAGCTGGGCAAGATGCGCGCCGTGTTTGCCCAATACGAGCGCCATCCCGACTATTATTTCAACGGTGAGCTCGACAATGGCATCCTGCTCAGCTCCATCGATGGCAGCAACTGGTATACGAATGGCGGCGGGAACCACCGCACGGTGCTGGCAAAGTTCGCCTGCGACCGTATCGCGCGCCAGACGGGGCGCCATCCGCTGGTGCGCGGCGCGTGGACGTGCCACTACCAGGCGGACATGCTGGCCTGGTCGCTGTTTTGCCAGTTGCAGCAAGGCTATGCGGAAGCAATTTTCCTCCGTGTCACGCGGGAAGACATGCGTCAAGAGGCCGTGCCGGGCGGCAGCGACATCAGCTGGCGCCTGCAATTTTTCTTGGTAGACCGACGTTTCGGCGGCACAGCGCGCTCTGGCCTTCTCGATGCGGTGCAGTTTTGCGCCTACGCCCGGCATGTGCTGGCGCATGACGGCAGGCCAAGCTGGCGAGACCGCGTAATGCATAGTCTGATTGGCGACTCCGAGCGGCTCGTATACCCATCCTGACGCAAGGAAGGCGGGGCAGGGTGGCGCAGGAATGCCTGCGCCACCCTGTTTTTCTGCTTTACGGCAACGTTTTCAGCACGGCCTTGGTTGGCACGGAGAAGTTATAGTTGTCGTGGCGGTCCCAGTTGATTGACCAGGTCATCACGCCGCGGAAGTCCGGATACGCCTGCAGCGGCTTGATGGTGCCGCAGTTGAGCAAGCGCGTCAGGCAATTCAATGCATTGCTGACATCGGCATTCGTCGTGAAACCGGAGCCGGCGGAACTGCGCCCCGATGGCACGCCAAAGCCCACCTGGTCCGGACGCAGGCCGGCGAAGGTATTGCCGCCGTAGTTAAAACCTTCGATCAGCATGCGCGCCGTGGCCACCAGCTGGTCAGCCGAGCCCGCCTTGATGGCGCCCGTGGCGTACGGCGTGTAGATGTCGCCATTGTTGTAGTACTGCGGGTGCAGCACCGTCAGCTCGGAGCGCAAGGCGTTGATGATGGGAATGTAAGCGCCCCAGATGCTGCCATAGCTGGTGTAGCCGCCTTCCACGTACACCCATTCCGGTGCCATCGAGAGGTAGAAACTGTTGCCGACCTTGGCTTTCAGGTTCTTCACGGCGATCGGCAGATAAGTCTGGATGGCAGCGCCTTGCGCCACGCCGTTTTCCAGGTCGAGGTCGATGCCGTCAAAGCCATATTTGGTGATGATGGAGTACAGGCTGTTGGTAAAGTTCGTCGCTTCGGCCGTATTGCCGACGGAGACGGAACCGTTCTGCCCGCCCAGCGAGAGGATGACTTTCTTGCCTTTCGCCCGTTTGGCGGCCACGTCGGCAATGAACTGTGCTTCCGTACCCGCGCCCGGATCGATGGTCAGGCTGACATTGCCGCCGCCCGCGTTGTCGCCGAAGGAAACGACGATCACGTCCCAGTCATCGCTGACCTGGCTGATCGGATAGGTGGCGCCGCTGGGGTTGGTAAAGTTGTGCCAGTAGCCGATCAGCGCGTGTTTCGCCAGGCCGGTGGGCGTTGGAGTTGGAGTTGGAGTCGGGGTTGGAGTCGGGGTTGGCGTAGGCGTTGGAGTCGGTGTGGGTGTGGGTGTTGGCGTTGGTGTGGGAGTTGGCGTCGGTGTGGGAGTTGGCGTCGGTGTGGGAGTAGGGGTACCGCACTCTCCCACCGCCGTCCACGGCTGGCCAGTGCCGGCGGCACCGCTGCTGGTGGATGGGTTATTTCCTTGCGTCCACCAGTTGGCGTTGTAGTTCACATTGTTATAGCTGGCCTTGCCGCCGCCGTTGTAGACGGTGCTGCTGTTCCACGGCGTGAAGCACGCCACCGCTTCCGTCGTGCTGGCCAGCAACTGGCTGGCGCCGGCGCTGGAGCCGTCGCCGCCGCCGCAAGCGGCCAGGGTGCCGCCGAAGAGGGTGATGATGAGGGTGTTCATGACTGTCCGGTTCACTTGCATCTCCTTGTCTGTTTTTTTTCATGGCCGGACGGCTGGACACCGTCCGATTTTTCAGAGTGCAAGCATTGCAGGTGGTAGTCAACTGGTTTTATTCTTTGCGCGAGATCACAATACCAGTTGCGCCTCATGCCAAAAGGAAGCCCTTGCGCGACCATACCAGTGGCGCGGCGACCCGCCGCTGGTATGGTCGTGGGAACAACCTCCAACGCCGCAAAAGGCGTCGGAAGCAGGGTGGGGAAGGGAGGAGGACGGTTGACGGCGCCAGGCTAAGCCGCAGCAGCACGCAATCGCCGCTGCGCAGCATGGCATGGCTTGGCCTTGCGGCGCACGCGGACAGGGCTGCCGTGAACATCAGGCCTTGCGGCGGCGCAAGGCAAAACCCGTCAGCGCCAGGCCAGCGGCCAGCATGCCGACGTGCGATGGCTCCGGAACTGTCGAAACGATGCTGGTGATGTTCGCCTTGACGATCAGGGACACGTTGGTATAGGGACTGACGATGGGAGACGCATAGAAGAGAAACAGGCCGAACGATGCCGTGGTCGTGCCATTATTCAGATCCCATAGCTCTTCGATGCGTGGAAAGGTATACGGCGGGTAGTTCCACAGCGCGCTGTTAAAATTGAAGCTCACCAATGGGGCATGCCAGCCGGATAAATTCGTAGATACCGTGCCTGGCGTATAAAAATCATAGCTTCCAGCGCTCAGGCTCATTTCGGTTGATCCATTGTAAGCATCCAGTTGGCCTCCGACGGTGCTCACCGTCAAAGTGCCGGCACTAATCGTTGAGGAAACAAAGATTGGCCAGCTTCCATCTGCCGCATTGGGGCTGATCGCATCGTCGATGGTAAAGCTGCCCGTAAATTTTGTCCCGACCGGTATCAATTCAGGAATAGGCCGACCGGAGCCATCGTCCCCCATGATGAATTGCGGTACGATCGTTCCCGTGACCAGGAAAGTTTTCTCGGCCGCCAATGCCTGCTGCATCGGCAGCGATGCGAGTCCGAGGAGCATAGCCGCGGTTGTCGCCTTCAGTTTCATTATTTTTCCTTGTTTAATTTATAACGAAACGCATCCTAGCACGCCTGGCGGAAAAGTAATGCATATTTGACACTGCCAACGATGGCGTCAGTTTCCTTGCGAGCACTGCTCCTGGTGCTGATCCGATAAAGAATGGGCGTAAACGCGTTGTTACTGGCGGCATCAGGCTCAGGCCGATACTGGCGCGCCGCCGCGCCCGGTCCCAGGTTCAGCCAAATGCGGCATCGATCATGCGGGCAGCCCCGGCAAAGGGTGGCTGTCGACTGGAGACGCGCGAAATGACAAATCAGCCCTGGCGTCGTTCTTGGCGGAGTCGCCGGCAGCGGCCGTGACCGATCCCTTGCGGCGGCACAGGGTGCCAACAGTTTCCAGCGGGCCATCCTGGTTTTTAACCTGATCCTGCGAGTGGCGGTGCCGACAATAATCCGGCGTCCATCATCGCCGCCAGCCAGATGCTCAGCCTGACCCCACCGGTATTTACCGAACTGAACGCGCAAAAGACGAATACTAGCCGGATATGCTGATCGCCAGACGATTGCGACCTTACGCGTCAGGAACTGAGGCCATTCCTGTTCAATGCCTGCGTACTGGAGCGGTGCGGCACGGCCGCTGGCCATGAGCATGACATGGATCTGCCGGAATGCTTTAATTCCAGAAGGATGGCAACGCAGCAGGTCCGCACGGCCATCGAGGGCGCGCAGCGGCAATGGGCCATTTTTTATAACCGCAAGAAACGCCAAGCCACCGGAGGCCATAAACAGCCTGCATCATCGTCACCGGGAGGATACAGTGCGTCTGCGTCTGCGCCGGCACAAGCCAGACACCGACGCTGAAAAATGGCGCAAATCGCATTTGCGATCCGATTGTTGGCCAAAGCGAGGATTTGACGAAATCATCCATAACTTCGCATAATTTATATTATGTAAAATAGATAATGGGGAGTGCAAGGTACTTTTGATCATGAAACTAGTTTGGTACCAGTTGCCATGGTTTTCACCTGCCATCGTGCCAGCAAGAAGCACCTTCTCTGGTGCTTCTTGCTGGCACTGGACAGTCCGCCTGTACGCTACTTGCCGGCCCGGTTGATCGCGGCAGCGTACTCCTGCGTCAGATCGGCCTTCTTGTAGATATCGTCGAACAGCCAGAAGAAGCCGCCCTGAATGGCGCAGGATTGTACCCACCCGGCCATGGCGCCGTAGACGTCGGCCGGGCTGCTGTCGCTGGCGAGTCCGGGATACACGGGGATTGCGCCAAAGTTCCAGTTGGAACACGGCGACTGCCCCGCACCGCCTGAATAGCACTGCAGGTGGACGGCCGTGACCGTGCCTGGCCGTTGTTGATTGGCGCTGGTCGCAACGTCAATCCAGAACTGGTTGTTCGTGTACGGACACAGGCTCACCTCGTATCCAAGCTTACCGAGCATGACGGCAAAACTGACCATCGATGGATGGTCGTAGCAATTTTCGTCATCGAAATCGATGGCGTCTATCCAGGGGATGGCGGTTTTCAGCGCATGGAAGTTCCGGTACAGGATGCTGTGCGGTCCCGTGCCGTCCACCTCGACCAGCGCCCTGATCGCCTGGAAGACGCCAGTGTTGCTGGAGCCAACTGAAAAAGTCAGGCGTGTCACGCTCGATGGCGTCGCTTTGAGCGCTGCCATCTGGCTGGCGAAAAGCGGGTATTTGGCGGCGCCGACATATTCGCCTTTGGCGGCAAGCGGAAATTCATAATTGAAGTTGAGGTCGCCTTCCTTATTGATGGCGATATTCCAGACTATCACTTCCCGAAAGCCGGATGCCTTGAGCCGGGGGATCGTTGTTGTGCCCTGGCTGTAGATTGGGCCGCCGCCGTAAATGCCGGACATCATGCCGGTTCGCGTACCGCCGGTATTGGAAGATGGGTGCGCAGACATAATTGTAGCCTTTCTGGAAATGCCATCGGATAAAGGACAATGCCTGCGCATGATGCCTTAATTTTTAATCAAAAATATCTCCAATAAACACAGGCATCGAAACCACGGTGTTCGCCGCCGCCCCATGGTTGCGGGATGCCCTGTCGATGCGCCAACGTGGCATCCATGCCGCACCGGGCACGCAAGCGCCCTTCTTCTCGCACAATCGGCATGTCTTCGCAACGTTCTGTTGTTTCTTTTTAATAAGACTGGCACAGGCCACCAGCATCGGGCCGCGGCGCGCGCCACTGCGTTCATCCAGATCAATGAAACACGGATAACTGCCTCGTCATGGCATCCCGCAACGGGGCGCCACACCCCACACCGTTGACACCCAGCAATAGCTGTCCTATAGTCCCCGGGTCAAAAAATTAATGAGAATGAGAATCATGTTCATCAATATGAAGAAATGGCTCGTCTGCTACCCCGTGCTGGCGGCTGCCCTGCTGCTGGCTGGCGGCGCGCAAGCCCAGGAAACCGGACAGGCTGATGGCGCCAAGCAGCTGTGGCAGCTGATTGATTACGTCGCCGTCGACTACGGCGGCGCGGTCGAGCACGGCAAAGTGGTGAGCGAGGCCGAGTATGCGGAAATGCTGGACTTTACGGAAAACGCTGGCACGCAGATCACCGCCCTGCCCGCCCATGCCTCCAAAGATGCCGTGGCCAAGGCCATCGCCGAGCTGCGCACCGCCGTGGTCGCCAAGGCCGATGCCGAGGAAGTCAAGCGCCTGGCGCACCACGCGAACGGCTTGCTGATCGCCGCGTATCCGATTCCCGTGGCGCCGAAAGTGCTGCCGAACCTGGCGCGCGGGGCGGCACTGTATGCGGCCCAGTGCGCTTCATGCCACGGCGTGGCCGGTGGCGGCGATGGCCCGCTGGCGGCCAGCCTGGAACCAAAGCCCATCGCCTTCACGGATGGCGACCGGGCGCAGTCGCGCAGCCTGATGGCGCTGTACCAGGTCATTTCGCAAGGCGTGGCGGGTACCTCGATGGCCAGTTTCGGCCAGTTGTCCGAGAACGAGCGCTGGGACCTGGCCTTCTTCATCGGCGGCATGTCGCATGACGATACGGCGCGCGCGCGAGGCGAAAAACTGTGGCAGGACGATGCGCGGGCCAAGGGGCTGTACGCGGACCTGTCTGCCGTCACGACACTGACGCAGGAAGCGGCGGCCGCCAAGCTGGGCGCGGACGATGCCCGTGCATTGACGGCCTACCTGCGCAGCCATCCTGGCAAGGCCGAGGCACACAAGCCTGCCGGCCTGGCATTGTCGCGTTTGCGCCTGGCCGAAAGCCTGGCCGCCATGCATGCGGGCGACCGCGCGGCGGCCACGCGCCTGGGCCTGTCGGCCTACCTGGACGGCTTCGAGCCGATCGAGCCGATGGTCGGCGCGCGCAACAAGTCCTTGCTGCTGGCCGTGGAAAACGCCATGCTGGCCTACCGCTCCGCCGTTGCCAAGGGAACCGTTGCCGATGCCGACGCGGCGGGCGAAAAGCTGCAGCAGTTGTTTACCCACGTGGAAGCGGAACTGGGCGAGGCCAAGGCCGAGCCGATGACAACCTTTATTGGCGCCCTGACGATCCTGCTGCGCGAAGGCGTGGAAGCGCTGCTGATTGTCATCGGCATCATCGCCTTTTTGCGCAAGGCCAAGCGCATGGACGTGCTGCCGTATGTGCATGCGGGCTGGGCCAGCGCGCTGGTGGCGGGCGGCCTGACGTGGGTGGCGGCAACCTATCTGGTGACGATCAGCGGCGCCAGCCGCGAAGTGAGCGAAGGCCTCGGCTCCGTCTTCGCGGCGCTGGTATTGCTGAGCGTGGGCCTGTGGATGCACCAGAAGAGCAGCGCCGGGCGCTGGCAGGAATACCTGCACGAGAAACTCACGGCGGCCATGACGCGTCGCTCGGCCTGGGGCCTGTTTGCCCTGGCCTTCATCGCCGTCTACCGCGAAGTGTTTGAAACCGTGCTGTTCTACTCGGCGCTGGCCGCCGATGGTAATGGCGGCGCACTGCTGGGCGGCTTCGTGGTGGCGATCCTGCTGCTGGTGATCATCGCCTGGGCCTTGCTGCGCAGCAGTGCCCGCATGCCGATCGGAAAGTTCTTCTCGTGGACATCCGCCTTCGTGGCCGTGCTGGCCGTGATCCTGATGGGCAAAGGCGTGGCAGCGCTGCAGGAAGCGGGCTGGATAGGCGTGAGTCCCGTCGACTTCATCCGCGTCGATCTGCTGGGTATCCTGCCGACACTGGAAACCTTGCTGGCGCAGGGCGCCATCCTGGCCATCATCGTCGCCGGCTATGGCTGGAACCGCATCGCGGCGGGCAAGCGCAAGCCTGCCTGATTGCGCCGCTGCCTGCACGGTGACGCTTGCAGTGCCGGACGCTAGCTTCCCGGCACCGCATCACGGGCATCCACGTAGGCCCAGGCCTGCGTGCCCGACGCCAGGGTGACGCGCGCGCGCCGGTAGGCGGCCACTTCATAACCGTCCGCCTGTTGCAGCTCGGCTGGCGTCACGGCCAGCACGGCGCCGGCCACGCTGTCGCCAGGGTCGCCGCTGCGCGAAACCACAGGATGATGCGTCTTGCCGCTGGTCGCCACGACTTGCGCGTCACCGATGGCCAGCTGCGACAGGCGGTAACCGGGCAAGGCATCGGGCCGGCCATCGAGCAGCCGCCCGAAGGTGGCCAGCTGCACGCCGGCCTGTTGCAAGGTACCATAGGAAAACAGATGCTCGACTGCTGTCTGGGTTGCCATGGACACTCTTTTTTTCTGCCCGCGCGCCAGGATGCGCCGTTGCCACGGCGCACCGTCAGCTGCTGGCTACCACACGAAAACGAACAGCGTATTTTGATGGCTTGTGGGACAATGCCGGCCAGCCAGCAGGCCCGCCGCGCACGCGGACATACTGGCAATGCATGACCCGCCGGACCACGCCCGCGCGCGGTGAATTGACAGCGCGCCTGCGGGCGGCATATGCCCTCGCTACAGCGCTGTTGTATACTACAAGTCTACCTGCCACCAAATGAAACCCTTATTCATCGCCACACTGGCCATTGTATCGCTCATTCAAACGCCACTCTGCATCGCGGAAAACCTCAACGGGAAAAACCTCTACGTACAAAGGTGCGCCGTATGCCACGGCGCGGATATCCGCGGTACAGGCCCCCTGGCCAATAAAAGCAGTCCCCCGACACCTGACCTGACGACAGCCGCCTTCAAGAAACGCTTGAAGGATTATCCGGGCGTTATCGTTTCATCCGTCATCCTGCGCCCGAATGGCGACCTGATACCCAGGACCTTGAAAGAGAATGGCGTCAAGATAGCGCCATACGCCTGGAAGGTGAATGACTTCCGCGATTTGCATCAATACATGAGCAGCGTGATTGCCAAAACCCGGTGATCTTGTCATGCCCGTCCATTCGGCGGCGCAATGCGGGACAGTTGCCGGCGTAGAAGCGGCGCTCACGTAAAAGTTGTATACGCGGTCACTTTCGGTAGAATCGCTGCAGCGCAATGCGGCGCCGTTCCGATGGCGCCGCCTGCCCACTTTTTTGTTACCGCCCGCCACCACCACGGAGATCCCGCCATGGCCGTTCACTTGAACTTCATCAACCGCTCCAACGACACAAACAATGCGCGGATCGTCATCTTCCAGAAGAATGCCGCTCGCAACACCGGTGAAATTCCCATCGCCTGGCGCGTGATCGACTACTGCGGCGTGGGCGACAACCATCCGTTTACGTTCCCTTTGTCGATGACCGTCGCCGTCAGCGACGACCAGGGCGGCTACACGCCGCAGATCGAGGCGATGCACGGCGCCTCGTACCACGCCGCCCTGATGCCCTCGGGCATTACCCTGTTACCTTCAGGCCAGGCCAGCAGCAACCGTGAAATCCAGGTGTTCAACTTTCTTCAGAAAGGCGTCATTGACGCTAGCGTCTACAAGGATGGCCGCCTGCTGGCCCTGAGAACCCGGCTGGGGCCGAACCAGGAGGCGGCATTCGCGTTCAAGCCCAGCATCTGGATTGGCACCGCCTCGCAGGTCACGCAAGGCGAAGTGCTGCACCCGAGCGTCCTTTCGGAGGTCAGCACGGAACTGTCGTTGCAGGGCATCGCCAGCGCCGACATCGTCATGACGGGCGGCGGCCCGGGCGAGAACGCGCCGCCGTTCGCGTTCAGCATGCAAAACATCGTGACGGCCTGAGCCGCCGGGCCAGGCCCGGGCTGCCTCATTTTTGAAAGGCCAGCCAGGACCAGCACACCCCGGCGTCACGATTCCGCGCCTGGACCGATGGCGCCTGCGTGCTCAACAACAGTTGCAGTCCATTGCGCAGCGCAAGGTCGATGGTTTCCCGCGCCGTTACCGCGAACATGCGCCGCCCTGCCGGGGCCGGGCCATGGCGCAGCGACACGACCAGCAGCGCGCCGGGATCGAGCAGCCTGCTGACGTTCTGCATCGCCTCGACACGTTCCTGGGCAGCAAGATGCATCCAGACAGCCGTGACGAGTATCAGCTCATAACGCGCACCGCGCGCAGCAATGCCAGACAGCGCCGGCAGGCTGTCGTCCACCCAGGCGATGGCATGTCGCGCATGCGCCCGCATGCCCGCTTCCCGGAATGCGGCGACCGGTTCCACCGCCGTCACCGTATGGCCGGCGCTGGCCAGCCACGCCGCATCGGCGCCTGTTCCGGCGCCGATATCGAGCACGGCGCACGGCAGCGCCGGCAAGAGTTGCAGGACGGGCCGGTATTTATCGAGGAATGGCACGCCGCCGTAGCGGGCAATGAGCTGCAGTGCATGGTCTGCATAGCCTTCGGTGCCGGGAACCGTCTGTGTATCCATGGGAGCATGTGCCTCATTGCCGTGAGCGTCCATTATTCACCGGCGCCGTGCAGTTGGTCAATTTGGCAGCGGCCTGGCGCAAGCCGTGCAGCGTTTTCAAAACTACGATATGATGACCGTCATGCAAAATTCATCCAGCAGAACATCCAGCAAAGCCGCGGCGCAGAGCCGCAAGGAAGCCACGCACGAGCGTATCGTCGAGGTGGCCACGCGCGCCATCCGCCGCAGCGGCTATGCGGGCACGGGCGTGGCCGACATCATGAAGGAAGCGGGCCTGACGCACGGCGGCTTCTATGCGCACTTCGCGTCGCGCGACGCGCTGCTGGCCGAGGCCG
>NZ_NRDQ01000147.1 GCF_002878455.1 Janthinobacterium sp. AD80
GTTGCCGCCAGTTATTGCGGTGCGGCCGGCGCCACCAGCAAGTCTTGCAGGGGCCGGCGCAGCGAGCGCGCCTGCGGCGCCGGTCCCGCGCCCAAGCGGCCGAGAAACACGGCCCGGTCAAACGCCGTGGCCCCCAGCACGGCCTGGCATTGCACCGCCAGCTCCTGCGCCAGTTCCTGCATGCCATCGGTGCGTGAAAAAGTGCGCCGCTCGCGCACATAGCGGGCAAAGATCAGCGGCGTCAGCTCCGGCTGCATTTGCAGGCCCAGCTGCGTGGCCGTCAGCCAGAAGCGCTGCATGGCGCGCCCCGCCGCCACGTAGTCGTCCGTACTGCGCGGCGGCGCATCGGCCAGCAAGACAAAATGCGCGGCGCAATAGAGACCGGGCAGCAAGTCCATCTGCAGCCGGGGTGCCACGGTTCCCGCCAGCCAGGTATTGAAGAAATCCACGCGGCGCCAGCTTTGCATGACCCAGCGCATCAGCCGCGCCGTCATGGGATCGACGCCCAAGGCCTGGTCGGGGATACGGTCGGCGCTGAAGCGCGCCCCCCACTCGATCACGTCGCGGTGCACCTTGTGCGCTTCAGGCATGGTCAGGCGCAGGCGCGCGTTGTCGAACATCAGGCGGGCGCAGGCCAGGCGCGCGCGCCAGCCCTCGAACCACTGCACGCTGTAGCCTGGCGGCAAACACGCGGCCAGCGCGGCTTTTTCGCTGGCGCGCAGGCTGCGCGTACTGAGCCGGCGCCGCTGCACGCTGCGGCGCGGCAAGAAAGCTGCCAGCGCATCGGGCGGCATGCCAGGGCTGTCGATGAGGTGCACGTCAAACGTGGGCAAGGTCTCGGGCATGGCCGTGCGCCGCCGCGCTTCCATGCGCAAGCCGTGGCCGCTGGCCGCCAGCGCCATGCTTTCCAGCAAAGCGCCCAGCGACAGCTGGCTGGGGTGGCCGTCCAGGTCATACACGCAATGGCTGCGCGTATCAAAACCATGCACGACCACATGGCGCGGCGTAATGATTTCAAAACGCCACGGCTGCGTGTTGTCGCCGCTGGGAGCCCAGCGCGCCTGCTCAAGGATATTCTCCAGCACGGGATCGATCTGCATGGACTGCGCCATTATGCCCCCTGCGCGGCGCGGCGCCGCTTGATGAGGGCCATCGCCAGCCGTTGCAGCGGATGGCGGTTGCCGCCCGGACGCCAGGTATGCACGAGCTTGTTGCGGTAGGCATCGAAATGCATGCCGTGCGGCGCCGCCATCACCTTGCCGCGTTTCAATAGAATCTTCAACGCCTCGGTGGCGGCCGCACCCGCGCACAGCTGGCAGCCCATGATGGTCGATGGCCCGCGCCGCTCCTTCAGGTTGATGGCGGACGGGTCGACCAGATACGGGCCGTGCAGGCCGGCCGGCGCCAGCCCGACGAGGAAGCGCAGGGCTTTTTCTTCTTCCGGCAAGTCGCCCCAGCCAAAGTATTCCTCGAACGTCATGCCGCCCGGCATGAAGCTGAGCACGGCCGTGCCCATGCCCAGCGGCGCGGCCGTGATGGCGGGGATGCCCAGGCGCGCGCAGCCGGCAAATGTGGCCTGGCGCGCGGGAAAGGCGAAGAAATCGAGGCCATCCACGTACAGATCGACGCCGTCAAAGAACTCGGCCAGGTTGCTGTCGTGTACGCCATCGGGGAATTGCCTGATGTCCAGCTCGGGGTTGATATCACGCGCCATCCGCGCCAGCACGGCCGCCTTCGGCTGGCCCAAGGTGGACACCATGGCGCCGGCCTGGCGGTTGAAATTGGCGATGTCGAAGGTATCGAAATCGGCGATGTGGAAGGCACCGATGCCCAGCCGGGCCAGGGTCAGCAGATGTACGCCACCCACGCCGCCCATGCCGGCGATGGCCACGCGCTTGCCGCGCAAGCTGTCCTGCTCCGCTTGCGTGACCCAGCCCAGGTTGCGGGCGAATGCCGCGTGATAGGAAAAACCGTCTGTCATGCTCACCTCTTCTATGCGTCCACGGCGGACGAAGAAATTTGGACAGGTGAGCGAGGCGTAAGTTCCCGCCCTGACAGAAAAAAGCTAGCGCGCCAGGCGGCGCGGCGTTGCCGCCAATGCCGGCGCCGGCGCCGACGCGCCCACCTTGAACACGCTGACGATCTGCGCCAGCCCTGCCGCCTGCTCGTTCATCGCCTGGGCCGCCGCCGATGCCTGCTCGACCAGGGCCGAGTTTTGCTGCGTCATGTTGTCCATCTCGACGATGGCCTGGTTGATCTGCTCGATGCCGGCGCTCTGCTCGGCGCTGGCAGAGGAAATCTCGGCCACGATATCGGTGACATGCTGCACGCTGGCAACGACCTTTTCCATCGTCTCGCCCGCCAGCGCCACCAGTTTCTCGCCGGCGCCCACTTGCTCGGCGGAACTGTCGATCAGCAGCTTGATCTCCTTGGCGGCCGCAGCCGAGCGTTGCGCCAGGTTGCGCACTTCGCTGGCCACGACGGCGAAGCCTCGCCCCTGTTCCCCCGCGCGTGCCGCTTCCACGGCCGCGTTCAAGGCCAGGATATTCGTCTGGAAGGCGATGCCATCGATGACGGCGATGATGTCGCCGATCTTTTTCGACGAGGCATTGATGGCGCCCATGGTCTCGACCACCTGGCCCACCACGCCACCCGCCTGGCTGGCCACTTGCGAGGCGGAAATAGCCAGCTGATTGGCCTGGCGCGCATTGTCCGCATTCTGCCGCACGGTCGAGGTCATTTCTTCCATGGTCGAAGCCGTTTCCTCCAGCGAACCGGCCTGCTGCTCCGTGCGCGCCGACAAATCATGGTTGCCGGAAGCGATCTCGCCCGATGCCGTGGAAATCGATTCCGCGTCGGTGCGCACCTGGCTCACCAGGTGCGCCAGGTTGTCGCGCATGGCCCTGATGGCCATCAGCAGGCTGGACGTGTCGCCCGGGCGCGTCTCGATGTGCGTGGTCAGGTCGCCCTTGGCGATTTGCGCGACGATGGCGGCAGCGTAGTCGGGCTCGCCACCGAGCTGGCCCAGGATGCGGCGCAGCATCAGGGCCGCCAGGCCGCCCACCACCAGCATCAGCGCACCGCCGATGGCCAGCAGCACGCCCGCCTGGGCCCAGAACTTGTGGTTGATGTCATCGATATACGTGCCCGTGCCGACCAGCCAGTCCCACGGCGCAAATTTCACCACCGCATACATCTTTGCCACAGGGTCCTTCACGCCGGGACGCGTGCCGTCCGCCTGCACCAGGCCGATGCGGCTGTTGGCCAGCGCCGCACGGTAGCGGTCGCCCGACTGCTTCATGTTCTTTTGCGGCGTGCCGATGCGCGACGCATTCGGGTGCACGTACAGCAAGTCCGTGCTGAAATCGCGCACGAAATAATACATTTCGTCCTTGACGAAACTGCCGATGGCCAGCTTGGCTTGCTGCTGCGCCTGCTCACGCGTGAGCTTGCCGGACTGTTCCAGCGCGTACGCCTTTTCCACCGAGGCATTGGCCAGTTCCACCAGCACCGTCAATTGCTCGACCCGCTCGGCCATCATGGTCTGGCGCAGGGAATACAGGGAAAACGAGGCGATCAGGACGATGCCCAGCAAGGTGCTGAAACACAACAAAAGAATGCGCGAACGAAGAGTCATGGAAACCTGGAGTGAGTGAGAATAAATTGCCCGATGGAAATCTTTTCAGAAAAGCAAAACGGGCGGCGCTACCGGGCTGTGCCCGGCAGGCACCGCCCGCTGTGAGTCTTGCTTGAAGATCAGGCCAAGGCTTCCTTGGCCGCCTCTTCCGGCGTCAAGCCGTCATAGAACTGGTCGGTAAACCACTCGACCTGCCCTTCGATATGGTCTTGCGCCTGCGCCACGGTGGCGCCACCGGCCACGAGGAAGCCTTCGACCTCGATACACCAGTTGATCAATTCCAGGGTTTCCGGATCGAGTTCTTCTTTCTTAGCCATCGTGCATTCCTTGCTTGTTAAATTGCGATATCACATCAATAAGCGGCAGTTTAACAGCTTCGTCGCCCTGCCGCCCCCGCACGTCAACAATAAAGGTTACTTTGCCGCAACATTTTTGCGCTCCGGATACAGCACCACTTGCACATAGTTATCCATGTTCAGGTAGCGCTGCGCCGCCTGTTTGACGGCTTGCGGCGTGATGGCGCGCACGCGCTGCTCGAAACGCAGGATGTGCGCGGGGTCGCGGCCCTGCGTCACGGAACCCATCAGCTGGCTCATCCAGTAGCGGTTTTCGCGCAGCGACTTTTGCTGGCGCGTGATCCAGTTCAGCTTGACCTTTTCCAGGTCGGCCGCCGACGGCCCGTCCGTCTTCATCTTGTTGATTTCGGCAAACGCGGCGGCGATCACCTTGTCCACGTTTTCCGGCCCCGTCGGCAAGTTCAGCGCCACCGAGTAATGGCCGTACGGATGCTGGCCCATGGCCGTCTGGAAACCACCGCCATAGATCATGCTCATCTTTTCGCGCAGCACTTCGATGACCTTCAGGTTCAGCACTTCGCCCAGCGCCTGCAGGGTCAGCTTCTGCTCGTCCGAATAGGCCACGTCGCCATTGAAGGTGATGGAAATCGTGCTTTTGGGCTCGCTGCCCATGTAGACATCCTTCTTCACCACCCCGCTTACCGGACGCATGCCCACGTCGCGGTAGGCGTGCGCCACTTCGCCCACGGGCAAGGTGCCCAGGTAGCTGGCGATCAGCGGCTTGATCTTGTCGAGCTCGAAGCTGCCTGCAAAAATGAAGGTCATGTCGCGCGCGCTGGAGAAGCGCTGCTGAAAAATATCGAGCGCCTTGTCCAGGCTCACCTTGTCGAAATCGGCCGCGCGCGGCACGCCTTCGACACGGGGATTGTCGCCGAATGTGGCGTGCTGAACGGCATCGTAAAACACGGCTTCCGGCTGCGCCATGCTGTTTTTCGCCAGATCCTGCTGCTTGCCGATGAAGGACTGGTACAGGCCCGCATCCTTGCGCACATCGTTGAAATACAGGTGTACCAGTTGCAGCATGGATTCCACGTCGGCGCTGCTAGACGAGCCGCCAAAGCCCTCGCTCAGCTCGCCCAGCGAGGCGCCCACGTTGACGGTCTTGCCGGCCAGGACTTTTTGCAGGTCCAGCGGCGCCAGGTCCTTCAAGCCCATGCTGCCGACGATGGCGCTGGCGTAGCGCGCGTTATAAATGTCCGCGTCGCCAAACAGCGACTGGCCGCCGAAACGGGTCGAACCCATCAGCACCTGGTCATTCTTGAAGTCCGTGGGCTTGAGCAAGACGCGCACGCCGTTGCCCAGGGTCAGTTCCGTCACGCCGATGGCGCTATTCAATTTTTCGGAAACGATGCTGCCGCCGGCAGGCGGGCCATCCATCAGCTTGCTGGCGAGGACTTTTTCCATGCGCGGCTCGATGGTCTGCTGCTCCGCCCTGGCGACCGCGTCGAGCAGCTGCTGCTGCGTCGGTACGCTTGAGGCCGTATCGCCGGCCTTCGGCTCGGCGCCCATGAAGACGACGAGTTTCTTTTGCTGGTCGGGAATCACCTTGGCGACCGTCTCATTAACCTCTTGCAAGGTTACTTGCGGCAACAGTTCCTGCGCATACAGCAGCTCGTTGGCGATGCCGGGGATGGCTTCCTGTTCCAGGAAGTTGCGCGAATACTCGGCCACGAAACCGGCCGAATCGGACTTGTCGCGCTCGCTATATGCACGCTCGTAGTTGCGCAGCATGTTCTTGCGCGCCCGGTCCAGCTCATCCTGGCTGAAACCGAAGCGGCGCGCCCGCTCATCTTCCTGCACCAGCGCATCGACAGCCGGCTGCACGCCGCCCTTGCCCAGCAAGGCATATGCGCTGAACGATTCATAGCCACGCACCAGCTTGCCCATGCTGCTGCCGCCCTGGATGAACGGCGGATTGGCTTGCTGCGACAATTCCTGCATGCGCGCGCTGAGCATCTGGCCATACAGGTTTTCGATCATCTGGCGGCGGTAGTCGGCAATGGTGACGGGTTCCTGCGCCGGGCGGATCGGGTAGCGGATGAATACGCTATCGTCCGCCGCTTCCTTGTCCGTGATCACCAGCGCTTCCGTCTGCGAGCGCTGCGGCACTTCCGCGTACACGCGCGGGCGCGGTTGCGCGGGGTTCTTCAGCTTGCCGAAATGCTGGCGTATCATCGCTTCGGCCTGCTTCGGTTCCACGTCTCCCACCACCATCACGGCCATCAGGTCGGGACGGTACCAGTCCTTGTAGAAACGCTTGATGGCTTCCGGCTTGAAGGTTTTCAGCACGGATTCCTTGCCGATCGGCATGCGTTCCGCATAGCGCGAACCGTTCAGCAGCTTCGGATACAGCACCTTGTTCATGCGGTCGCCGGCGCCCTTGCCCAGGCGCGCCTCTTCCAGCACGATGCCGCGCTCGCTGTTGATATCGGCCGGATTGAATTTCAAGCCGTGCGCCCAGTCTTCCAGCACCAGGAAGCCTTTTTCCAGGTTGCCCTTCTTGTTCGTCGGGATCGGCAGCACGTAAACGGTTTCATCGAAGCTCGTGTAAGCGTTCAGGTCGGCGCCGAATTTCACGCCGATCGATTGCAGGTACGAAATCAGTTCATTGCGCTTGAAATGCGTGGAGCCATTGAAGGCCATGTGTTCGGTGAAATGCGCCAGGCCTTGCTGGTCGTCATCTTCCAGGATGGAACCCGCCTTGACCACCAGGCGCAATTCCACTTTCTGCGCCGGACGGGCATTTTTCTTGATGTAATAGGTCAAGCCATTCGGCAATTTTCCGACGGTAACTTCTGGTGCCACTGGCAGGGGATCGCTCAAACGGATTTCCGCCTGGGCCATGCAGGCGCAAGCCAGCAGGACGGCGCCCGAGACCAGGCGTAATTTACTCAGCTTCATGTATTCTCTACGGTAAGATTCAGTAAGCGTACCTTACACCGAATTCCAGTTTCCGCCATTAAAAACAGCTTAGGAAAAACCGTTTTTCCCGGGCAACTTGCTCCTTTGCCGGACTGAAGCATCGCCTGCCGCTTTTTTTCATCTGTGCTAAAGTATTGCCGCCGGTCATGTGATCGGCACAACAATACGTCTTCGGGGCGGGGTGCGATTCCCCACCGGCGGTAAGACCGGCAACGGTCAAGCCCGCGAGCGCCTGTCAAGCATCGTTTGGCAGGGTCAGCAGATCCGGTGTGATTCCGGGGCCGACGGTATAGTCCGGATGAAAGAAGATGTGCAGTAGTGTGATGTCCCATCGCCACGGCGATGCGGCCAGTTGCGTCTATTCGCTTGCCCTGTTGCGTTTTTCGCTGATGCGAGGAGCGTTTCACCATGTTAGTCAACAGCTATACCCTGGTTTCCAACGACCTTGAAGGTCGCATTCAATCGGCCCTGGCCGCCATGCGCGCCGGCGTGCCCGTCATCCTGCTCGACGATTTCGACCGCGAAAACGAAGCTGACCTGATTCTGTCGGCCGAGAAACTCACGAATGAAACCATGGCCCTCCTGATCCGCGAATGCAGCGGCATCGTCTGCCTGTGCCTGCCAACGGACGTCGTCAGCGCGCTGGAATTGCCGCCCATGTCGCCGGACAACGGCAGCCGCTACGGCACGCCATTCACCGTCTCCATCGAAGCGCGCGACGGCGTCACCACGGGTGTGTCGGCCGCCGACAGGGTCACCACCATCCGCGCCGCCATCGCCCCGCACGCCAAGCCGGCCGACCTGGTGCGCCCTGGSCACGTCTTCCCCCTGCGCGCCGCGCCCGGCGGCGTGCTCGAGCGCCGTGGCCACACGGAAGGCTCGGTCGACCTGTCGCGCCTGGCGGGCCTGAACCCGGCCGCCGTGCTGTGCGAGCTGATGAATCCGGACGGCACCATGATGCGCGGCGACGCTATCGAACGCTTCGCCGAACTGCATGGCATGCCGATCCTGACCATCGAAGAACTGGTCGAATGGCGCAACAAGCACCAGCAGTAAGCCGTCAGGCGGCCAGCGCCTTCGGCACATGCACGTGGCGGTAGACAAGGCCAGCTGCCAGGCCATACGCGGCGGCGATCGTCGCGTAGGCCAGCGGCAAGCGCAGCGACCAGTCCGGCACCATGTGCAGGATGCTGCCGATCAGCGCCACGCCCACCAGCGCGCCAATTTGCCGGTTGGCATTCAGGGCCGCCGCCGCGCTGTTCGCATGCTGCTTGCCGGCCACGCGCATCACGGTGGCTGTCATGGCGGGAATGGCGATGCCGATGGCCACGTTCATGACGGCCGTGCCCAGCGCCAGCAAGACGTACGGCGTACTCGTGCGCAAGGCCATCAGCAGCAGGGCCATCACGGCGCCCACCAGCAAGCCGGCCAGCATCGGCAAGCGCGTGCCACAGCGGGCCGCGATATTTCCCGCCAGAAAATTCCCAACCGTATAGGCCGCCATCATGGGCAGCAGGCGCAAGCCCGACTGCAAGGCATCGGCGCCGCCCGCCTGCTGCAGGAACAGGCTGAGTAAAAACAGCTGGCCGAAGACGCAGAAATTGATCAGGAATCCCACGCCATTGGCCGCGCCAAAGCTGCTGCTGTGAAACAGTGCACGCGGCAACAGCGGATGGCTGCCGCTGCGCTCGCGCCGCAGCAGTTGCCCGGCCGACAGCACCGTCAAGGCCCCCGCCGCCAGCACACTCGGCGACAGCCAGCCCAGCACGGGCCCTTCGATCAAGGTAAAACTCAGACCCGCCAGCGCCGCCACGCCCAGCGCATGGCTGAACAGCGATAAATCGCGCGGCTGGCGCGCCGGCGCGGCCAAGAGCACTTGCGCCATGACGATGGCCAGCACGCCGATGGGGATATTCACCCAGAAGACGCTGCGCCAGCCGAACTGGTGCACGAGGATGCCGCCGATCAAGGGGCCGGAGGCGCCAGCCACGCCCACCAGCGCCGACCAGGCACCCAGCATGCGCGTGCGTACTTTTTCATCGTCGAAACTGTGCGTCAGCAAGCTCAGTGAGCTGGGCATGAACAGGGCCGCGCCCGCCCCTTGCAGCAGGCGCGCGGCCGTCAAAAAATGCCCGTCGGGCGCGGCGCCGCACAGGATGGAGCCCAGCAGGAATACCCCCAGGCCGCCCTGGTACACGGCTTTCGGCCCGTAGCGGTCGGCCAGCGCACCGCCGGCCAGCAGCAGCGCGGCAAACGTCAGGGTGTAGCCGTCGACCACCCACACGAGACCCGTGAGGGGGATGGCCAGGTCCAGCGCGATATCGGACAGGGCCACGTTGACGGCCGTGACGTCGATCATGGCCATGACGAAGCCGAACGCCAGGGTCAGCAGGATCAGGCCATTCGCGCGGCGCGGTGTAGGGACAGACATGATTTTTCCTTGGAGGGACAGCGGGGCAGCCATTATGCGAGCGTTGCACAATGCAGTAAACAGATATAAACTCGGCGCTATGATGCAAAAATGCATCAGCAACCACCAAGGAACGGAACGATGGACTGGGATAACGCGCGCATCTTTCTGGCCATTGGCCGGGCCGGCACCTTGCGCGGCGCGGCGGCCCTGCTGTGCATCGACCAGGCCACCTGCGGGCGCCGCCTGGCCGCGCTGGAAACGTCGCTGGGCGCCACCCTGTTCCTGCGCACGCCATCGGGCTACGTGCCCACGCCGGCCGGCGAGCTGGCGCTCAGCGCGGCCGAAGCCATGGAACGGGCCGCCGACAAGCTGCAGCGCGAAATGCAGGGCGTGGACAACCGTTTATGCGGCCTGGTGCGCGTGGCCACCACCGACACCATGGCCAGCCATTTCGTCATGCGCGCCATGCAGCGGCTGCACGCGGCCCATCCGGACATCCGCATCGTGCTCAACGTGGCGCCGGCGCTGGCCAGCCTGACGCGGCGCGAAGCCGACCTGGCCGTGCGCGGCGTACGTCCCACCGACCCGGACCTCATTTCCCGCCACCTGGTCAAGCGCAGCCTGGGCCTGTATGCCTCGAAAGCCTACCTGGCGCAGCGGGGCGAACCCGTGCGCGGCACGGCGCTGGCCGGACACGACATCGTCATCTACCACCATTCCGTCACGCCGCGCCATGCGGACAAGATCGCCGGCGAAGCTGTCGCCAACGCCAGGGTGGCCATGGAAGTGAACTCGGCCATGATGCTGCAGGAAGCCACGCGCGCGGGCCTGGGCGTGGCCGAACTGGCCACCCACCTGGCCGATCTCGATCCGCAGCTGGTGCGCATCTGGCCGGAACGGGCGGAAAGCTATGACGTGTGGCTGGTCATGCATGCGGACTTGAACCGCTCGGCGCGGGTGCGCGCGGCGGCCGACGCCATCATCGCCAGCGTGGCCGAGGTGGACCAGCAATAGCGCCGCCACGCACGGCTGCACGGCAGGACAATCGCTTGTGCCGAACGCATCCAATGTTAAGATGCCATGATGACCCTATCCGTCTCCCTCATCATCGGCCTGCGCCGCCTGCACCGGGCCACCATGGCCTGGCTGGGCAGCTGGTGGCGCCTCGTGCATTTCGCCATCCTGGTGTTTTCGTTGGCGCTGTCGCCATCGAGCTATAACCGCGACAACCGCCCCATCCTGGCGCACCGCCTGGTGTCGAACACGGCGCCCAACCTGGTGTGGTTCAGCGTCGCCTGTGCGCTCGTCAGCCTGGTGCTGATACGCATCGTCGTCGTCAGCGCGCAAAGCTATGGCCTGTCGCGCTATGCGCTGGAAATGGTGGTGCGCGTGCTGGTGCTGGAACTGATCCCGCTGACGGCCGCCCTGTTCGTCGCCCTGCGCCTGACCCTGCCCGACGGCATCGCCTTCGCGCAGATGCGCTCCAGTGGCGTGCTCGAGACCATGCAGCGCCAGGGCGTCGACCTGCTGCGCCGCGAGTATTTTCCCCGCGTGATGTCCGGCATTTTCGCCGTGTGGATGCTGGCCATCGTCAGCTGCGTCACTTCGCTGGTCCTCGCCTATCTCACCATCTACGGTTTTACGCCATGGGCGCTGCAAGGCTACACGCGGGTGGTGGGGCAGATCTTCAATCCCGCCGTGGCGCTGATCCTGATGCTCAAGGTGATCTTCTTCAGCTTTGCCGTGGCCCTGATTCCGCTCGCCTCTTCCTACTATCCGGAAGAGCTGAACAAGCGCCGCGGGCGCATCTGGGCCGCGCACGGCCTGTCCGAAATGCTGCGCCTGTTTTCCGTCATCCTGCTGATCGAAGTGGCCTCGCTGATGGGCAATTACTACTGATGCCCGCCCGACGCCAGCGATCCCGATTCCACCCATACCAGAGCCAGAAGCCATGAGCCAACCGCAAAATCCCGACCAGACCGACGTCACGGCGCCAGACGCCGTATTGCCCGCGCCGCCGCCCGTGCGCCACGCCGAACTCAAGGCCGCCATCCTGCTCGTCTTCATGTTCGTACTGGTGGTCGGCTCCGTCGTCTACCTGATGTATGCGCGCGGCGCCTTCGAAGCCACGCAAACGCTGGTGCTGACGACCGAGGATTCCGACGGCGTCGGCGTGGGCGCCGACCTGACCTTCTCCGGTTTTCCCATCGGCCGCGTGCAGCGCATCGAACTGGCGCCGGATGGCAAGGCGCGCGTCATCATCGACGTGCCGCGCAAAGATGCGCACTGGCTGCGCACCAGCTCCATCTTCACCCTGGAACGGGGCATCGTCGGCGGCGCCAAGCTGCGCGCCTACAGCGGCATCCTGACCGATCCGCAGTTGCCCGACGACGCCACGCGCGACCTGCTGGTGGGCGACATGGCGGCGGAAATCCCGCGCCTGCTGTCGGCGGCGAAGGATTTGCTCAACAACGTGGCCAGCCTGACGGGCAGCGATTCCGCGCTTGATGGCACCTTGCGCAATGTGCAGGCCGTGACGGGCAAACTGAGCGGCCCTGGCGGCGCCATGGGCCTGCTGACGGGCGACGACAAGCAGTCGCAATTGCTGGTCGAGCGGGCCAACGCCCTGCTGGCCACGGCCGACAAGCTGGCGCGCCGCACGGATGGCCTGGTGGCAAATGCGGACACGCGCGTGTTTGGCGAAAAGGGTGTCATGACGGATGCGCAGGCAACCATCGTGCAGCTGAACGCGCTGCTGGCCGACACGCGCAACAGCCTGAAAAAAGTCGACGCCGTGCTGGTCGAGGCGCAAGCCGTGGGCGCTAACGCCAAGGCGGCGACGGCCGACCTGGGCCCGCTGCGCGCCGACGTGGAAAGCAATCTGCGCAAGGTCGAGCAACTGGTCAATGAAATCAACCGCAAATGGCCGTTCAAGCGCAATCCGGAGATCACACTGCCATGAAAACACTGAATATCGTCCTGTCGGCCATGGCCATGGCTGCCCTCGCCGCCTGCTCCAGCGGCCCGCCCGTGCCGGACTGGAAGATGAACGCGCAAAGTTCGATCGAACGCTTTGAGGCGGCCTACCTGAATGGCAGCGCCCTGGTCGAACAGACGGAATTCCAGCGCGCGCGCGCGCAGGTCGGTTCCACCGGCAAGATCGATCTGATCGCGCGGGTCGAACTGCTGCGCTGCGCCACGCGCGTGGCCAGCCTGGTCTTCGAGGATTGCACGGGCTTCGAAGCGCTGCGCGCCGACGCCACGCCGGCCGACCGCGCGTATGCGGACTACCTGGCCGGCAAGGTGCAGCCAGCCGACATCGCCCTGCTGCCCGAAGCGCAGCGCGCGGTGGCGGCGGCAAGCTCCGACACCGCCGCA
>NZ_NRDQ01000148.1 GCF_002878455.1 Janthinobacterium sp. AD80
TGGCGCGCCCGCCAGCCAGGCGATGCCGGCCGCCGCCATGCAGACCACGGCAATCAAGGCCCGCCGCGGGCTGGCCACGGGCGCGCTGCCCGGCGCGCCATTGCGCGTAAACATGGGAATGACCCTGGCGCCGAGCACCGATTCGATCAGCACGATGATCAAAATGGCCGCCTGCACGGGGATGAACAGCGACAGTGGCAGCCAGTCCAGCACGGCAGCGTGGTACAGGCCATTGGCCAGCGCCAGCAACGCCAGCAAGCCGACAAGGAACAGGTTGCGCGTATTGCCCGAGCGGCGCAGCACGCGGTACAAGGGCCAGGCGGCCAGCGGCAGGAACAGCCAGTCCAGCAGCGTCGCCACGAGGCCGGGGCCGCACAGCATGGCGATGCGTGCCGCCAGCCACAGTGCCGCCAGCGCCATCAGCGGCGCGCCGTGCGGCGTAGGCAAGCCCGTCCAGTTGCGCCCCGCCGTGTATAAAAAGCCCACGACGACGGCCACGGCGAAGCCGAAGACCATCTCATGCATGTGCCAGCCCAGCCCCGCTTGCAGGCCGTCCGGCAGCAAGCCAAGGTAGCTGGCCAGCCACAGCGGAATGCTGACGGCCGCGAACAGCGCGGCCAGCAGGTAGAACGGGCGGAAGCCCAGCTGCCAGACGGGATGTGCCGCATGCCAGGGGGCGGCGCGTTTGCTGTGCTCGGGACGGGTGGCTTCGCTGATGGGGATAAGGGCCATGATGTGCTCGCGTTTAAAGATATATTCAATATACTACTTTAAAAGCGCAAAGCCAGGCATAGGCAAAAAGCACTAGACCACTACGTGGCGGCGGCCATGGGGTCTGACCCGGCGGGTATGGGGTCTGACCCGCCGGGTCAGACCCCAGCTATCTCGGGCTACTTGCCCTGCCGGTGCTCCACCGCATACACGGCAGCCTGCACGCGGCTGTTCAAATTCAGTTTCTTCAGCACGTTCTGCACGTGGATCTTGACCGTGCTTTCCGCCAGATCCAGGGTGCGGGCGATGCCCTTGTTGCTCTCGCCGCGCGACAGGCAGTCGATGATCTCCTTTTCGCGCGGCGTCAGCTTGTCGAGTTCCGACACCGGTTCCTCGCGCCGCGTGCCCGCCTGCAGCTGCGCCACCAGCTTGCCCGTCATGGCTTCGGCGATGACGACCTCGCCGGCGGCCGCGCGGCGGATGGCGCGCACCAGGTAGTCGGCGTCGATATTCTTGATCAGATAGCCGCAGGCGCCCGCGCGCAGGGCCGTGGCCAGGTCGTCGGCGTCTTCGGACACGGTGAGCATGACGATGGCCGTGTCGGGGCAGTCGTGCTGCATCAGCTGCAGCGCTTCCACGCCCGACATGCCGGCCATGTTCAGATCCAGCAGCACCACGTCGGGCTGCAGCTGGATGGCGCGCTTGATGCCTTCCACGCCGTCGGCCGCCTCGCCCACCACGGAAAAATCGGTATGGCGCTGCAGCAGCGAGCGTATGCCGCTGCGGAACAGCGCGTGGTCGTCCACCAGCATGACGGTGATCGGCTTATCGGGTGTCTCCATTTTTTACTTTCAGATAGTTACTTAGGCGGCGCGCCGCTGCCCGCGCGACAAATGCAGTTCGACGGTGGTGCCGCCGCCAGGGCAGGCATGCACGTCGAACGTGGCCTCGATGCGCTGCGCGCGTTCGCGCATGATGTGGATGCCGACATGGCTGTCGCCTTTTTCCAGGACGGTGGCGGCATCGAAGCCCACGCCGTTGTCGCTGATCGTCAAGGTGAAGTCCTGGTCATCGGCCAGGCGCACTTCGACGTGGCTCGCCTGCGCGTGCTTGCGGATGTTCGACAACGCTTCCTGCACGATGAATAATAGCTGCAATTGCTGTTCGCGGGGGAACGGCGCGCCATCGACATCGGCCAGCAGGTCGGCGGCGATGCCCGTCTGGCGGCGGAATTTTTCCAGCGCCGCGCGCAGAGAGCCGATCAAATCGTCTTCCATCAGGCGGCTGCGGAAATTCGCCAGCAGCTCGCGCACGTCTTCGTAGCTCTCCTTCACGCCGGCATGCAGGGCCGGCACGATACCGGCCACTTCCTCGAAACGCGCGTTGCGCACGGAGTCGTCAAGCATCTGCACCTGCAAGTTGAGGAAATTGAGGCTTTGCGCGATGCTGTCATGCAGTCCTTGCGCCACCAGGTTGCGCTCTTCGGAGATGGCCATTTCGCGTTCGCGCGCGGCCAGGCGCAGGTTTTCCAGGGCGATGCCCAGCAGCTGGCCCAGGGTTTCCAGCAAGGCCAGTTCACGTGCGGAAAACACGCGCGCATGGCGGAAATGCAGGTTGAAGAAGCCCAGGTGCTGTTCGTGGGCGTGGATGTGGAAGACGGACACGGTGGCAAAGCCCTCGCGGTGGCATTTCAGTTCATGCGCGCGGTCGATGCGGCGCATGTCGTGCACCTTGGCCACCTTCATCTCGACGGCCGTGCCGCACAGGCAGTCGCCCACCTTCAGGCAGTGTTCCGATGCCACCAGTTCCTCGGACAGGCCCGTGTGCACCACCATGTGCAGGTTGCCGCGCTCGGCGTCGAGCACGCGCACGGTCGAACCATCGGCCTCGAAATAATCGACGATGCGCTGCATGAAGCCGCCGCAGATATCTTCCAGCGGCTGCGGGCGCTGCAAAAAGGCCGCGCTTTCGTACAGCAGCGCCAGCTCGCGGTTGCGGTATTCGAGCGTCGCCGTCTTGCTGCGCACGCCCTCTTCCAGGTTGCCGTACAGCGCCTGCAGGCGGTCGGCCATCTGGTTGAAGCCACTGGCCAGCTGGCCGAATTCATCATTGCTTTCGACGGCCAGGCGCACGCTGAAATCGCGCTCCTTCATGCGCTGCATGCCCAGGCGCAGGCGCGTGACAGGCTCGATGATCAGCATGAACATCAGGTAGATCATGCTGACCGTGCCGAGGAT
The DNA here is from genome assembly GCF_002878455.1 of Janthinobacterium sp. AD80. GTDB lineage: Bacteria > Pseudomonadota > Gammaproteobacteria > Burkholderiales > Burkholderiaceae_D > Janthinobacterium. Next base: position 2,949 of record NZ_NRDQ01000148.1, read on the forward strand.
GGCCATGGCCAGCAGCACCATCTGCGAAGCGCGCAGCCAGAAGGTGCGCTGCTCGCTATCGTGCTCGATCAGGCGCACCAGTTGATCGACCTGGCCGACAAAGGCATCGGCTTCATGCTCGAACTGGCGTGCCTTGATGCTGGAATCGGCCGCCAGCGCCGCCGGACGCAAGGAACTGCGCCAGGCCAGGCCGATGCGTTCGAATTCCGTCTTGATGGTGGCGCTCGGGGGCAGGAACAAGGGCCGCTGCGGGTCGCCATGGCCGATCTTGGCCAAGGTGTCGTCGATCAGCAGCGCCTGCTGCTGCGCCTGCACGCGGGCGTCGCTGGCGATCAGCAGGGTCAGGCGGTAGGTCTGCATGCGCAGCCGGCCCGTCTCGTTGATGGCGGCCGAACTGCCTTCGAGCTGCCACGACAGGAACAGGGTGCAGCCGATGGCACTCAAGGCCAGCATCAGCATGAGCAGCAGCGCGCCGACGATCTTGGTCGACAGCTTCTGCCAGGAGGAAAACATCGCCTTGAATTTCATAGATCCTTTTGCTTTAACAAGCGCACCCCAAGCGCCACGGCACCTGGCAAAACCGTAGCGAGCGGCAGTGATTTGTGGCCGAGAAGCGCAACCGTACTCTAGTAGGGTGAGCATCGCCGGCCGCAAAGCGCGACGCGCAGTAGGTTCGGCCAGGTGTCCATCCTAGCCACCCGTCTGCGCCATGAAGCGGATAATTTTATCCGGCTGCGTATTGAAATCATGCTGCTGCGGCTTGAGTTCGATGGCGGCGCGGATCGCCGCCTCGATCTCCGCATCCGTGGCGCCGCCGCGCAGCATGGGGCCGAGGGCGAATTTCTCTTCCTGGCCCAGGCACAAATACAGGGTACCATCGACGGACAGACGCACGCGGTTGCAACTGGCGCAAAAATGCTGCGACATGGGCGTGATGAAACCGATGCTGGAAAGCCCATCCGCTGTCGCCAGGTAACGCGCCGGCCCGCCGCCCAGTTCGGCCGCTTGCGGCACCAGGCCGAAACGCGCAGCCAGGCTTTCGCGCACGGGGCCCAGCGGCATGTAGCTGGCATTGCGGCCCGTGCTGCCCATGGGCATGGCTTCGATCAGGCGCAGGATGAACTGCTGCTCGATGCAGAAGGCCGCCATGGCCTCGATCTGGCCGTCATTGACGCCGCGCATGGCCACCATATTGATCTTGATTGGGTCGAAACCGGCCGCCTTGCCCGCCATCAGGCCATCGAGAATCGGTTGCAGGCTGTCGCGTCCCGTGATCTGCTGCATGCAGGCACGGTCGAGAGAGTCCAGGCTGACATTGATGCGGTCCACGCCCGCCGCGCGCAAGGCCACGGCGTGCTTGCCCAATTGCGTGGCATTCGTCGACAGCGACAGATCCTGCAAACCGGGCAGCGCCGTCAGCTTGCGCGCCAGCTCGGGCAGATTGCGCCGCAACAGCGGTTCGCCGCCCGTCAAGCGCACCCGGCGCGTGCCGAGACGCACGAAGATGCCTATCAGGCGCTCGATCTCGTCGAACGTCAGCCAGTCCTTCGGCTCCTCGAAACCGCGAAAGCCCTTGGGCATGCAGTAACTGCAGCGCAAATCGCAGCGATCGGTGACGGACAGCCGCACATAATCGATCGAACGGCCAAAACGGTCCTGCAACTTGACGCACCCCATGACGCTACTCCTGTTTCTTCCTTGATTGTAAAGGCTGGGGCACGATCTGGCTGTGCCCCAGAAGGCCTAGCGGCCTACGCCTTTCGGCCTACGCATTTCTACCTACTGAACCAGCGGGCTGACCGCGCCTTCGAGCTCGATGCCGGCGATCTCGGCGCGCCCCACCAGCAAGTGCAGATACTGGTGCACGGCCCGTTGCCAGGCGGCGCGCGACAGGCGGTCGGCGATCTGCGCCTGCACGGCCTCGTAGGCGATGGCCTGGCCTTCGACCCGGCGCAGCACTTGCACGATGTGGTAGCCAAAGCGCGTTTCCAGCAGATGGCCGGCCAGCGCGCCCGCTTCCAGGCGGAACAGCAGCGCGTCGAACTCCGGCACGCTCTGGCCCGGCGACAGCTGGCCCAGATTCCCCCCCAGGGCGCCAGACGGGCAGTTCGAATACTGCGCCGCCAGTTCTCCAAAGCGTTCGGGCGCCAGTTTCAAGGCGTCGAGCACGGCTTGCGCCGTCGTGCGCAGCAGTGCCAAAGGCGCCTCGGGCGTCACCTGGAACAGGATGTGGCGCGCCTCGACCAGCGCCCCGCTGCAAAACAGCTGCGGGCGCTGCGCATAAAAGCTGCGGCAAGCCGCGTCGTCGGCGGGCGGCACGCGCACTTCCTGCGCGAACAGCGCTTCGATGCGGTCATCCTCGCTGCCGCCCTGCACGCCCAGGCGGTCGGCTTCGTCCAGCAGCAGCCGGCGCAGCACCAGTTCATGCACGGCCTGTTTCAAAGGGTTGCCGGCACCATCGTGATGCGGCAGTTCCTGCGCGATGTCGGCATCGTCGATATCGATGCCATTGACGGAGATTCCCATCTTGCTTTCCTTCCATAAGTAGCCTGAAAAATCGTCGCGAGCGGGGATGAGTTGCGGCTGAGAAGCGCAGCTGTGCGGATGCACAGCGAGCATCGGAGGCTGCAAATCGCTGCGCGCAGCAGATTTTTCATGGCGTTTTTTTAGCGGCGGCGCACCAGTTGGTAAGCGCGGCCCAGGTACCCGATGGCGCCAAAGCCGCTCCACACGTGCACCAGGCGGGTGAACGGGAAGATGACGAACAGCGACATGCCCATGAACAGGTGCAGCTTGAACACCAGCGGCGCATCGACGATGAAGCTGGCCGCGTCACCACGGAAGGTCACGATGTGCTGCGCCCAGTTCATCAGCAAGACCATCATGTGGCCATCCATGTGCGAAGCGGAGACGAAGATCGACGACAGGCCCAGCAGCAAGGTCAGCAGAATCCACAGCATCACCAGCTTGTCGCCGGCCGTGGTGACGGTGCGCAGCCGGTCGTTACTGAAGCGGCGCACCAGCAGGATCAGGATGCCGACCAGGCACAGGCCGCCCATCACGCCGCCGGCCGCCATGGCCACGCCCTGCTTCAGGCTGTGCGACACGCCCAGGGTATCCCATACCCAGACGGGGGTCAGCAAGCCGGCAGCATGGCCGAACAGCAGGCCGATGATGCCGATGTGGAACAGGATGTTGCCCAGACGCAGGCTGCCACGGTGCAGCAGCTGGCTGGAATCGGACTTCCACGTGTATTGCTCGCGGTCGAAACGGATCAGGCTACCCAGGAAAAAGATGGCCAGCGCGATGTATGGATAAATGCCATACACAAATTGATGCAGATAATTACTCATGATGTACTCTCCTCATGCGGGCGCAAGCGGCCAATTAGGCAGCGCGCCGCGGCTGCGGGTGAAAATGCACGGGATGGACGCCGCCCGGAACTTGGCCTGGACCTTGGCGCAGCAGCGGCTCGACGCCGTCCGCACCGGGACCGAAGGTTTCCAGCGCTTCATCCATGTCGCGCACCGGCGGTTCGGCCAGCATTTCCGCCGCCACGGGGCTCAGGCGTTCGAGCACCGTGAAGACGGGCGCATACGGGCTGCCGTTGGCCGTCAGCTTGCGGCCGATGTGCGCCAGCACGTGGACGGCGTCGCCCAGCAGCGGCGCCGAAGCTGCCTTGTCCAGCTGCGCCAGGAATTCCAGGAACAGGGGCACGAAGTCGGGCAAGTCGTCGCCCACCATTTGCAGGCCGTGGCGCTTGTATTCCTCCATCAGGTCGACCATGGCCTGGCCCCGGTCGCGCGATTCGCCGTGGATATGCTCGAACAGATGCAGCGAGTGCGACGGATTGCGGTCGAACGTGGCCACGTACTGCTGCTGCAGGTCGATCAGGCTGCTGCTTGCCAGGTGCGCCAGCAAGGACCGCAACAGCGCGTGCTGTTCCGGTACGGCCGCCAGCGCGGCGTCCAGCTGCGGCAGGTGGGCGATCAGCTCGGGCTCCGGATACAGCAGCAGGCGCGAGAGGATTTGGTAGTGATGCATAGCGTGTTCCATATCAGCTCCTTAAGCGCCTGGCGCCGTTTTGCGCGACTTCGGCATCTGCATGAAGATGGCCGAACCGTGTTTTTTCTTGCCGAACAAGGTCGGTTCGCTGGTGCCGTCCGAGCAGCCGTTGCCGAAGCTGAAGCCGCACGAACCCTTCTCGTTGAAGCTGTCCTCGGCCATTTCCTTGTGGCTGCTGGGGATGACGAAGCGGTCTTCGTAATTGGCGATGGCCATGATGTGGTACATGTCCTCCACCTGCGCTTTGCTCAAGCCCACCTGCTTCAGGACCGTGAGGTTTTCCACCTTGTCCACCGTCTTGCTGCGCATGTAGGCACGCATGGCCAGCATGCGGTCCAGCGCCGTGACGATGGGCGGCTGGTCGCCGGCCGTCAGCAGATTGGCCAGATACTGCACGGGAATGCGCAGGCTTTGCGTATCCGGCAGCATGCCGTTCACGCCCAGCTTGCCCGATTCCGCAGCCGCCTGGATCGGCGACAGGGGCGGAACGTACCACACCATCGGCAAGGTGCGGTACTCGGGATGCAGCGGGAACGCCACTTTCCACTCGACGGCCATCTTGTAGACGGGCGACTTGACGGCCGCTTCCAGCCACAGGTCGGGAATGCCCTGGCGGCGCGCCTCGGCGATGATGGCCGGGTCGTGCGGATCGAGGAACAGGTCGAGCTGCGCCTGGTACAGGTCCTGCTCCTGCGGCACCGAGGCGGCAGCCTCGATCTTGTCGGCGTCGTACAGCAGCACGCCCAGGTAGCGGATGCGGCCCACGCACGTTTCCGAGCACACGGTAGGCTGGCCCGCTTCGATGCGGGGGAAGCAGAACGTGCACTTCTCCGCCTTGCCGGACGACCAGTTGTAGTAAATCTTCTTGTACGGGCAACCGGAGATGCACATGCGCCAGCCGCGGCACTTGTCCTGGTCGATCAGCACGATACCGTCGTCTTCGCGCTTGTACACGGAGCCGGACGGGCAGGACGCCACGCAGGTCGGGTTGAGGCAATGCTCGCACAGGCGCGGCAAGTACATCATGAAGGTGTTCTCGAAGGTGCCGTACATCTCCTTCTGCATATTGTCGAACAGCTTATCCTTGCTGCGCTGGGCAAACTCGCCGCCCAGGTCATCTTCCCAGTTCGGACCCCACTCGATTTTTTCCATCTTTTTCCCCGTCAGCACGGAGATCGGACGGGCCGTCGGCGGCGTCTGCGACAGCGGCGCGCTTTGCAGGTGCTCGTAGTCGTAGGTGAACGGCTCGTAGTACTCGTCGATGGCGGGCAGGTTCGGATTGGCGAAGATATTGGCCAGGATTTTCAGACGGCTGCCCTGGCGCGGCTCGATCTTGCCCGCATCCGTGCGGCGCCAGCCGCCATTCCACTTGTCCTGGTTTTCCCACTGCTTCGGATAGCCGATGCCGGGCTTGGTTTCCACGTTGTTGAACCATGCGTACTCGACGCCGTCGCGGCTGGTCCACACGTTCTTGCAGGTGACGGAACAGGTGTGGCAGCCGATGCACTTGTCCAGGTTCAGCACCATGCCGATTTGCGCTCTGATTTTCATACTATGCTCCTTCTTCCTGCAACGGGCCTTCAAGCCAGTCAACCTTGTTCATCTTGCGCACCAATACGAATTCATCGCGGTTGGAGCCCACCGTGCCGTAGTAATTGAAGCCGTAGGCCAGCTGGGCGTAGCCGCCGATCATGTGCGTCGGCTTGGGCACGGCCCGCGTCACCGAGTTGTGGATGCCGCCCCGCTTGCCCGTCATCTCCGCGCCAGGCACGTTGATGATCTTTTCCTGGGCGTGGTACATCATCGTCATGCCGGCCGGGATGCGCTGGCTGACGATGGCGCGCGCCGTCAGGCTGCCATTCACGTTGAACACTTCGATCCAGTCGTTGTCGACGATGCCGGCAGCTTGCGCGTCCGTCTCCGACAGCCACACGTGCGGTCCGCCGCGCGACAACGTCAGCATGCGCAGGTTGTCCGAATACGTGGAGTGGATGCCCCACTTCTGGTGCGGTGTGAGGAAGTTCAGCGCCAGTTCCTTGTTGCCGTTCGGCTTGGTGCCCAGCAGCGCTTCGGTCGTCTTCGTATTGATCGCCGGCTTGTACACGCACAGTCCCTCGCCGAAATCGCGCATCCACAAATGATCCTGGTAGAACTGCTGGCGGCCCGTCAGGGTGCGCCAAGGGATCAGTTCATGCACGTTGGTATAGCCGGCCGTGTAGCTGACTTCTTCGCTTTCCAGTCCCGACCAGGTGGGCGAGGAAATGATTTTGCGCGGCTGCGCCTGCACATCGCGGAAGCGGATGCTGTCATGTTCGCGCGGCAGCGCCAGGTGCGTATGGTCGCGGCCCGTGATGGAGGACAGCGCGGCCCAGGCTTTCACGGCCACGTGGCCATTCGTTTCCGGCGCCAGCGACAGAATCATTTCGGCAGCATCGATGGCCGTATCCAGGCGCGGCTGGCCCTGCGACACGCCCTCTTCCAGCACCGTGCGGTTGATGCCGCGCAGGACGTCCACTTCATGCCCGGTTTTCCAGGAAATGCCCTTGCCGCCATTGCCGATGGTTTCCAGCAGCGGGCCGATCGACGTGAATTTCTTGTAGACGTCGCGGTAATTACGCTCGACCACCGTCATGTTCGGCATCGTCTTGCCGGGAATCGCGGCGCATTCGCCGGCGCGCCAATCCTTGGGATCGAAAGGCTGGCCCAACTCACCGGGCGTGTCGTGCATCAGCGGCGTGAGGATGATGTCTTGCTGGGTGCCCAGCAGCTCGCCGCCGATTTCCGAGAATTTCTCGGCGATGCCCTTGTAAATTTCCCAGTCCGACTTCGATTGCCACAGCGGTTGCACGGCTTCGGACAGCGGATGGATGAACGGATGCATGTCCGACGTATTCAGATCGTCTTTTTCGTACCAGGTGGCCGTCGGCAGCACCACGTCGCCATACAAACAGGTCGTCGACATGCGGAAGTCCAGTACCACCAGCAGATCGAGCTTGCCTTCGGCGGCCGGGCGCACTTTCACCTGTTTCGGCGTGAGGCAGTCGTCTTCATCGCTGAGCAAGCCGTTTTGCGTGCCGAGCAGGTATTTCAGGAAGTACTCGTGGCCCTTGCCCGAGCTGCCGAGGATATTCGAGCGCCACACGAACATATTGCGCGGGAAGTTGGCCGGATTGTCCGGGTCGTCGCACGAAAACTGCAGCTGGCCCGCCTTGATCTGGTCGAGCGCATACGCGGCCGGCTTCTGGCCTGCGGCGGCGGCGGCCCTGGCCACTTCCAGCGGATTGGTTTGCAGCTGCGGTGCCGATGGCAGCCAGCCCATGCGCTCGGCCTTGGCGTTGTAGTCGAGCAGGGTCAGGTCGCCCGTGCCGCCGGCCGCCGATGGCGAGGCGATGTCGCCCGTTTCCAGCTTTTCGTGGCGCCACTGGCTGGTGTGCGCATAGAAGAACGAGGTGCCGTTCATCTGGCGCATCGGACGCACCCAGTCCTGGGCGAAGGCCAATGGCGTCCAGCCCGTTTGCGGACGCAGTTTCTCCTGGCCCACGTAGTGGGCCCAGCCGCCGCCCGACTGGCCGATACAGCCGCACATCATCAGCATGTTGATGATGCCGCGGTAGGTCATGTCCATGTGGTACCAGTGATTCAGGCCGGCACCGACGATGACCATGCTCTTGCCACGCGTCTGATCCGCGTTTTCCGCAAACTGGCGCGCCACGGTGATGACGTCGGCGCGTTTCACGCCCGTGTGCTTTTCTTGCCATGCGGGGGTGTACGGCACGTCGTCGTCATAGCTTTCCGCCACGTTGGCGCCGCCGAGGCCACGGTCGATGCCGTAGTTGGCCAGGGTCAGGTCGAACACGGTGGTGACCAGGCCCGTCGTGCCGTCGGCCAGGCGGATGGTTTTCACCGGCACCTTGCGCAGCAGCATGTCGGACGCATCCTTGCCGCCGAAGTAGGCAAAGCCCACTTCCGTGACGGCGTCGCTGTCGTTGATCATGGAGAGCATCGGCACGATGGGCGCGCCGCTGCCGCCGGCCTTTTGCTCCAGGTTCCACTTGCCCGACTCGCCCCAGCGGAAGCCGATGGAGCCGGCCGGCGCCGTGATGGCGCCCGTGGTCTCGTCGATGACCAGGGTTTTCCATTCCGGGTTATTCGTTTCGTCGAGGTTGTTGTCCAGGTGCGAAGCGCGCAGGAAGTAGTCGGGTACGAGGGTGCCGTTATGCTCCTTGAGCAGCACCAGCATGGGGAAGTCCGTGTACTGGCGCGCATAGTCGCGGAAGTAGGCGCTCTGCCCTTCCGAGTGGAATTCCTTGAGGATGACGTGGCCCATGGCCAGCGCCAGCGCGGCGTCCGTGCCCTGCTTCGGCGCCAGCCAGATGTCGCCGAACTTCACCATTTCGCCATAGTCGGGGGAGATGGCGACGGTTTTCGTGCCCTTGTAGCGCACTTCCGTATAGAAGTGGGCGTCCGGCGTGCGCGTCATCGGCACGTTCGAACCCCACACCATCAGATAGGTCGAGTTGTACCAGTCGGCCGATTCCGGCACGTCCGTCTGCTCGCCCCACACTTGCGGGCTGGCCGGTGGCAAGTCGCAGTACCAGTCATAAAAGCTCAGGGCCACGCCGCCGATCAGCGACAGGTAGCGCGTGCCGGACGCGTAGCTGACCATGGACATGGCTGGAATCGGCGAAAAGCCGATGATGCGGTCCGGGCCGTATTTCTTGATCGTCAGCGCATTCGCGGCGGCGATGATTTCATTCGTTTCATCCCAGCTGGCGCGCACGAAGCCGCCCAGGCCGCGGATCGATTTATATTGTTTCGAGCGTTCCTCGTCCTGGCTGATCCAGTCCCAGGCCGTGACGGGGTCCATGGTCTTGCGCGCTTCGCGCCACATTTCCATCAGGCGGCCGCGCACCATCGGATATTTCACGCGCTGCGCCGAATACACATACCAGGAATAGCTGGCGCCGCGCGGGCAGCCGCGCGGCTCGTGGTTGGGCAGGTCGGGCCGCGTGCGCGGGTAATCGGTCTGCTGGGTTTCCCAGGTGATCAGGCCATTCTTGACATACACCTTCCAGCTGCACGAGCCGGTGCAGTTCACGCCATGCGTGGAACGCACGATCTTGTCATGCTGCCAGCGCTGGCGGTAGGCGTTTTCCCACGTGCGGTCTTCATCGACCACGGTGCCATGGCCGTTCGAGAACGGTTCGGCGGGCTTGCTAAAAAACTTCAGACGGTCCAGAAAGTGACTCATGCTACCTCCACAATGCGCCGCGGGCAGCGGCGCCAGGTCATTAAAACGCTATTAGCCGGATGGCCCTAGCGTCGATGCAACCAGTCTAGCGATGCGCCCCACGCCACGGTATTGGCAAGAAGTCGGTTTCGCGCACCAGGAATGCTTACATGGCTAGTCACCCGGCTAGTCACTTGTGCCTATGGGCGCGGCGCGCGCGCTGCGGTATACCTGTCGCCATCGCAATCACCATCAATCAACCAGGAGAAAACCATGTCCATTACCGACTACGCCAGCCTGCTGCACAGCGCCCGCAGCCAGCAACAGCCGCAGCGCCTGCTGTTCACCTTTACCCAGGCGCAGGCCCAGCCTGGCGGCCAGGGCAAATCGCTCACGCCCGTGATGTGCGCCGACAAGCTGCCCGATGAACTGGACAGCTTCGAGACATTGAAAGAGGAATCGACACAGATGCAGACGCACTGGGACGTGGTCTTCGTGGCGGGCCTGGCGGGCAAGGAAGGCCAGCCGCCCGCGCCGCAGGATTGCGAAGCGCCCCTGCGCGCCATGGTGACGGCCATCGAGCAAGGCCGCATCGACAGCCTGCTGGCGTTCGACCGCAGCGGGGATTTGTTGCGTTTTAGCTGAGGAAATTTGTCGGATGACGGCCTGCGGCCTGATCCGACGCCTTGCTGGCGGCGCCCTGTTGGATGACGGCCTGCGGCCTGATCCAACGTACATGACTGATGTAGAGTGACGTAGGTCGGATTAGCGCGGCAGCGCCACGCGTAATCCGACACATTGTTGACGGTGCCTTGTTGGATTACGCTACGCTAATCCAAGCTACCTGCCTGCATCCGGCCAAGGGCGCTCATGCAAATGCCGCGCCCGCTCTATCGGGCACACGAGCGGCAAAAACTGCTGCTGGCGCGCCGAATAGGCCATCAGGGCGCCGCTGTCGATGTCGAAATACCAGCCATGCAATTTCAATGCCCCCTGCTCCACCCTGCGCTTGAGCCACGGGTAGGTCAGCAGGTTGTCGAGCGACTGCAAAATGCTGGCCAGTTCGCACGCATGGTGCTGCTCTTCCGATGAGCGGTGCGCCAGTTCCCGCCGCACGCGCTGCGCCACCGGTTCGGCGATGCGCATCCACTGCCCCACGAAGTCCGTTTCCTGGTCTTGCGCGCGCGGCTGCGGCTGCAGCAGCGCGCGGATGCCGCCGCAGCGCGCATGGCCCAGCACGATGACCCTGGCCACTTCGAGCTTGCAGACGGCGAACTCGATGGCCGAACTGACACCGGGCGGCGCCTCCGGCGTGCAAGGCGGCACCAGGTTGGCGATATTGCGCACGACGAACATGTCGCCCGGGTCGCTGCCTGTCAGCAGCATCGGGTCGACGCGCGAATCGCAGCAGCCGATCAGCAAGGTGCTCGGGTGCTGGCCATCGCGCAGGTTGTCGTACAGGGTTTGCGGCTCGCTGAAATACTGCTGCTGAAACAGGCTGAAGCCGTTGACGAATTTTTCCAGTTCTTCCATGACTACCTCTTACGGTGTTCAACGCCGGGCAAGCAGGACTCGCCCGGCGTTCTGACGCTAACTAGCAAGGCATAGCCGCATTCTTGCGCGCATAGCACCACCAGGTGATCGCGATGCAGCTGACATAAAAGCCGATGAAGCACCACAGGGCCGCGTCCGGGCTGCCCGTCAGCGCGATCGAGGTGCCGTAGCTTTTCGGGATGAAGAAGGCGCCGTAGGCCGCCACGGCCGACGTGAAGCCCAGGACAGCGGCGCCTTCCTTGTTGGCGTCGACGATGGCTTGCTCCTGCGCCGCCTTGCCCTTGCCTGCCGCCGCGCGCTGGTGTTCCGTCAGGAAGATCACGGGGATCATGCGGAAAGTCGAGGCGTTGCCGATGCCGGTGCCGGCGAACAGCAGCATGAACATCCAGAAGAAGCCGTTGAAACTGCCACCCACTCCGGCTTGCGGCATGAAGTACAGCACGCCCAGCACGGCGCCTATCATCAGGAGGAAGGACCACAGGGTGACTCTGGCACCGCCCAGCTTGTCGGAAATTACGCCGCCGGCCACGCGCGCCAGGGCACCGACGAGGGGGCCGAGGAAGGCGTAATCGAGCGGGTTCACATCGGGGAACTGGATCTTGATCAGCAGCGGAAAGGCGGCCGAATAACCGATGAAGGAGCCGAAGGTGCCCGTGTACAGCCAGCACATGAGCCAATTGTGCTTGCGCTTGAAGATCACGGCCTGCTCCGAGAACGAGGCCTTGGCCGAGGCCAAGTCATTCATGCCGAACCAGGCCAGCAAGGTTGACAACGCAATGAACGGCACCCAGATGAAGCCCGCGTTTTGCAGCCACATTTCCTTGCTCACGCCATTTTTCACCCAGGTGAGCGACTCGCCGCCCCAGGCACCGAAGACGGCAAAGGTGATCACCAGCGGCACGACGAACTGCACCACCGACACGCCCAGGTTGCCCAGGCCCGCATTCATGCCCAGCGCGAAACCCTTGCTGGCTTTCGGGTAGAAAAAGCTGATGTTGGCCATCGACGAGGCGAAATTACCGCCGCCGAAGCCGCACAGCAAGGCCAGGATCAGCATGGTCGGGTAGCCCGTGTTCACGTCCTGCACGGCCAGGCCGATGCCGATGGCGGGAATCAGCAGCGAGCCGGTGGAAATGGCCGTCCAGCGGCGCCCGCCGAAGATCGGCACCATGAACGAGTAAAAGATGCGCAAGGTGGCGCCGGACAGGCCCGGCAAGGCCGTCAGCCAGAACAGCTGGTTGTTACTGTAGGTGAAGCCGATGTTGGGCAGGTTCACAACCACTACGCTCCACACCATCCACACGGCGAATGCCAGCAGCAGCGCGGGAATCGAAATCCACAGATTGCGCGCGGCCGTGGCCTTGCCCGTGCTTTGCCAGAAGCTCGGGGTTTCCGGCTCCCAGGTATTGATCATGTATCTGCTCATTGGTTTGTTCACAGCGTTGCTCCTGCAGGTTGAGTAGTGGGTGCCGCCGCTTGCGGCTTGAACGAGAAATGCATCCAGACGAGGGAGACGCAGACGGTGCCGTACAGGAGCATGAAGGCGCTCGAACGCACGCCCGTCAAATCCACCAGGGCGCCGAACATCACGGGCAGGATGAAGCCGCCCAAGCCGCCGGCCAGGCCGACGACACCCGAGACGGCGCCGATATTGTGGGAAAAGTCATCGCCGATGAACTTGAACACGGACGCCTTGCCTACGGCCATGGCGATGCCGACGATGAACAGCAGCACGGTGAACCACAGTGGCGACAGGCCGATATGGAAGGCCAGCGGCCCTGTGACGGTTTCCACCACCATCTGTGTCTGCGGATACGAGAGCAGGAAGAAGCACACCCAGCACACCCACATCACGGCCCACGTCACTTTCGCCGCGCCGTATTTGTCGGAGATCCAGCCGCCCACGGCGCGCAGCACGCCGCCCGGCAGCGAGAAGCAGGCGGCCAGCAGCGCCGCGTGTTTCAAATCGAAGCCGTATTCGGCCACGTAGTACTTCGTCATCCACAGGGCCAGCGCCACGTAGCCGCCAAACACCACCGAGTAGTACTGGCAGTAGCGCCATACGCGCGGGTCCTTCAGCACTTTCATCTGCTGCGTAAAACTTTCGCCCGATGGCGCCAGATGCGATTTGTCCGTGTACGAAAACAGCCAGAAGATGATGGCCGTGGCCAGCATGGTTACCGCATACACCTTGGGCAGCATCTGCCAGCCGAAGGCGGCAACGATGCCGGGGGCGACGAACTTGGTCAGCGCGGAACCGGAATTGCCGGCGCCGAAGATGCCCATGGCCAGGCCGCGGCGCTCCTTCTCGTACCAGCGCGCCACATAGGGCGTGCCGACGGAAAAAGAACCGCCCGCCAGGCCGACGAACATGCCGAGCAAGAGGAAATGCCAGTAGGCGGTAGCGTAGGCGATCAGGTAAATGGGCAGCACGCTGGCCAGCATCAGCCAGAAGAAGACGCGGCGTCCGCCGTATTTGTCCGTCCAGATGCCTAGCGGCACGCGCACGAGGGAGCCCGTCAGCACGGGCATGGCGGCCAGCAGGCCGAATTGCGTTTCGCTCAAGCCCAGACTGGTCTTGATGGGGATGCCAAGTACGGCAAACATCATCCATATCGCGAAGCAGATGGTGAAGGCAAAGGTACTGCTGACCAGCACGGACGCCTGCTTGCGCCGCCTGCCTGGTTCAACCGCCTGGGGATTGTTGTTACTGTTCTTGTTGGTGCCATCTAGGGTAGCCACGATGTTTCTCCATGAATGCACTGGCCGTCTGGCCAGCCGTCCCGACCAGCTTACGTGGCGACCGCTCAAGACACTATCGGCCACAGGGTCATTCTGCGAAGGCAATCTGGATAGCCGCATCGGCAAAAGTGACTAGGCCGCGCACTGGGCAGCTAGGCTGGATGGCGGCTGTTTTACAAAACGACACGGTTTTGGCACACTCGGCATCTGGAGAAAAAGGAGCGCCATGGAAAACAGAACGGAAGCAGACCCGATCATCACCCGCGTGGCCTTGCCCGGCGACGTGCCCGCCATGCTGGCATGCGATACGTATGCGCATATCCACGCCTGCCGGGGCGACACCGTGCGTGCGGCCGCCGGCAAGGGCCAATGCCTGCTCGCGCTGCACGCGGGCCAGGTGGTCGGCTACGTGCTGCTGCACCATGAGTTTTTCGAGCACGGCTTCGTGCCGCTGGTGGTCGTCTCGCCCGCGCAGCAGCGGCGCGGCGTGGCATTGCGGCTGCTGGCCACCGCTGCGGCGGCATGCCGGACGGAGAAGCTGTTCACGTCGACGAACCAGTCCAACCTGGCCGCGCAACGGCTGTTCGCCAGCGCGGGCTTCGTGCGCAGCGGGCAGATCGACCACCTCGACGAGGGGGATCCGGAGCTGGTGTACGTGAAGTGGTGCCGCTGAGCGTGCTTCCTCCCGAAGGCGTATGGCGCGGCGCGGCAAAGGCGGCTATGCTGGCGCCACTTTCAATCAAGACAGCATGGACACATGGACTACCTGAGCCTCAAGCATTTCCACATGGGTTGCGCCGCCGCCAGCGGCCTGCTTTTCCTGCTGCGCGGCGCATGGATGCTGCGCGCGCCCGCAAAGCTGCAGCAGCGCTGGGTGAAAGTGCTGCCGCATCTGGTCGACACGGCCTTGCTGGCCAGCGCCATCACCCTGGCCGTATGGAGCGGCCAGTCGCCGGGCGGCCAGCCATGGCTGGCCGCCAAGCTGTGCGCGCTGGTGGCCTACATCGTGCTGGGCACCATCGCCCTGAAACGCGGCAAGACGCCGGCCGTGCGCGGCACCGCCTTCGTGCTCGCCGTGCTGGTCTTCGCCTACATCATCGCCGTGGCCATCACCAAGCAGGCCTGGCCGCTGTAAGGCCAGGCCCGCAAGCCCGTCAGAAAATATAGCGCAAAGTCACGCTGGCATTGCGCGGCGCGCCCCAGTAGCCCTGGTTGTACATGCCGACCTGGCTGTAGTAATGTTTGTCGAACAGGTTGTTGACGTTGGCCTGCAGGGACAACTGGCGCGACAGCGCGTATTTCGCCATCAGGCTGGCCACGGCGTAGCCGGCCTGCTCCACGCGCTCGACGCCCTTCGGTCCCGTGGCATCGCGGTAGGCGCCACTTTGCCAGTTCACGCCGCCACCCACCGATAACGCCCTCCAGTCGCCAGACAACTGATACGTGGAAAACACGCGCGCCAAGGTTTGCGGCACATAGCTGTTCAGGCGCGCGCCCTTGTTGTCTTCCGCCGCCGCATGCGACAGGCTGGCCGACACATTCCAGCCCTTTGCCAGCTCGCCCGACAGATCCAGTTCCACGCCCTTGCTGGTGGTCCCCGATGCCGCGTAATACGCCTGCGTTAGCGAATTGCCGACAAAGTGACCCGTGTCTTCCTGCGCCAGGCCATCTTGCGCAATGCGGAACACGGCCAGCGCAGCATTGAGTTTGCCGCCGAAATACTCGCCCTTCACACCCGCTTCCACATTCTTGCCCTGCACGGGATCGAGGTAGCGGCCAAAGCGGTCCTGGTTACCCTGCGGCTTGAAGATCTTGCTGTAGCTGGTGTACAGCGCATGCTGCGCATCGATATCCCATACCAGGCCCGCATACGGTGTGACGGCGTGTTTGGCGTAGGCGTAGCTGCCGCCCCAGTCGTCGACGTGGTCCGCCTTGTAGCGACTGTAGCGCGCACCGACGATCAGTTTCACGGGGTCGGCCAGCGAAAAGCGCGCCGTGCCATAGATGCCGCGCTGCTGCACCGTGTCGAGCAGCTTCCAGCGGTAAAAATCAGGGTCGTTCCAGTCCGGCTCCGGCGCCACGCCCTGCCACTGGTAGAAATTGCCGTAGTCGACGCTGCCGCCCGAAATGCCCGGGTTGCTGGCGAACTGGTTGCTGCCCGAGACACCAAATGCCAGGTCATGCGTGCGGCCCAGCAGCTGCACCGGCCCTTGCACATAGGCGTCGACGCTGTCCTGGCGCCGCGTGCCCGAGTAAAAGCCGGGGCTGCCCGTCATGCCCTGCCCGGTGGCCTTGTCCGGCCATGTGTAGGCGAAAGTTTCGGCCGCCGAGTAATTGCCCCAGCCGTGATTCAGCATGGCCGTCAGGTTCCAGCCGCTGCCCAATTGCTGCTCCAGGCGCAAAAAGGCCGTCTGGCTGCTGCTGAACCAGCGGCTCCAGGTGGCGGCCGTGGTGGTCGAACGGCCAAAGGTGGCGCGCTCGCCATCCGCATACCACAGCGGCAGGCCGCCATACATGCCGCCGCGCGGGCGGTTGTCCTGGTATTCATAGCCAGCGATCAGCACGCTGCCAGGCGCCAGGTCCGCTTCCACGGTGGCGTAGGCCATGGACTTCTTGCCGTGATAGAGGTTGACATACGATTCGCTATCCTGGTAGCTGGCCACGACGCGGCCGCGCACCTTGCCGTCGCTGCTCAAGGGCGTGGACAGGTCGGCGCTGGCGCGCGCATTGTTCCAGGAGCCCAGGCTCAGCGCGGCCGCACCGGCCAGCTGCGTCGACGAGGCGCGCTTGCGTACCAGGTTGATGGTGGCCGACGGTTCGCCCGCCCCCGTCAGCAAGCCCGTGGCGCCGCGCACGATCTCGACCCGGTCGTAGGCCGTCATGTCCAGGGTACTGTCGCCCACGTTGTAGGCATTGTCGACCGTGGTGGGAATGCCATCGTACTGGTAACTGGCGATGGAAAAGCCGCGCGCGAAAAACGAGGTGCGGTCGCTGTCATAGCGGTTGATGGCCACGCCGGCCGCGTTTTGCAGCACCTCCTCCACCGTCTGCAGGTTCTGGTCATCCATCTGCTGGCGCGTCACCACGCTGACGGCTTGTGGTGTCTCGCGCACAGACAGGCCCAGGCGCGTGGCCGAGCGCATGGACTGCGTCGTGTACGAGCCGCTGCCTTCCGTCGTGCCTTTTGCCTCGGCGGCGGCCGTCACCGTCATCTCGGGCATGGTTTGGCCGGCGCTGGCAGGCGCCGCCTCCAGCACATAGCCGCCATTCGCCTGCGGCACGGCGCGCAAGCCGGAAGGGGCGACGATGGCGCCCAGCGCCTCGGCCACGCTGTAGCTGCCCGCCAGGCCGGCGCTGCGCTTGCCCGCCACGGTGGCGGTTTGGTAGGAAATCATGGTGCCCGTCTCCTGGCCGAAGCGCACCAGCACCTGCTCCAAAGTACCGGCGGGTATCGCCATCTGCACGCGGCTGGCATTGGCGGCCATGGCGGCAGGCACATAGGCCACGGCACCGCCGGCGGCCAGCAGCCACAGGGCCTGGCTGACGGCGATGGCGGCCACGCTGCGCTGGCAGCGGGTGGAAACGGCGGGGAAAAGAGAGGATGTTTTACCAGGCATGGGACGATTTTCCAGAGAGTGAATGAAGGGTTCACTGTGCTTGTCACGCGAAAACCGCAAACCCCTCACTTTTTCTGAAAATATTTTTTCAAATGGCCTACGTGCGTCCGGTATCTGGCCGGTGCGGCGTCAGCGTGACCCAGAAACGCGTGGTCTGGCGCACGTCGACGGGCAAGGTGCGCGTCAGCATGTCCAGCACCTGTGCCGTGTCGGCCAGCGGGTAGATGCCGGACACGCGCAGGTTGCCAATAGCCGGATCGCAGGCCAGGCGCCCATGGCGGTAGCGGGCCAGCTCGCCGATAAAATCGGCCAGCGGCATATCGTGCGCCACCAGCATGCCGGCCGTCCACGCATCCGCGCCGGCAGGCAGTGGCTGCACAGCGCTGACCTGATCCGCCGTGAAGCCGGCTTGCTGGCCCGCTTGCAGCCGGCGCGCCGCCTCGGACGAACGTCCCGGAAAAATATCGACGGCGCCTTCGAACACGCCCAGCTGCGTGCGTTCGCCTTGTACGCGCACGGCAAAGCGCGTACCCACGGGCTGCAAGCGGCCTTGCCCCGTCTGCACGAAAAACGGCCTGTCCGCCGCGTCGCGCGCCGTGCTGACCATGATCTCGCCTTTGAGTAGCGTCACCAGGCGCTGGCCCGCGTCGAAACGCACGTCGATGCTCGACGCCGTGTTGAGGGCGATGCGCGTGCCGTCTGCCAGCACGATGTGGCGCAGCTCGCCCGTGCCGGTGCGGTAATCGGCCAGCCAGAACCGCGCCAGCTCATCGCCACCCGCCAGCCAGGCACCGCCACCCACGGCCAGCAGCGCCAGCAGTTTCAAAGACTGGCGCCGCGCCGCATTCGCTTGCGCGTGGGCGGGCTTGCGCGCCAGGGTGCCGTGCGCCAGCGGCCCGGGCAAGCCGCGCATGCGCGCCATGCATGCTTCGATATGCTGCCATGCTTGCTCATTTTCCGCGTCGCTGGCCCGCCAGGCGCGCCAAGCCTGTTCCACCTCGGGCGCGCAATCGCCAGCCTGCAGGCGCACCAGCCATTCCACTGCTTGCAAGCTTGGCGCTTCCGGCGTGAGCGCGTCCATCACGAGGCTGCTTGGGAAAAGAAGCACTGATGCATGGCTTTCACCAGATGGCGCTGCACGGTGGCCAGCGAGATATTCAGTTCCAGCGCAATGGCCGCCTGCGGCATGCCATCGAGCTGCGACAGCAGAAAGGCGCGGCGCACGACAGGCGCCAGGCCATCGAGGCGACGGTCGATATCGAACAGGGTTTCAAGCAAGATCGCCTGCGCTTCCGGATCAGGCGCGCATTGCGCCGGCAGGCTGGCCAGGGTTTCCAGGTAGGCCACTTCCAGGTCGCGGCGGCGGTACAGATTGCCCAGCACGCCCTTGGCCACCGTCGTCAGAAAGGCCCGCGGTTCGCGCGCGGCGATGGCCTCCTCGCGATTGAGCAAACGCATGAAGGTGTCGTGCGCCACGTCGGCCGCGTCATACGCGTTGCCCAGCTTGTGCCTGAGCCAGCCATGCAGCCACCGGTGGTGTTCGTGATACAGGCTGCCCACCTCCTGGTGGACGCCGGATTGGGCAGGAGGCACGTCGCATACTCCCTATCTTACAAATAATAATGATTCGCATTCTATCTCTATGCGGTGCTGCGGTGCAAGCGACCGGCCAGCCGCGGCCGCACCCTGCAGGTGCTTACTTGGCGCGGTTTCGTTCCAGAATTTCCTTGCTTAGGGCGTCCGTTAGCCACCATTCACGCACCTCGAGCGCCTTGTTCTCGATGCTGGCATTGGCCAGCAAGGGATTTTTCTTCAGGTAGACGATATCTTCCTCGAAATTGTCATATATCGACGCCACTTCCACGAAACGGTTGGCATCCAGACGTCCCAGGTAGATGACTTTGCCAGCCACGACGTCAAACTCGATCGGCTTCGGCGACGCTTCGGAGTACCTGGACCTGAATCCATAGTCAAGCAGCCAGATGATAACGCTGTAGCGTCCGGGCGTCAGCTGCAGCGCAAAGGTGCTGCCCTTGCCCGTAGGCACTTTTGGCAAGACATTCTGCAAGGCGACCTGGCCGGCGGGAGCATGGCTGGATAACCACAGACTTTTGCCCTCGAGGGCGGCAGGGTCGCTGCTGACAATGCCGAACCTGGCGCCATGCGCCTCGAAGACGGAGCTCTCGAACACGGTGCCGACGACAACGCCTTTGGCAAGGTCGGGTGTCGTGTAGGTAAACGCAGGCGCGCTATTGCGGCCGGTGACGCAGCCGGACAACAGCGCAGGCAGCAGGACGGCGCACGCCAGCGCGCGCAGCATGGTGGTTCGGACAAACATGGATGATCCTGAATAAAATGAAGAAATGGGTGACAAGTAATGGGCAAAGGGCAAAGGACGGCAAGCGCGCCTGTGCCTGCCTGGGCATCGAAAAATATTTCTACATGGGAATATTTTCAGTGTATCCGCCTGCCACAAAAATGTCTAGTTGATAAGTAAGCGACGGTTGCCGTACGTGTTCTGCGGAACGCGGCAAGCTGCACGGCAATGATAGTATTGACAACCTTATCCACAAGGCAGCCACCGTGGCCATGCCCCTCGCCTGAAAGGCAACCATGCTCTTATCCGAACTATTGACCAAGCTGACCTGCGGCGACCTCGAAGGCGAGGAACTCGACGAAGCCGTCGCCGCCATCACGCATGCCCCTTCCGCGCCGCGCGACGAGTGGATTGACAGCGATGCTCAGGCCTATGCACTGGAAATGCTCTCGCAGCTGGCCGGCCATATGGCGTCAAGCGACAAGCTAGATGAACTGCACGAGCAGATACAGGACATGTTCGACGAATTTCCCGACTTCCCCTACGCACTGCTCAAGGACAGCGCGCGTGGCATGCTGCCCTATTTCGAGTGGCTGGACACGGAACTGGCGCAGCGCGCCGTGGACGAAGGCGGCTATGACCTGATCCAGATCGATGGCAGCGGCAGCGATGAAATGGATGCGCTGGTCGTGTACCGGCGCGATACGAACGACATCATCCAGGCGGCGGCACTGATGGGCGTGACGATCAATCGGCCGCTCACCTACTATCGCGGCATCGAAGCGATGGTGGGCAAGCGGCCGGGATAAGGGCCGTCTAGGGCTGGTGCAGGTTATCCTTCGGCGCGCGCTCGAAGCCGGGAACGGCATCGAGCATCAACCACGGCGCGCCGCCGTCTGGCATCACGTCGTCGGGCGGGCCAAATGCCAGCACGCCGTCGCGCCACGTCACCCGCACAGGGTGCGCCGAGGCCTGCGCCGGAGTCTCCTC
>NZ_NRDQ01000149.1 GCF_002878455.1 Janthinobacterium sp. AD80
GGCGCGGCTGCGGGCGTCGGCGCCGCGGGCAGGGCCGGTAATTCGGGCAGGTCGGCGATGCCGGCGATGGCGTTCAGGGTCTGGTCGATCTGCGCCGCATTGGCGGCCAGCCAGGCTTCCGCGCCCGCGTCGTCCAGGCGCGACAGCTGCACGATCAGGTCGACGCCCGAGAGCAGCACGTCGACCCGCTCCGGCGTGAGTTTCAATCGGCCATGCTGGGCGGCGACAAAGCTGTCTTCCATGCCGTGCGCCAGCTGCACCACCACTTGCAGGCCGACGATGGCGGCGGCGCCCTTGATCGAGTGCGCCGCGCGCATCATGGCTTCGACGGCGGCCGCGTCGCCCGCGTGGCGCTCCATGGCCAGCAAGCCATCGGTCAGGATCTGGGTCTGGCTGTCCGCCTCCATGCGGAACAGGTCCAGCATGGAAAAGGCACTCAGGTCGCCGTGCTGGTCCTGGCTCATCGTAATAGTCTCGCAAGTTGGAAGCCGATCAGCGCCGTGTCGAGGCAGCCGATGCGCATGTCGCCTTCGGTGATCACGCCCGACAGGAAGCGCGACAGGCCCTTGTTGATGGTGGCGGCCGGCGCCTGCACGGCTGCCGAGGCGTAGCGCACGATGCCATGCAGGTCGGCCACGGGCAGGGCATACGACTGCTCTTCCCAGCGCATCAGCAGCAGGCGCGCAAAGGTGTGGCGTCCTTTGGCCGCCGGCGCATCGTGGTCATCGATGCCCAGCAGGTGCGCCAGCGACATGCAGGGATACAGCTTGCCGCCGATATTGACGATGCCGGCCAGGCCACGTCCACTGCGGTGCGGCAGCGCATGCGCCGCCGCCTGTGGCGCAACGGAGTCGAATACGCGCGTGGGCAGCGCCAGCCATTCGCGGCCGATGCGAAACACCAGCACCGAGCTGTCGCGCACTTCACCGCCCGCGTCCAGCTGGCGGAAATGGCTGGCCCAGTCGCGCTGGTAGTGCGCATCGACGGGACGCTGCAGGTTGCGCTGGGCGGCGCCAGCATACACGTCGCAGTTGCGGCAATGCACGTTGGCGGGCAGCTTGGGGCAGCTCTGGTCGCCGACCACGCCGATGTGGTTCCAGCAGTCGTTGATGTCGTCCAGGGTCTCGTTGGTGGTCATGGATACCCCTTAGTTGGAAGCCTGGCGGCGCTGGAAGATGCGTGCCGCGCGCGCCTTCAGCGTGGATGCCGCCGTGCTGTTGCCATTGCGTTCGGCCAGCAGGGCCAGGTGGCACAGCGCTTCGTAATGGTCGGGCTGCAGGTAGATGCAGCGGCGCCAGTAATCGTCCGCCAGGTCCATCTTGCCGGCCAGTTCGTTGATGATGCCCAGCATGAAATACGCTTCCGCCGCCTCGGGCACGCGGGCCAGGTGGGCATGGCATTTTTTCGCCCGCTTCGCGCAGCTGGCCACGGTCGGCCAGCAGGCGCGCTTCGGCCAGCAGGTCCGTTTGCACAGCGGCTTGCTGTACCGGCACGGCACGCGGGCGCGCCGCCGCTGGGGCTGGCGCCGGTGGGGTACGCGACGGCGCGGCCGTGGCGCGGGCGGCACGCTGCGCAGGGTGCGCGCCGGCGGCAAGGCGGCCACCTGGATGACGGCGGCGGGCGGCGTGCTGTCCTTCTTCAGCGCGAAGGCCTGGCGGAACTGCAGCGGCGCGAAGCCGTTCTGGCAGAACGACGGCACTTCCGCATAGCCGGCCAGCAGCATGCCGTCGTCGGCCAGGAGGGCAGAGAGGTTCTGGATCGCCGCGCGCGTGGTCGGCTTGTCGAAATAGATCAGCAGGTTGCGGCAGAAGATGACGTCGTAATGCTTGCTATAGGTGGCGGTATCGAACTGCAGCAGGTTGCCCTGCCTGAACGTCACCTGCTCGCGCAAGGCGTCGATGATGCGGTAGCAGTCATCGGCCACGTGCGTGAAGTAGCGCTCGCGGAAGGCCACGTCCTGCGCGCGGAAGGCATTGCGGCCATAGATTCCCGCCTGCGCCCGCTCGATGCAGCCGGGGCTCAGGTCATAGGCGTCGATGCTGAAGGCCTGCTTTGGCACACCGCCGTCGCGCAGCGCCATGGCCATCGAATACGGTTCTTCGCCGCCGGCGCAGGGAATCGACAGGATGCGCGTGGCGCGTCCCCGTGCCCAGCGTTCCTGCACCAGTTCGACGGTGGCGTAGAAGGCCTGCGGGTCGCGGAACAGCCACGATTCTGGCACCACCACCAGTTCGATCAATTGCGTCATTTCCGCCGGCGTGATGGCGTGCAGATAGGTTTCGCTGTCGGCAAATCCTGTTTGCTCCATGCGCTGGCCGACGGCCCGCTCGGCCACGGATTTCGAGACGGACAGGCCGGTGGCGCGGCGCAGCAGGGTTTGCGCCGTCATGCCGCGCTCCCGCCCTGGAACAGCAGCGCGCGCACGTCCGGCGGCAGCAGGTGTTGCAGTTCCACCAGCTGCACGATGCCGTCCGCGTCGCTGGCCACCTGGCCCAGGAAGGGTGCCGTGGTCACGCCGCTGTCTTCCAGTTTTTCCATGGCGATGTCGGCGATGCCGCGCACCTGCGAAGCCAGCAGGCCCAGTGCGTGCGTATCGCCACCGGGCGCCTGGTAGTCGACGATGACGATGCGCGTATCGAATTGCGCCGCCGCCGGCGGCAGGCCCGCCAGGCGCGACAAATCAATCACGGGCACGGGCACGCCGTGCAAGTCCACCAGGCCGGCCACATAGTCCGGCGTCAGCGGCAGCTGCTTGAGTTCCAGCAGCGGCAGCACGCGCACGATGCCGGCCAGGGGCAGGCCGTAACGGTCGCGTCCGATATGAAAGACCAGGACTTTCATGGCTCAGATGGTCACGGCGAAGGTCGACACGCTCGACTGCAGGTCACCGGCCGCATATTGCAGCTGGTGCACCGCCTCGCTGGTGGCCTTCAGGGACTCCACGGTTTGTTGCGTCGCATCATTGAGCTGCATCATGGTGTCGGAAATCTGCGAAGCACCGATGGCTTGCGACTGCATGCCTTGCAGCACGGCGTCAAATTGCGGCGTGAGTTTTTGCACCTGGTCCATCACGGAAGACAATTGCTCGGCCACTTGCCGCACTTCGCCCACGCTGCGGCGAATTTCTTCCGAGAATTTATCCATGCCCATCACGCTGGCGGACACGGCTGACTGCATTTCCTTGAGCATTTGCTCGATATCCCACGTCGACACGGAAGTCTGGTCGGCCAGGCGGCGGATTTCCGTCGCCACCACAGAGAAGCCGCGGCCCGCTTCGCCGGCTTTTTCCGCCTCGATGGCGGCGTTCAGCGACAGTATGTTGGTCTGGTCGGCTACCTTGGTGATGGTGATCAGCACGCTGTTGATATTGCTGGCTTTTTCCGACAGGGCGGCCAGCTTGGCGTTGATGGAATCGGTGGCCGAGACCATGTGCTGCATGGTCGAGTCCATGCGCTTGAGGTTATTCTGCGCTTCGGCCGTGGCGTTCGTCGTGTAATCGGCCACTGCCGTGGCGTCTTCCATGGTTTTCAGCAGCTGGCTGGTATTGGCCGAGATTTCCTTGGTGGTGCTGAGAATTTCCACGCTGGTTTGCGCCTGCTCAATGCCCGTGGCTTCCTGCTGGCGCGCCGAGGCGGCGATTTCCGTGGCCGAGGTCGTCACCTGGATGCCGGCCTTTTGCACATTGTTGAGCAGGCTGCGCAGGTTTTCGAACATCTTCGCCAGGCCGTTGCCCAGCTGGCCGATGGCGTCGCTGCCCGTGATGCTGACCTTGCCTGTCAGGTCGCCCGAGGCGGCTTTCGAGACCACTTCCAGCAGGGAGTCGACCTTGGCGCGCAGGGTATTCGTGGCGGCCAGCTCATTGGCCTGGTTATCCTGGATGGTTTGCGCCATGCGGTTGAATTCTTCCGTCACCTTGCCCAATTCGTCACCGGAGACGATGGCGGCGCGCGCGCCTTGCTCGCCGCCGGCGATGCGGCCAACGGCATCCGTCAGGTTGTTCAGGGGGCCAAGAATGGACTTGCCGAGAATATAGGAAATGCCCAGCGCCAGCACCACGCACAGCAGGCCGCCCAGCGCCAGGGTCAGCATCATGGTTTGCTGTAATTGTGCCGTGGTGGCGGTGCGCTCTGCCAGCAAACGGCTTTCCTCGGCCGCCGCTTCGTCGAGCATCTGGTTGGCTTGCTTGACGGCCGGATAGCCGGCCGGCGGCATGCTGCGCGCCACCGACTCCGTGGCGCCCGGCGCATTGCCCAGTGCGCGGCGTTTTTCAATCAGCGGGTTAATCCATTCCTTGACCCAGGTGGTGGCCAGCTGGTCGATCTTGCGGAAGCGTTCCGACTGCACCTTATTGTCGGCCGTCATGGCGACGGCTTTTTGCGTGTGCTGCGCCAGGATTGCCATTTCGTCCGTTTCCGGGTTCAGAGATGCGTCGTTGCCGGTCAGGATGAAGCCGCGCGCTTCCACCTGGATTTGCAGGATGGAATTGTGGATCTTGTCGATCTCGATCAGCACTTCCATCGTGTGCCGGTCCCATTTGTTCGCTTCCGACAGGCGCGCAAAGCTGTTGTAGGCCACACCCAGCAGTATCAGGATGATGGCCACGATCGAGCCGAAGCCCAGGTACAGTTTATTCTTGATACTCAGGTCTTTGAACATGGGAGGGCTCCGGAAGCGGGAAGGTCAGCACAATTGCACTGTAGCATTTTGCCACGTGGACAGCAAAATGGGGACAATCCCGGGACGTGGCGCGATGTAAATCGCGGACGAGTGCGCTGCAAATGCAAAAAAGCCGCCCGAAGGCGGCTTTTGCACAGGCCGGGAAGCGACGCCTCCCCGCCTCGATTACTTCTGGCCGCGCTTTTCGCGGGCGATGGCGGCGATGCGCATGCGCAAGGCGTTCAGCTTGATGAAGCCGCCGGCGTCGGCCTGGTTGTAGGCGCCGCCGTCTTCGTCGAAGGTGGCGATGTTCATGTCGAACAGCGAATCCGTTTTCGAATCGCGCGAGACGACGATCACATTGCCCTTGTACAGCTTGATGCGTACCCAGCCGTTCACGGTTTGCTGCGTGTGGTCGATCAGGGTTTGCAGGGCAACGCGCTCGGGCGCCCACCAGTAGCCGTTGTAGATCATCGACGCGTAGCGCGGCATCAGGTCATCTTTCAGGTGGGCCACTTCGCGGTCCAGGGTGATCGATTCGATGGCGCGGTGGGCTTTGAGCATGATGGTGCCGCCCGGGGTTTCATAGCAGCCGCGCGATTTCATGCCGACGTAGCGGTTTTCCACCAGGTCCAGGCGTCCCACGCCATGCTTGCCGCCAACCTTGTTCAGTTCGGCCAGCACGGTGGCGGGCGACATGCGCACGCCGTTGATGGCGACGATGTCGCCTTTTTCGTATTCGATATCCAGGTATTCCGCTTCGTCCGGCGCCTTTTCAGGGCTGACGGTCCAGCGCCACATGCTTTCTTCCGCTTCGGCGCTCGGGTTTTCCAGGTGGCGGCCTTCAAAGCTGATGTGCAGCAAGTTCGCATCCATCGAGTACGGCGCGCCGCCGTTCTTGTGCTTCATGTCGATTTCGATGCCGGCGTCTTCCGCGTACTTCAGCAGCTTTTCGCGCGACAGCAGATCCCACTCGCGCCATGGGGCGATGATTTTCACGCCCGGTTTGAGCGCGTAGGCGCCCAGCTCGAAACGCACCTGGTCGTTGCCCTTGCCGGTCGCGCCGTGCGAGATGGCGTCGGCGCCGGTGGCGTTGGCGATTTCGATCAGGCGCTTGGCGATCAGCGGACGGGCGATCGAGGTGCCCAGCAGGTATTCGCCTTCATACACGGTGTTGGCGCGGAACATCGGGAAGACGAAATCGCGCACGAATTCTTCGCGCACGTCTTCGATATGGATGTTTTCCGGCTTGATGCCGAACTTGATGGCCTTGGCGCGTGCCGGTTCCAGTTCTTCGCCCTGGCCCAGGTCGGCCGTGAAGGTGACGATTTCGCACTGGTAGTTATCTTGCAGCCATTTCAGGATGACGGAGGTATCGAGCCCGCCCGAATAGGCCAGGACTACTTTTTTAATGTCGCTCATATTGCTTCCAGTTGTCGTTGTCTATGTATGTATTGCGATACTGCCAGGGTTTGTGCAGTGCCTGGCGAATTAGTTGATTTTACCGAGTAACAGGTATTCGATCAGCGCTTTTTGCACGTGCAGGCGGTTTTCCGCCTCGTCCCACACCACCGATTGCGGGCCGTCGATGACTTCGGCGGCCACTTCCTCGCCACGGTGGGCGGGCAGGCAGTGCATGAACAGGGCGTCGGGCGCGGCACGGGCCATCTTCGCGCCATCGACGATCCAGCCGTCGAAAGCGGCGATGCGGGCCGCGTTTTCCGCCTCGTAGCCCATGCTGGTCCACACGTCCGTGTTGACCAGGTGCGCGCCTGCGCAGGCATCGGACGGATTGTCAAAGAAGGTGTAGCGTTCGGTCTTGACTTGCGCCAGGTCGATGTCATAGCCCTTCGGCGTGGACACGTTGACGTGGAAGCCGAACACTTCGGCCGCCTGCAGCCAAGAGTACAGCATGTTGTTGGCGTCGCCGATCCAGGCGACGACCTTGCCGGCGATCGAGCCGCGGTGTTCGATGTAGGTGAAGATGTCGGCAAACACCTGGCACGGGTGGTGTTCATTGGTCAGGCCATTGATCACGGGCACGCGCGAATTGGCGGCGAAACGCTCGATGATCTCCTGGCCAAACGTGCGCACCATGATGATGTCGCACATGCGCGACATGACCTGGCCCGCGTCTTCCACCGGTTCGCCACGGCCCAGCTGGGAGTCGCGCGTGTTCAGGTAGATGGCGGCGCCGCCCAGCTGGTGCATGCCGGCCTCGAACGAGAGGCGGGTGCGGGTCGAGTTCTTTTCAAAGACCATCACCAGGGTGCGGTCGATCAGGGGATGGTAGATTTCGTAATTCTTGAACTTGCGCTTGATCAGATGGGCGCGTTCGATCACATATTCGTACTCTTCCAACGTGAAATCGGAGAACTGGAGGTAATGCTTGATCGGTTTTTTTGTCGACATAATGACCACTTGAAGATGCGCAGGCCGCCGGCGGCGTGCCTTTCCCGCCGGGTTGCATCAGCGTAAACATCTCGTGCTGATGACTGCCTTGCCCGGCGCGCTGCTGTGTTGATCGTCGCCCGCGCCTGTGAATCACGCGGATCGATGCGGTTTGCCAAGTTGTAAATCATGCAATGGCAGGGACTTCAGCCATTCAATTATAAGGGTTTTGCTTTTAGATTGGAAAGACTGGCCGGACAGGTACTTGTGTAGACAAGCAGCGCTGTCCGGCCGGCGTTTCAATAGATGCTGGCCGGGTCGGCCGCGTCAAGGCGTGGCGCCACCCGCGGCAAGTCCAGGGTAAAGCGCGTGCCGGCGCCGCTGCTGGCCACCTGGATGGTGCCGCCCAGCAGGGCCGTGACGATGTTGTAGCTGATCGACAAGCCCAGGCCGCTGCCGCCCTGGCCCAGCTTGGTGGTAAAGAAGGGGTCGAAAATGCGCGACAAATACTGTTCCGCGATACCGCCGCCATTGTCCTCGAAGACGATCTGCACGCGCGCGGCGTCCGCCGTGGCGCACAGGCGCATGCAGCCCGTGCTGGCGCTGCCGTCGTTGCCGCCCGGGTCGAAGGCGTGCAGCAGGGCATTGTTGATCAGATTGGTGATCACCTGGCCGAACGGCCCCGGATAGCTGTCCATGGCGATGCCGAAATCGACCTCCATCTCGATGCGATGGCCCGAGCTGCGGATGCGGTTCATGACGGTGGCGATGATTTCATTGCTCACTTGCTGCAGGTCGAACTGGCGCCGCTGCTCGGTGGTGCGGTCGACGGCCACCTGCTTGAAGCTGTTGACCAGGTCGGCCGCGCTGTGCAGGCCGCGCATCACCAGCGCCGACGCCTTGCCCGCATCCTCGATGTACGCCGCCAGGTCGGAGCGGCGCAGGCCGGGGCCGTTCATCAGGCGTTCCACGTCTTCCGTTTTCTGTTGCATCGTGCTGGCGATCAATAAACTGTTGCCGATCGGCGTATTCAGTTCATGCGCCACGCCGGCCATCAGCGAGCCGAGGGCGGCCAGCTTTTCCTGCGACACCAGCTGCGCCTGGGCATCCTGCAACTGGCGGTAGGCGCTGGCATTGTCGAGGGCGATGGCGCCATACGCGCACAGGGTGCGGAAGATCAGGCGCTCGCGTTCGCCATACGCGTTGGCTTGGCAAGCCTGCACCGTCATCACGCCCAGCACGCGCTCGCCCACCATCAGCGGCACGTACAGCACGCTCTGATTATGCAGGGTGCCGGGCACCGTGTAGGCGTGGCGCCGCGGCGGGACCTGGGCGATATACACTTCGCGCCGGCCCAGCAGGCAGCGCACGGAGTAGGCGCGCGGATTGCTCAGCGGAATGGCGTTGTCGGGCAGGGGGCGGCCCGCTTCCATGCCGTGCGCGCGGCGCAGCGCCGTGCCGGGGCCATCGAGCATGTAGACGGCAAAAGTGTTGACGGGCAGCAAGGCATGCACGTGGCGGTCCAGTACCTGGAAAACGGCGCTGGCGTCGAGATGGGTGGTGATTTCCTGGCCGATGGCCGACAGGCGCTCCAGGGTGTCGCTGGTCTGCTGCAGCACTTCGGCACGGCGCGCCTCGGAGGCGGCCAGTTCGCGGTGGTGATAGCCTTCCGAACGCGCATGTTCCGTCTGGTGGTAGACCTGCATGGCGGTGGCGCGGTTGCTTGCCTGCTGGGTGTGGCTTTTTTCACGCGCCATGCCTGCATCGAGGGCGATGTCGTAGGCGCGCGCATAGTCGCCCGCATGCGCGTACTCGCGTGCCAGCGCATCGAACAGCTCGCCTGGCGGCACATAGCCGTCGATGGAGGCGGCCACTTGCAGGGCCTGGTGCAGGAAATGCAGGGCCGGGTTGCGCTCGAGCATGCCGGGCGGCGGCGGCAGTTCGTGGCGCGCATGCAGCATGGCCAGCACGCGCAGGGCCGCCACCTGGTGCATGGCATCGCCTTGCGCTGTCGCCAACTGGCAGGCCCGCTCGGCTGCCTGCAATGCTTCTTCCGGACGGTCCAGGTAAGACAGCGCATGTGCGCTGCCGCGCTGCGCCATGCTGCGGAAGTCGGCCTGGCCCAGCGCTTCGGCCCGTTGCGCCAGGCGGCTGAAGGCGTCCAGGGCCGTGTCGTAGTCGCCCTTGTCCAGGCTCAGTTCGCCCAAGTGGAACAGGGCGTTGGCGTAGGTGCGCGCGCCGGCCACGGGCGCCAGGATGTGCAGCGCGTCGCGCAGCAGCTCCTCGGCCGTGGCAAGGCGGCCCAGCTTGCGCATGGTGTCGGCCGCGTGCGTCTGGCAGGCGCCGATGCTGCGCGGCCAGCCCGTGGGGCGCGCCAGGTCCAGCGCGCATTGCATCCATTCGAGCGCCGATTCGTTGTCGTTGAGGCTGGCAAAGCAGTCGCCGATATTGATGGCGGCCGTGATGGCGCCGCGCAGCTGGCCGCTTTCCAGCGCCGCTTCATAGCTTTGCATGTAGTGGCCGGCGGCCGTGCCCAGGTCGCGCGAGGTATGCGCCAGCAGGCCGCGGAAGTCATGCACCCAGGTGGCCAGCGGCACGGGCAGCTTGCCGCCGTCACCCAGGAACTGGGCGCCCCA
>NZ_NRDQ01000015.1 GCF_002878455.1 Janthinobacterium sp. AD80
ATGCCGTCCAGCGCCGCTTGCAGCAGCGGCAGCAGCGCCGGGTCGAGGGCGCGCGCGGTGCAGGGCGGCGCCTGGAACGCCAGCATGCCGCCGGCCTGTCGTTCAATGTGCACCAGGCCGACGCCGCACTCCTGCACGATGCGCGCGCCTTTCGGCTGCATGCCCGCGTCGAGCAGCGCGTGCGCCGTGCCCAGGGTCGGATGGCCGGCGAACGGGAATTCCATCTCGGGCGAAAAAATGCGCACGCGGTAGTCGGCTGCCGGGTCGCGCGGCGCCAGCACGAAGGTGGTTTCCGACAGGCCCGTCCAGCGCGCGATCGCCTGCATCTGCGCGCCGTCGAGGCCATCGGCGCCGAGCACCACCGCCAGCGGATTGCCCATGAACGGCACCCGGCTGAAGACATCGACCTGCTTGAAGGGGCGCGGCTGCGGCATGGAAACTCCTGGTTGACTTAGCAAACTTGGTGCGCTGCGCGCAGGCGCTGCAGCGACAGCCGGTTCAAATACCAGGTCAGCAGCACGGCGGCCACCGTCAAGCCCGTGACCAGGCCGATCCAGAAACCGGCGGCGGCCATCGGCTCGGCCGGCGACCAGAGGAAGCCGGCCGGCGCCAGTCCCAGCACATAGCCGATGGGCAGCGAGAAGCCCCAGAACGCCAGCAGCTGGATCAGCATCGGCTGGCGCGTCACCTTGTAGCCGCGGATGGCGCACGAGGTGGCCACCTGCGTGGCGTCGGACAGCTGGAACAGGGCGGCGAACAGCAGCAGCTGCGCGCACAGGGTCTGCACTTGCGGATCGGACGTGTAGGCCTGCGCGATCTGGTGGCGGAAGACGGTGATCAGGGTGGCCGAGACGATGGCCGCCGTCAGCGACATGCCCACGCCGACCCATGAAATGAAACGCGCGCGGCGCAGATTGGCTTCGCCCACGGCGTGGCCCACGCGCGTGACCAGCGCGATGCCGAAGGTGAGCGGCACCATGAACACGACGGACGAAAAATTCAGGGCGATCTGGTGCGCCGATACCTGGATCACGCCGAAGCGCGCCACCAGCAGGCTGATGACACCGAACGCGCTCACCTCGGCAAAATAAGTCACGCCGATGGGCAGGCCCAGGCGCAGCATGGGGCCGATGGACGACATCTGCGGACCTTCCCAGTGCGTGAACGGGTAGGTGGCGCGGTAGGCGGGAGCGATGCGGATCCAGGCCAGCATGGCCAGCAGCATCATCCACACGCAGCAGGTGGTGGCCACGGCGCAGCCCACGCCGCCCAGTTTCGGCATGCCCCAGTGGCCGTAGATCAGCAGGTAGTTGACCAGGATGTTCAGCGCCAGCGCGGCCAGCGCGATGACCATCACGGGCTTGGTCTGGTTGATGCTGGTGCTGTAGCCGTACAGCGCGCGGTAGGCGGCGAACGGCGGCAGGGCGCAGCTGATGATGTGCACGAACAGCTTGGCCTTGGCGGCCACGGCCGGTTCCAGCATCAGGTGGTCGAACACCAGTGCCGCCATGTTCGTCAGCAGGCACGCCACCAGGCCGACCAGCAGCGCCTTCCACAGCGACTGGCGCACGATGTGCGGTACCTTGTCGTGGCGCGCGGCGCCGATTTCATGCGCCACCAGGGTATTGATCGCCATCATGATGCCGCTCACGGTGACCAGCACGATGGACC
Organism: Janthinobacterium sp. AD80; assembly: GCF_002878455.1. Lineage (GTDB taxonomy): Bacteria > Pseudomonadota > Gammaproteobacteria > Burkholderiales > Burkholderiaceae_D > Janthinobacterium. Next base: position 1,672 of record NZ_NRDQ01000015.1, read on the forward strand.
AGATGGCCGCGCCCAGGGACACGGCCGCCAGCTCCTCGGGATTCGTATGCCCGGTCATGGCCACGTCGGCCGCGCCCATGCCGACGGTGGCCAGCTGGCCGATCAGGATGGGCCAGGCCAGCTTCCAGAGCGACGAGACTTCATTGCGGACGGCGGGCAGGGTGAACGAGGTAGTGTGGGGCATGGGGACGCGGGCTGGACTAAACACGGGATTCTACTGATTTTCAGCGCGCTTGTCCGCCGCCGCGCCCCGGCGTGCCGGCGCGGTAATCATTTGTTACAGCTAAGAAGGGCGGCCGCGGCTAGACTGCGTGTTCTATTTGGCAAGATGACCAAATAGTCACACCGCAGTACCCTGACTATGGAGTATGACCATGTTGAAGAAAGCCTTGAACTGCGCCCTGCTGCTGGGCGCCGCCATGACGGCCGAACTGGCCGGCGCCGGCGAACTGACCCTGTATTCGCGCGACGATTATCACGGCCGCTCGCAGACCGTGCGCGACGCCGTCGCCGACCTTGACGATGTGCGTTTCAACGATACGACGCAAAGCATCCGCGTGCGTTCGGGCAGGTGGGAGGCGTGCGAGGAAGCGGATTTTCGCGGCGCCTGCTTCCTGCTCGAGGCGGGCGAATATCCGTCGCTGGATGGCCATGCCAACAAAATTACCTCGCTGCGCGAAGTGCGCGGCGGCTGGGGCGGCTATCCGGGCCGTGAGCGCGAGCATGACCGGGGCCGTGACCGGGATGGCGAGCGCGAGCAGGACGGTGACTGGGAGCGTGGGCGCGGCCACCGTCCGGGGCGCTCGCTGGGGGGCGAACTGACCTTGTACACGCGCGACGATTTTACCGGCCGCCAGCTGACCGTGCGCAATCGGGCGGGCGACTTGCGCGAACGCGATTTCAATGACACGGCACAGAGCGTGCGCGTGCGCGCCGGCTATTGGGAAGTGTGCGAGGACACGGACTTCCGCGGCCGCTGCCGCACGCTGGGACCGGGCGAATACGCGAGCCTGGAGCGCATGAGCAACCGTATTTCCTCGGTGCGCGAAGTGCGCTGACGCGCGCCGCAGCCTTGGAAACGCGCACTGGCCGGCCCCTGTCAGGGCTGGCCATTGCTTTTGGTAACAATTTGTTGTCCTTTTCCCATACTTTGTTACACCGTTTTTTCTGTGGATGGCTACACTGGCATCAGTTGTCAGCTTAATCACGCACTTATCCACACTGGAGCTCGCCCCATGAATCGTCCGCTGCGCCTTGCACTGCTGTGCGCCAGTTCGCTGTTGCTCCATTTCCCGGCGCATGCCGCCGAAATCAGTTTGTATACCGATGATAATTTCAAGGGCCGGGTGGTTGTGCTGCGCGACACGACGGACGATTTGTCGCGCATGAATTTCAATGACACGGTGTCGAGCATCAAGGTCGCTTCGGGCAGCTGGGAGGTGTGCGCGCATGCCAACTTCAAGGGTGAATGCAAGACCTTCGAGCGTGGCGATTACCGCTCCATGCCGGGCATGAATGACAAGATCTCCTCGGTACGTCTGGCGGACGGCAGGGGCGGCGGCCGGCCCGGAACGCCATCCTCGCCATCCTCGGCGGAACCATCGCCGTCGCCAGAACCGTCGCCGTCGCCAGAGCCGTCGCGGCCACCGCCGGAGCGCGAGCGCGGCGGGGCGCTGCAAGTGTTTGACAAGGCGGCGCAGGGCGGTGCCTCGGTCGACATCAACAGCGACCGCGACGACTTTGTCGATATCGGCTTCAATGACCGTTCCGCCAGCATCCGCGTGCGCCACGGCTACTGGCAACTGTGCAGCGACTCCAATTTCCACGGCAGCTGCCGCGTGTATTCTCCGGGCAGCTATGAATTGCCGCGCAACCTGCAAGGCAAGACTTCATCGGCGCGCCTGGTTGACCCGCGCGAGGAAAACCAGCCGGCCAGCGACGACCCGATGCTGCTGCTGTATCCGCGCTCCCACATGGGCGGACGGGGCCTGCCGGTGAATCGCGACATGAGCGATCTGGTACGCATGAATTTTAACGACCAGACCAACTCCATTGTCATCAATACTGGCGACTGGGAAGTGTGCGCCGATGCGCATTACGGCGGCCGCTGCGAGGTGCTCGAGCCGGGTATCTACAATACGCTCGATGCACTCGACGGCCGCATTTCGTCGCTGCGCCGCCTGCGTTGACACGGCACCGCAATACATGAAGAATGACGATAGATTAACCGGAGCTGAAAAATGATATCCCCTAGCCTGAAACTGGCGCTGTTTTCCAGCGCCATCCTGTTCACCCACCTGGGCGCCCATGCGAGCGAAATCACCCTGTTCGAGGATGATAACTTCCGCGGCCGCGCGGTGACCCTGCGCGAAACGACGGACGATCTGTCGCGCATGGGCTTCAACGACAAGGCGTCCAGCATCATGGTGCGTTCGGGTTCCTGGGACGTGTGCACCGATGCCGGCTTCCGTGGCAATTGCCGCACCCTGGGACCGGGTGAATACCGTTCGCTGCCGGGCATGAATGACGCCATCACCTCGGTGCGCGAATCGGGACGCGGCGATGGCCCGGGCCGCCCCGGACGCGATCCGGACCGTGGCAACGGCGGCTATGGCCGTGGTTCGACCCTGGAAGTGTATTCGGGCGCCGGCCAGAATGGCGGTTCGGCGCGCCTGAACCGCGACACGGACGATTTCGTCAATATCGGTTTCAACGACCGCACCAGCAGCATCGTCATCTACAACGGATACTGGCAGCTGTGCAGCGATTCGAACTACAACGGCACCTGCCGCGTGTTTGGCCCAGGCCGCCATGACGACCTGGGGCGCGGCCTCGATGGGCGCGTCTCGTCGGCGCGCATGGTCGATGAACGCGAAGCGCGGCGCCAGCAGCAATACGAGAACCAGTACCAGCGGCCGCAGTACGAGCAGCAATATCCGCAGTACCAGCAGCCGCAGTACCAGCAGCGCGGCGCCATCCTGCTGTTCCCCGATGCGGGCATGCGCGGCGAGCCGCTGGCGCTGGAGCGCAGCGCGGACGACCTGGTGCGCTTCAATTTCAACGACCGCGCTTCGTCCATCGTCGTCAATGAGGGCCAGTGGGAAGTGTGCAGCGATTCGAACTTCCAGGGCCGCTGCGAAGTGATCGGGCCGGGCGAGTATGGCCGCCTGAATGGCCTGGAAAATCAGATTTCCTCGCTGCGCCGCGTGCGCTGATGGCGCCACCAGTGCTGACTGGCCGCCCGCCGGGTGCATCCCGCCGGGCGGCTTTTACATTCCCTGCCGTGTGCTGACATTTGCTTGCCCTTTGTTACACTCGCCGCCTGCCGCCTGGTCTACACTGGCGAAAATGTAATCTGTATTGGAGTTGTCATGGTTCGATCTTTCCGTCCCGCGCTGTTATGCGTGGCTACCTTCCTTGCCCCGGCCTGCGCGTTCGCGGGCGAAATCACCCTGTTCGAGGATGCCGGTTTCCGTGGCCGTCCCGTCACCCTGCGCTCCGACGCGGGCGACCTGTCGCGCATGGGCTTTAACGACAAGACCTCCAGCATCATCGTGCGTTCCGGTACCTGGGAAGTGTGCAAGGACGCCAACTACCGCGGCAATTGCCGCACCCTGGGGCCGGGCCGCTACAGCAGCATGCCGGGCATGAACGACGCCATCTCCTCGGTGCGCGAAGCGGGCCGTCCCGGCCACGGCGGCGATCACCGCCCGTATCCGCCGCGCCCGCCGCGTCCGGAACCCGAGCGTCCGCATCCCGGCTATCCCGGCCATGGCGGCGGCCACCGTCCCGACGCCAACGGCGCCGTGCTGATGTTTCCCGATGCGGGCATGCGTGGCCGGCCCGTGCGCCTGGACCGCGAGGTGCGCGACTTGAGCCGCTACGGCTTCAATGACCGCGCCGAATCGATCGTCGTCAACTACGGCCGCTGGGAATTCTGCGTCGATGCCGACTTCCGCGGCCGCTGCGTGGTCATGGGCCCGGGCAGCTACGGCCGCCTGCACAATGGCCTGGACCGCCGTATCTCCTCGGTGCGCCGCCTGCGCTGATACGCCCGCGCGGGCGCCGTTGTATTGTGCGCACGCTGTGCTTCGGGCAATTCGTGTACTCTTCCCACAGGCGGTTCAACCATGGGGAGCAAGCACGGTGGAATACAAGGACTACTACAAGGAACTCGGCGTCGAGAAAACGGCGACCGAGGCCGAGATCAAGAAGGCGTACCGCAAGCTGGTACGCAAATACCATCCCGACGTCAGCAAGGAACCGGACGCCGACAAGCGCACCAAGGCCCTGAATGAAGCCTACGGCGTGCTGGGCGACCCTGAAAAGCGCGCCGCCTACGATGAACTGGGCCGCAACCAGGGCGCGCAGGGCCAGCCTTTCCGTCCGCCGCCGGACTGGGGATCGGGCTACGAATCGTCGGGCGTCGACGACAGCGATTTCTTTGCCGACCTGTTCGCCCACGTGGGCGGACGGCGCCGCGCCAACAGCACCTTCCAGATGCAGGGCGAAGACAGCCACGCCGCCATCACCATCGATTTGCAGGACAGCTACCAGGGCGCCAAGCGCCACATCGTCATGCGCGTGCCGGAAGCGGATGCGCAAGGCCATGTCGTCACGCGCGAGCGCACGCTGGAAGTGACGATCCCGAAAGGCGTCACGGAAGGCCAGCAGCTGCGCATGAAAGGCCAAGGCCATCCTGGCAGCGGCGGCGCGCCGGCCGGCGACTTGTATCTGGAAATCCGCTTCCAGCCCGATGCGCGCTACAAGGTGGAAGGGCGCGACGTCTTCGAGACCGTGCCCGTCACGCCATGGGAAGCGGCGCTGGGCGGCGAAATCGCCGTGCCCACGCCATCGGGCACCGTGGCCGTCACCGTGCCGCCCAATTCGCAGACGGGACGCAAGCTGCGCCTGAAAGGGCGCGGCATTCCCGCCGCCCAGCCGGGCGACCTGTATCTGCTGCTGGAAGTGGTGCTGCCGCCGGCGAACGACGACAAGGCGCGCGAACTGTATGCAACCATGGCGCGCGAGATGGCTTTCAATCCGCGCCAGAAGCTGGGAGGGTAAATCATGGCAAACAACGTAATTGGCGAATTGCTCGAAGACCGCGCCCTGAGCCTGGAAGAGCTGGCGCGCGCCTGCGCCGTGGAGCCGGACTGGGTGGTGCAGCATGTGCAGACGGGCGTGCTGCTGCAGGATGGCCCGCCGCCGGGGCAGCTGACTGCCTGGCGCTTCACCAGCCTGGACCTGGTGCGCGCGCGCCGCCTGCACGAGATCGAATCCGTGTTCGACGCCAATGCGGACCTGGCCGCGCTGGTGGTCGACCTGTCGGAAGAAGTGGCGCGTTTGCGGCGCCGCCTGCACGTGCTGGGCGTGGAGTAGTTTTTATTCAGGTTCGCCGTGGCGTGACACGGTGAGCCTGGCAATATAAAACTGCCCGTCGACGACGACCCGGTGCGGGATGCCGGCCACGTCGAAGCCGGGGCCGCCGTCCTCCATCCATTCCTGCGCCAGGGAGTCGAACTGCTGCGGCGTCATGCGCAGCATTTGCGCCGTGATGACGAAGCGCGCGCCAGGTTTTTGCTTGTTGACGAAGTCGTCGATGCCGGCCATGGTGTTTCCTTGTTAAAGTGTTACCCGCATCATACCTGTCTCCATTGCCAGCTCACAACGCCTAACAAAACCGTCGCGAGCGGCAGTGATTTGTGGCTAAGAAGCGCAACCGTACTCTAGTACGGTGAGCATCGCAGGCCGCAAAGCGCGACGCGCAGCAGGTTTTGTTCGGCGTTTAAAACCCCTGCACCAGCAACGGCAACTGCTGTGCAAACCGCTCCGCCAGCCATTTGCCCGCCTGGCCCGGCGGCGTGTCGGCGCGCTGGATCAGGTAGATCGGATAATTCTCGCCATTGTCGACGGCCAGCGGCAGGTGCACCAGGCGGCCATCGGCCAGGTCGTCGCGCACCATCGCCTCGGGCATGTTGCCCCAGCCCAGGCCCGCGCGCAGCAGGGCGTGCTTGGAACCGAGGTCGCCCAGGCGCCAGTTGCGCAGGCCCAGCACGCCGAAATCCTGGCCTTCCGTCAGCACGCTGCGGTCGCTCAGCACCAGCTGCACATGCTCGCGCGCCAGGCTGGAAGGAATCGGGCCTTCCAGCTGCGCCAGCGCGTGGCTGGGCGCGGCCACGGGAATCAGGCGCACGTGGCCGACAGCCAGGCGCTCGAAGACGCTGGCAGTGGCCGTCATCCAGCCGCCCAGGCCCAGGTGGCAGCTGCCATCCATCACCAGCTGCGCCACGGCGCCCATGGCTTCGATGCGCAGGCGCAGGGCGACGGTGGGAAACTGCGCCTGGAACGCTTCCAGTATGCGCACCAGCACGCAGGTGGGGAACATCACGTCGACCACCACCGACACTTCCGCTTCCAGCCCGCCCGCCAGCGCTTTCGCGCGGGCCCGCATGCCGTCCACTTTCAGGGCCACGGCGCGCGCGTCGGCCAGCAGGGCACGTCCCGCATCCGTCAGGGTGGGCTTGCGCTTGCCCCGGTCCAGCAGCACGACATTGAGCTGGTCTTCCAGGTTGGCGATGGTGTAGCTGATGACCGATTGCGTGCGGTGCAGCTGGCGCGCCGCATGGGCGAAACCGCCAGCGTCGATGACGGCGACAAACACGCGCAACTGGTCGAGCGAAGGTTGGCCCGGTTCTCTCATGGTGCGTCCATATCTAAAAATTCGATGCTATTCATTTATATTTACACGGTTTCATCGATATTAGACCCGAACTATGATGTGTGCAAGTGCAGCAAACGCCGCACCCCCATCTATCGTCTCTGAAGGAGTGCAGCATGGCCAAGGTACTACACATCAATAGCAGCGTCCGCAACAACGGTTCCCTGTCGCGTCAATTGTCGGGCGAGTTCGTCGCCAAACTGGCCGCGCAAGGCGCCAGCGTCGTCGAGCGCGACCTGGCGCAGAACCCCGTGCCGCACCTGACGGAAGAAGTGATGGGCGCGTTCTTCACGCCGGCCGACCAGCGCAGCGCGCAGGCGGCAGCGGCGGTGCAGCTGTCCGATACCCTGGTCGATGAATTGCTGGCCGCCGACGTGGTGGTACTGGCCGCGCCCATGTACAATTTTTCCGTGCCATCGACCCTGAAGGCGTGGATCGACCACGTGGCGCGCGCGGGCCGCACCTTCCAGTACACGGCCACGGGCCCCGTCGGCCTGGCGACCGGCAAGAAAGCGGTGATCTTCACGGCCAGCGGCGGCGTCTACAGCGAAGGCCCCGGCGCCGCGTATGACTACTTGAGCACCTATCTGCGCACGGCGCTGGGCTTCATCGGCATCACCGACATCGAGTTCGTGCAAGCCGAAGGCGTGGCCATGGGCGAGGAAGCCGTGGCCGGTGCCATCGCCAAGGGGCGCGCCTCGATCGAAGCCCTGGCCGCCTGATCCCGCCGGCACCGGAATCGCCAGCCCGGCGCGGCTGGCATCCGCTTGCCGGCGGCACGCCCGTGCCAGCCCGGCGGGCGCCACGCCTGTCCAGTCAAGCCCGCTCATGCCGGGCACCGGGGCTGGCCATCCCGCCAGCGCATTGCTCTTCGCCCGCCGCATGCCGGCGCGGCAGCAAAAAATCCACCGCATCATCAGCACCGGGCAGCGCCATGCGCTACGCCTGCCGCAGGCCGCTGGTATCCGCCGCAGGCGCGGCCTGGCGCCAGTAACTGTCCAGCGCCTGCGACGCTTCGGGCGCGACATTGGCCTGCGTATCGCTTTCGGCGAGAAAGACGAGGACCTGTGCGATGGCCATGCGCTGGCCTTCGTCCAGTGCGGCAAACCGGGCCAGCTTGTCATTGCGCGAGGATCCCGCGCGCGCCGGTGGCGTCAGGGCGGCAAGCGTCATGCCCGCCACGTCGCACTGCCAGAACGGCACGTGCAAATGGCTGAGCACATGGCGCAGGTAGGCGGGCAGGAAGTAGCGGAAATCGTCAGCCGGCATATGTGCCAGCACAACCTGGCCGGCTTCCAGTTCGGCATCGGCGATGTCTTGCCAGGCGGCGTCCGTGCGCTGCCGGCCCGCCGCGTTCCATTCCCGTTCGGGGAAGTCGTCGTCCATGCCGTGCAGGTCGGTCAGCTGGAACTGGCGCAGCGACGTGTCGGTGCGCGGCACGCCGTCAAAGGCCCGTTCGATGGCGGTAATCAGTGCTTCGGTGTGCATCGGCGGTTCAATCCTGTGGCAATTCGCGAATTTCCAGCGTACCACCTGCGTTCAGTACGGGGTTTCCTATTAACAATCTTTTAGCATCGTCTATACTTTCAGCTTGCACGCGGATATAGCCAGACAAGTGTGGCGTCACCTCCCTGGCCTGGCCGGAGCGGTGCACGCAGACACCGGCGTCGATGGAACTGCCGCCGCAGAAGCGGCCGCTGGCACGCAGCATGGCAAAGTAGCTGTCCCATGCGGGCGTGGCGACATCCACCGGTGTCTCCGTATCATCGTGCATGAAGATGATGTAGTCATTCATCTGTTTTCTCCTGTGTCGCATGATAAAAATAAAGAGCTCAATGAGTATCTTGAGCAAGCGTTGAGCAAGTGCGCGCACATGGTTTTTACTTTTTACCGCGTCAGTCCGTAGAGACAAGCTGTCCGGCCATGCCAATTTTGGAGCAAACATCGTGCCGATAAAGTATGTTGATTTTTATGAGGTGAATTACACGGCGGAGCCCTTGCGGGGCTGCAAGCTGTGGGGCGCCTACGTCGCCATCTATGCGCCGTCGCCCAACCCCATGCACCGCATGAATCTGGTGAAAAAGCGCCGCGTCTCGGCCGACCAGCCATTTGCGACGGAAGCGGACGCCGTCGCCGAAGCGGGCGACGTGGCGGTCAAGCTGGTCGAGCGGCGCCGGCGCCGCTATGTCTTCCACCCCTGATGCCATAACGCACCATCCTGCAGGGCGCGCCAGGGCAGGATCTGCACGCGCCCGGAATGCACGGCTTCCAGCGCCACGTGCGTGACGGGAGCATCCGGCGACTCCGCTGAATCCGGCGCGCACACCTTGACGACCAGGAAATGTTTTTCCTTGTTGACGGGCGTGACAGCCGTCCACTTGCTGTTCAATAACTTGTTTGGATGCAATTCGTTGCGATTTGGAAGGTTCATGGCGGACACTGGCATGGCGAGATGGCGAAGTTGCCATTATCATGCAAGTTCCCGCCACGCACGAGGATCACCATGAAACGCCAGCTGCACCTGCTCGTCATCGACCCGCAAAACGATTTCTGCGACTTGCCGCCCGACTGGCTGCCCACAGGGGACGCGCCCGCGCTACCCGTGGCCGGCGCGCACCAGGACATGCTGCGCGTGGCGCAGCTGATCCGCGAAGGCGGCGCTGGCCTGACGCAGATCAGCATCACCCTCGACGCCCATCACCGCTACGACATCGCCCACCCGACGTTCTGGCGCGCGGGCGATGGCGGCGCCGTGGCGCCATTTACGCAGATCAGCGCGCAGCAGGTGCGCGACCGCCTGTATCTGCCGGCCGCCGCCGATGCCTTGCCGCGCGCGCTGGCCTATCTCGATGCGCTGGAGCAGGCCGGGCGCTACCGCCTGATGGTGTGGCCCGTGCACTGCGAGATCGGTTCCTGGGGACAGAATATCCATGCGGCCGTGCGCGCCGCCTACAACGGGTGGGAAGTGGCAAAGCTGCAAGTAGCTGCCAAACTGAGCAAGGGTTCGAACCCGTGGACCGAGCATTACTCGGCCGTCATGGCGGAAGTGCCCGATGCGCAGGACGCCGCCACCCAGCTCAACCGTCCCTTCCTCGACACCCTGCTGCCGGCGCAGCAGATCTATATCGGCGGCGAGGCGGGCAGCCATTGCGTGAAGGCCAGCACGGAACATATCGCCGACTACCTGCAGGACCAGCAGGGGCCGCAGGCCGTGGCGCGCCTGGTGCTGCTGACGGACTGCATGAGCCCGGTGACAGGTTTTGAAACGCAGCAGCGCGACTTCCTTGCAGCCATGCAAGCGCGTGGCGCACGGCTGGCCACGGCGGCCCAGGTCTTGCCTGAATGGCTGGCCAATGCGGACGCTTGAGGGGATTTCTTCAGCAGGCCCAGCCGAAACGCCGGCGGTGGCGTACTATTCTGGCTTCAGGAAGTTGGAGAAAACACACATGACCCCGATAGTGCGCAGTTTGCTGGAAACCGATCTGTATAAATTTACAATGTGGCAAGCCTTGCTGCACGGTCATCCGAACACCCATACCGAATACGAATTTGTCTGCCGCAACAAAACCGCCTTCCCGCTGGCCGAACTGAAGGCCGAGCTGGAAGAGCAGCTCGACCACCTGTGCGCGATGTCGTTTGCCGACGACGAACTGGCCTATCTGCGCACCCTGCGTTTCATGAAGAGCGATTTCGTCGACTTCCTGACGGTGTTCCGCTTCCAGCGCAAGTTCATCGACGTGAGCACGGATGGCGACACCTTGCTGGTACACGCGGCCGGGCCGCAGGTGCATGTGATGGGCTTCGAGATTTTCGTGCTGTACATCATCAACGAACTGTATTTCCGCCGTTTCGACCTGGACGCGGCCATGCGCGAAGGGCGCCACCGCCTGGGCTTGAAAGTGGCGGCCGTCAAGGAGTTCGGCAAGCTGCCGCGCCGCAAGCACCCGTTCGAGTTTTCCGATTTCGGCGTGCGCCGGCGCTTCTCCGGCGCCTGGCACGACGAGGTTGTGCAGCGCCTGGCGCGCGAAGTGCCCGAGTATTTCAAGGGCACGTCGAATGTCTACCTGGCGAAAAAGCTCGGTATCGTGCCGATCGGCACCATGGCGCATGAGTACATGCAGTCGTTCCAGTCGTTTGGCGTGCGCCTGCGCGATTTCCAGAAGGCGGCGCTGGAAGACTGGGTGCAGGAGTACCGGGGCGACCTGGGCATCGCCCTGACGGACGTGGTCGGCATGGATGCGTTTCTGGCCGACTTCGACCTGTATTTCGCCAAGCTGTTTGACGGCTTGCGCCACGATTCGGGCGACCCCGTCGAGTGGGGCGAAAAGGCGCTGGCGCACTATGCGGCCCTGCGCATCGACGCCAACACCAAGCGCCTGGTGTTTTCGGACGGCCTGGACCTGGACAAGGCCTTTGCCCTGTACCAGCACTTCGCCGACCGCATCATGACGGGCTTTGGCATCGGCACCAATCTGACCAACGATGTCGGCCTGACACCGCTCAACATCGTCATGAAACTGGTGCGCTGCAATGGCCAGTCGGTGGCAAAACTCTCCGACTCGCCCGGCAAGACCCTGTGCAAGGATGAAACCTTCCTCGCGTACCTGCGACAGGTGTTCCACCATCCTGCCGTCCAGGCGCCTGTCTAGTAGGGGAGGTCGGATTAGCGGGGTCGCCGAGGTGCGGCAAAGCCGCGCGTAATCCGACAAGCCCGCCAAACCCGCCAAACCTGGCAAGGCGGGCGCCACGCAGTGTGCCCAGCGTAGTTGATCCGGCCCGCGATGGTGATGCGTGCCGGCCCGCCGTTCACGCTCCCTGGCTAAAAAGCCGACTCAAAACCCCGTCACCACCGTATTCATGTGCTCCACCTGCGGCGGCGCGGCAAAGAACTCGCCCACCAGGGCGCGCCATGCCTGGAAATCGTCGCTGCCGCGGAAATGCACGGTATGGTCTTCCAGTGTCGTCCAGCCCACCACCAGGCGGTAGGCATCGCCATTTTCGATCGAGCGCTCCAGGCGCATCGACTCGCAGCCGCGTGCGCGCTGGAACAGGGGCACGGCTTGCGTCACGGCCGCTTCGAAGGCAGCGTGCGTGGCGGGCTTGATCTGGATATGGGCAATTTCAAAAATCATGGCAAGTTCCGGTTCTGAAAGAAAGAACGCTGATCTTGCCACAGATTGTGCCCGCTTGCGGACGGGCGATGGCGCCCATGCCGCTCAGTTGGCGTCGGCCGGCTTGTCCAGGGTCTGCTGCAGATACGTTTCCAGTTGCGGCACGTTCATGCTGGCCACGTCGCGGGCCAGCGCATGGCGCACGTGTTTTTCCACCTGGGTGTCCAGGCTGTGGCGCAGTTGTCCCAGGAACTTGGGCGCGGCCACCAGGCACAGCTTGCTGTAGCGCTGCTGCTGCAAGCCCTGTAGCAGCAGCTGTGCGATATGCCGGGCAAACCGTTCGTTTTCGTGCTCGACCGGCGTGACCCGGGGCTCGGTCGTGTGTGCCTGCGTACCTGCTTGCGTGCCCGAGCGCATGCCGCCGCCGAAGCGCCCGCTTTCATCGCTGTTGAGTGCGTTGTCGTTGGTGTGGCCGGCGGGGTTGACCAGGTCCTGCAGTTCGCCCAGCTGGTTCTGCTGTCCCAGCACAAAGAACCGCGCCCTGCTGCTGTCGGCCACCACTACCCAGGTTGCGTCCATGCCCGTCCTCCTTGCCTTGTCTTTGCGATGTCCATGCGATGTCCATGCCGGTTCCTGTTCCACGCGCCTGCCCTTGCTAATTTTGCTGATTTCGCTGATTTCGCTAATGGCGTAAAGACGCTGCGCCGCCATGCCCATTCTGGTTGCCCGGGCCGCTGCCCGCCGCATGGCATTGGGCTGTGCGCTGCTCGATATCGCTGCCGCCGCAGGCGTGCAGGATGGCTTGCGCGCGCGCCTGTTCCTCGGCGTGGCGCGTGGCCACGATCAGGCGCGACATGCCGCGAAACGCCGTCTTGCCATCGTTGCGCTGGTACGCATGGTTGTCGCCCCCGAACACGGCATGGACGGCCCGCCCGAGCCAGCTGGTGATGGTGTCGTAGTTGCCGACCGTGAAATTGCCCTGCACCGGCCCCGCCTCGTCGTCAGCCGTATGCAGCTGCACGGCATGCGCCGCAAAACCATCGGCCAGCAAGGCCGTACGGGCACGTTCGGCATCGGCGAAATGGTCGAAGATGCGTATCAGGGTGACGCTATGGCTGCTGTTCATGGCCCGGCTTTCAAAGGTGGTCGTTTGAATTTGACCGGCGAGCCTTGAAATAATTCTGCCTCAGCCTCTAAATTCCTGCATTAAGGCGCAAAAGTTTGATAAATATCCAGTATGGCTGCCAAGTCGCGCTAAGATACGCCTTGCGGTGCGTCCGGCAGGCCAGGATGCGGGATCAAACTTTCATAGGAGAACCAAATGGCAGCGAAGAAAATTCTGTTTTTGACCGGCGATTTTGTAGAAGATTATGAAACGATGGTGCCATTCCAGGCCCTGCTGATGCTGGGCCATACCGTGCATGCCGTCTGCCCCGGCAAGAAAAGCGGCGAGACGATCAAGACGGCCATCCACGATTTCGAGGGCGACCAGACCTACACGGAAAAACCGGGCCATCTGTTTACCCTGAACGCCAGCTTCGACGAGATCGACCCTGCCGGCTATGACGCCGTGATGATCGCCGGCGGCCGCGCCCCCGAATACCTGCGCCTGAACGAGAAAGTCATCGCCGCCGTGCGCCATTTCGCCGAGGCGGGCAAGCCTGTCGCCGCCGTCTGCCACGGCGCGCAATTGCTGGCCGCCGCCGATGTCATCCGTGGCAAGCGCATTTCCGCCTATCCCGCCTGCGCGCCGGAAGTCAAACTGGCAGGCGGCACGTATGCCGACATCGCCGTCACGGACGCCGTCACGGATGGCCAGTTCGTCACGGCGCCCGCCTGGCCCGCGCATCCTGCCTGGCTGGCGCAGTTCGTCAAGCTGCTGGGTACCGAGATTCATTTATAACGTTTTTGCCCGGCGTGCCGCAGTCGCGCGGCCGGGCGTTTCACTTTTCAGATTCGAGCTTTTCATGCATGCGCCGCGCAGTCAACCTTCCCGCAAACAACTTCCCGCTTCGCGCTGGCGCCAGCGCCGCCTGGCGCAATCGTCGGGCCTGAGCGCCGCGCAGGAGCGCCAGCTGGCCACCCTGCACGACATTTCCACCTTGCTGGCAGGCCAGCATGCCATCGATGACCTGTGCCGCGGCTTCCTGCGCCACGTGATGCAGTTCGCGCAGGCCGAAGGCGGCACCGTGCGCATCCTCGATCCGCAGCAGGACACCGTGCACATGATCGTGCACGAAGGCATTTCCGATGCCATGGTGGAAGAGGAACACTGCATCCGCAACAACGATTGCCTGTGCGGCGCGGCCGTGGCGCAGGGCGTGATCCAGATCCGCGATTTCCGCCAGGCCGGTGCACTGCAGCGCTTCCGTTGCCAGGATGAAGGTTTCATCGCCATCGCCGTCTTCCCCATCCTCGCGCGCGAGCAAGTGGTGGGCAGTTTTTCGCTGCACTTTGCGCGCCCGCAAACCGCGCAGGCGCAGCAGCAGGGCTGGCTGGAAACCCTGGGCCAAAGCCTGGGCATCGCGATTGAAAACCAGCGCCTGATCGCGCGCGAAAAGGAATTCGCCGTGGCGCGCGAACGCAGCCTGCTGGCCGAAGGCTTGCATGACAGCATCGCGCAAAGCCTCAATTTCATCAGCCTGCAAGTGCAGATGCTCGACGATTCCGTGCGCCGGGGCCAGCTCGACGAAGCGGCCGAAGTGCTGCCGCTGATGCGCATGGGCGTCGAACAGAGCTACCAGGATGTGCGCGAATTGCTGGTCAATTTCCGCACGCGCTGGCATGGCAGCGACCTGGAAAGCAAGCTTGCGGAAGTGCTGGCCAAGTTCGAGCTGCAGACGGGCGTCGTCGGCACCCTGGACATGAGCGGCAATGGCGCGCCGCTGGCGCCCGAGCAGCAGCTGCAGATCCTCTTCATCGTGCAGGAAGCGCTGTCGAATATCCGCAAGCATGCGCAAGCGGGCACGGTGGCCCTGCGCGTGGAAAACGGACGCGATTTTTCGCTGCAGGTGCGTGACGATGGCGAAGGCTTCGCGGCCAACCTGCGCGACAAGAAAACGGAATTGCAGATCGGCTTGCGTATCATGCAGGAGCGGGCCGAGCGGCTCGGTGCGCAATTTGCCATCGACAGCACGCCCGGCGGCGGCACGACGATCTCGCTGGCCTTGCCGGCGGCCCGGCGCCAGGCCGCGTAACAGATGACTCAAACTTATCAAGCAGAAGAACTCAACATAGTGAACGCACCAATCAAAATCCTGCTGGTCGACGACCACACCTTGCTGCGCAGCGGCGTCAAGCTGCTGCTGCAGCGCAATCCTCTGTTCCAGGTGGTGGGCGAGGCATCGAACGGGCTCGACGGCGTGCGCCTGACAGCCGAGCTGCAGCCTGACGTGGTGCTGATGGACTTGAACATGCCTGGCGTGTCCGGCGTGGAAGCGCTGCAGCTGATTCTGCAAGACCTGCCGCAGATGGTGGTGCTGATGCTGACCGTGTCGGAAAACGCGGCCGACCTGGGCGCGGCCCTGCGCGCGGGCGCACGCGGCTACTTGCTGAAAAATATCGAAGCCGAGCAGCTGGGCCAGGCCATCCTGCGCGCCGCCGCCGGTGAGTCCGTGATTGCCGACGCCATGACGGCCAAGCTGGTGTCGCAGTTCCGCGCCGGCCAGAGCGCGCCCGAAGCGGACTACGATAAACTCACGCCGCGCGAGCGCGAAGCCATGGCCTGCCTGGCGCGCGGCCAGAGCAACAAGGAAATCGCGCGCCAGCTGGACGTGGCCGAAAGCACGGTGAAAATCCACGTGCAAAACATCCTCAAGAAGCTTAAGCTCAGCAGCCGCGTGCAGATCGCCGTCTACGCCGTCGAGCGTGAGCTGGGCAAGTAAATGTCAAACAATGCGCAAATATTCCGCAGAGAATGCGCGATTATTTGACCTGCATGGCGTTCCGGCCTAGACAACCCTAGTTCCTTTGACGTATGGCCTTGACCGTGCGTGCGCATTACACTCTTAGTCATTCGCTAATCTAATAAGAGAGTGTCATGCATAAGGTCAACGTCGATGGCTTGCTATCGAGCCAGGCTCTGTTCCGCCATATTTCCCCTTCGCAATTAGAGCAATTGCGCCAGGATGTGGTGCGCGTCGAAGTGGAAAAAGGCAAAGTGCTGTTCCGCAAGGGTGAAGTGGCGGAAGGCGCCTATGTGGTGGTCTTCGGCCTCGTCAAGCTCAGCGTGTTTTCCATGGAAGGCACGGACAAGGTGCTGGAACTGATCCGTCCGGGCCAGAGTTTCGGCGAAGCCATGATTTTCCTCGATGAACCGTACCCGTTCTGCGCCGAAGCGCTCGAGCACTGTTTGCTGCTGCGCATCCCGCCGCACGCACTGCTGCGCCTGCTGGACCAGTCGCCGCGCATTGCGCGCCAGATGATGAACAGCCTGTCGCACCATCTGATGGGTTTTATCCGCAACGTGGAGCGCTGCTCCGTGCAGAATGCCACCCAGCGCGTGGTCGAGTACCTGTTGCAGGCGTCGGACCAGCAGCGTTCGAACGAAGTCAAGCTGGACCTGAAGAAAAGTTTATTGGCATCGTTCCTGAACCTGGCGCCCGCCACCCTGTCGCGCGTGCTGCACCAGCTGACGGACTTGCACCTGATTAAAGTCAGCGGTTCATTGATCCAGATCCAGCCCGATGCCTTGAAGACGTATCGCCATGGCTCCGCCACGGCGCTGTTGAATTAAGCGTTGAATTAAGCGTTTATCGTTCAGCTTTTTCAGCAGGCAGGGTCAGCCGCCAGAACAGCAGGGCGAGCAAGCTGACCGCCGCGCCCAGCGCGCACACCCCATGCCAGCCCGCCAGCGCATACACGCTGGTGGCGGCAATCGCACCGAGTCCGCTTCCCACCGCATAAAACAGCATGTAGCACGCCACCAGGCGGCTGTGCGCATCGCTGTCGTCCTTGAAGATCAGGCTCTGGTTCGTCACGTGGATGGCCTGGCCCGCCAGGTCCAGCGCGATGATGCCGACGATTAACGGCCACAGGGCCGTACCGGCAAAGCCCAGCGGCATCCAGGCGGCCAGCAACAGCAGCAGGGCCGCGCCCGTCGTCCACTGCGCGCGGCCCTGGTCGGCCATGGCGCCCGCGCGCGCCGCGCCCAGCGCACCGATCACCCCTACCAGGCCGAAGGCGCCGATGGCCGTGTGCGTATAGCCTTGCGCCGTCAGCGGCAGCACCAGCGCGCTCCAGAAAATATTGAAGACGGCAAACATCAGCAGGGCCAGCATGCCGCGTACGCGCAAGACCTTGTTGTGCTTCAGCATGGCCAGCATGGACAGCAGCAGGGCGCCATACGCGAGCTTTTTTTGCGGCAAAGCCGGGGGCGGCAGCATGCGCCACAGCAGCAACAGCAGGGCGCCAGCGATGCTTGCCGAAACGATATACACGGCGCGCCAGTCGGCCACGTCGGCCACCACGCCGGACAGGGTGCGCGCCAGCAGCAAGCCGATCACCACGCCACCCTGCGCCATGCCGACGACACGCCCCCGCTCATGGCTGGCCGCGGCGCTGGCCGCATAGGCGATCAAGCCCTGCGTCATGGCCGTGCCCAGCAAGCCCACCAGCAGCATGCCGGCCAGCAAGGCAGACGTGGAGCGGGCACCGGCCAGCGCCGCCAGGGCGAGCGCCAGCATGCCCAGCTGGAACAGGGTCAGGCGGCGCCGGTTCAGCATGTCGCCCAGGGGCACCAGCAGCAGCAGGGCCAGTGCGCAGCCGATCTGCGTGGCCGTGATGACCATGCCGCTGGCCGCCTCCGTCATGCCGAACTCGTGTGCGAGAGTGGCGAGCAAAGGCTGGGCGTAATACACATTGGCCACGCTGAGGCCGGCCGCCGTGGCAAACAGCCAGACGAGGGTGGGGGGAAGGGCTGTCGTGATGGGGGGATTTGTATCGCGCATGGATGTGGGTTAAGTGGTTTCAAATTAAAACTAGTTGGAGTCTACGGCGAAGAGTTTTAAAATGCAACCACTTAATCCTGGAGCACGACGATGGCCAAGCGCAAGAGCCTGAAAACCGACCCCTGTCCCGTGGCGCGCGCGCTCGACGTGATCGGCGAGCGCTGGTCGCTGCTGATCGTGCGCGATGCCTTCGACGGCATGCGCCGCTTTGGCGAATTCCAGAAAAGCCTGGGCGTGGCGAAGAACATCCTGGCCGACCGCCTGCATACCCTGGTGGAAGAGGGCATCTTTTCGGTTGCCCCCGCCTCCGATGGCACGGCCTACCAGGAATACGTGCTGACGCCGAAGGGACTGGCGCTGTTCCCCGTCGTGGTCGGCTTGCGCCAGTGGAGCGAGGCGCAGCTGTTCGACGCGGGCGAGGCGCATTCGACCTTGCTGCAACGCGGCTCGAACCTGCCCGTGCGCCGCATGGAGGTGCTGGCGCCCGATGGCCGCGTGCTGCAGGCGGACGACACGGTCGTGCACAAGGTGTTGCCGCAATGAGGCGCGTGGCCGTGCTGGGCGCAGGGATTACGGGCGTGACGACGGCGTATGCGCTGGCCAAGCGGGGCGTGGACGTGACCCTGATCGAGCGCCACCGCTACACGGCCATGGAAACCTCGTTCGCGAATGGCGGGCAACTGTCGGCTTGCCATGCGGAAGTGTGGAACCACAAGGCAACGATTTTGAACGCCCTGAAATGGATGGCGCGGCGCGATGCGCCCCTGCTGCTGCATCCATGGCCCAGCTGGCACAAGCTGAGCTGGTTTGCGCAATTTCTCGCCGCCATGCCGCATTACGAACGCAACACCGTCGCCACGGCGCGCATGGCGCTCGCCGCGCGCGAGCATCTGTTTGCCTGGGCGGCAGAAGAGAACATCGCTTTCGACCACCGCCGCGCCGGCATCCTGCATGTGTACCGCGACAAGGCCGGCTTCGAGCGGGCGGCTGGCGTCTCGCGCCTGCTGGCGCAGGGCGGCTTGCAGCGGCGCGCCGTGAACCTGGAGGAAATGCGCGCCATCGAACCGGCCCTGCAAGGGAATTTTTACGGCGGCTACTACACGGACAGCGATTCCACGGGCGACATTCACAAGTTCACCAGCGGCCTGGCCGATGCCTGCGCGCGCCTGGGCGTGGCCTGCCGCTATGGCGCCCAGGTCACGGCACTGGCGCGCGAGCACGGCAAGGTGCGTGTCGCCACGGGCGAGGGCAGCGACCTGTTCGACGCTGTCGTCGTCTGCGCGGGCACGGCCAGCCGCGCCATGGCGGCAAGCCTGGGCGACCATGTCAATGTGTATCCGGTGAAAGGCTATTCGATTACCGTGCAGCTCGATGACGCAGGCAGCCGCGCGGCGGCGCCGGCCGTGAGCCTGCTCGACGATGCGACCAAGCTGGTCAGCAGCCGCCTGGGCGAGGACCGGTTAAGAGTGGCGGGCACGGCCGAATTCAACGGCATCAACCACGACATCCGCGCCGACCGCATCCGCCCGCTGCTGCAGTGGGTGGAACAGTGTTTTCCCGGCGTGCAGACGCGCAAGGTGGTTCCCTGGGCCGGCTTGCGCCCCATGCTGCCAGACATGCTGCCGAAGGTGGGACGCGGCAAGGCGCCGGGCGTGTACTACAACACGGGCCACGGCCACCTGGGCTGGACCCTGGCGGCCGCCACGGCGCAGATGGTGGCAGAGGCGGTGGACAAGGCGGGTGGCTAGTTCTTCGGCAATAAATCGCTGAGCGCGGCGCGCCCCTTGACGGTGAGGAAAGGGCCGACCTTGTTGTAGGGCAGTAAAAAGTCATTTTCGCAGCCGCTGCCGTTCGGGTCTTCCCAGAAAGACACGCCTTCCGGCTTCAAGGACAGGTGGAAGCGGCCACGGCCGTCGTAATCCGTGCCCTTGCATTCGGCGTCGATGGTCACATTTTTAAAAAGGGCCTGGCGCAGGCGGTCCGGCAATTCGGCCTTGTCGTCGCCATCGCTGGCGCTGGCGCCGAACCAGTTCCACACATCCGTTTCCTGGCCCGTCTTCACGTCCCAGGTGCGGAACTTGATGGAAATGCCGCTGGCGCCATAGCCGGCCGCCCAGCGGTAGAACTTCATCGTCACCCAGCGCGGCGACCAGTAGGTGGGCTCCGCATACACTTCGTCCTCCGTCGCGAAACCGTTGCGGCCCAGGTATTCGCGCCGCGTGGCATAGTAGTCTTGCAGGTCTTTTTTATTCTTCGCCAGCACGCCGCGCAGCTGCGCATTGATTTTCGCGATGCCGTCGCCCTGCGCCAGCAATTCCACGGTGATGGTGTCGCCCACTTGCAGGTTGCGGTACTGCTTGCCTTCAAAGGCAACGGGTTTGCTTACCTTGGTGGCGGGAAAATCTTCCAGTGCCAGGTTGTAGGCATCGCTGGCGCAGGACGGGTGTTCGCGGTCGCCCGCCGCTTCCAGCAGGGTCAGGGCCAGCGGCAGGGTCTTGCCGCTTTTCGGCTCCGTCCACGTACCGGCCAGCTTGCCGCCCTGCGGCGCGCCCAGGCTCCATGTGCCCGTCGTATTGTCTTTGGCGTCGAGTTCCTGCCACAGTGTCTTGCCGTTCGGCTTGGCCAGCATGATGGGCGTCTTGTAGCGCGTGTAGTAATAGCTGCCGCTGCGGTCCGACCCTTGCGTGGGACTGGGCTGGTTGAAGCAGGCCACGATATTGGCCTTGCCCACGGTGCCCTGCCAGACGCCTTGTACGGGCATGTCGCCGGCCATGGCGGTATGCAAGGCGGGCAGGGTCAGGCAAGCAAGTAAAAAGCGGCGCATCGGGTTTTCCTGTGGTGGGCGATGGCCGATTCTACATGGCCACGCCCGGGAAATGCCACACGCCAATTATTTCGCTGGCTTTTCCTGCGCCACGATGGCCATCGCCGCGCCCAGGTACCGCAGCATGGCGGCATCGACGAAACTGCCTTCCATCAAACGCGGTTCCTGCTGGTGCGCCTGGCGAAATTTCAGCTGCGTGGCCGGATTCGTGCCCGCGTAGGAGCGGAACAGTTCCAGCCACTGCCGCGCCAGCGCCAGCACGGCTGCATCGGCGTGTGCCGTGCGCGCATCCATGGCGGCGCGCACGGCGGCGATCAGGGCCGGCCATTCGCCCGAGCGCTTGCCATAGTTGGCCACCAGGTGCGCGTATTCGTGCTCATCGAGGAAGGGTTGGTACAGCGCCATGCGCGAGGCATTGAAGGCGGCGAGGATGAACTCCATCACGTGAGCATCGATGCTGGTCGTCGCCTGCATGGATGGCTCCTGCGCATGCATGGCGTTCAGGCGCGCGAACAGTCCCGGGTGGGCGCCCGTGTCGCGCACGAGCTTGACCATCCATTCCGTGCCCAGCGCCTGCGCCCGCGCGTCGCCGGGAGCGGCGCCCGTCGCCTGCAGCGCGCGCACCCTGGCGACGAGCGCCTGCCATTCCTGTTCCACGGCCGCGTCGGACAGCAGCGGCAATTGCTTCAGTTCTTCGGGGGTAAAGTATTTGTCGTACATGCTCATCAACTCCATCGTGGTGAGCCACTCGGCCAGCGCCGGTTGCTGTCCCTGTGCCAGTTGCGCCTGCAAGGTGCGCAGGCGATCGCGCAAGGTGGCAGCCTGCGCGATCTGCTGGTCCAGCATGGCGACCTGCCGCGCCACGATGGATGCCAGGGGCAGCTCGGGGCCGGCGAGGGCGGTGGCGATATCGGCCAGCGACAGCCCGAACCTGCGCAGCGCCATGATCCGGTGCAGCCGGTCCATGTCGCCGTGCTGGTACAGGCGGTAGCCAGCCTGCGTGCGCGCCGAAGGCGAAAGCAGGCCGATGCTGTCGTAGTGGTGCAGGGTGCGGATGGTCAGGCCCGTGAGCCTGGCCAAATCACCGATTTTCAACAGCATCGCATGCTCCTTTTCTGGTGCGTGCAAGCAGGATCACGCCTGACGCAACGTCAGGGTCAACAAGTATTTTCATTGTATCGTCAGCCGCTGCCGCAGTTCCTGCAGCAGGGTGCCCGTTTTCGGCGTCAGCTGGCGCGCCAGCGGCCAGGCCAGATACAAAGGCAAGCCTGGCGTGGCCAGCTGCGGCAGCACGGCCACGATGGCGCCCGTGGCCAGGTGCTCTTCCACCAGCCAGGTGGCCAGCTGCGCCACGCCCAGTCCCGCCAGCACGGTGGCCGTGCGCGCCTCGGCGTCGCCCACCGTCATGCGCGGCGCCGCCAGCCGGTATTCCTGCTGGCCGCCCTTGTCCACGTCCGGGAACAGCCAGGGCATGGGCGAGCCGTCGCCACGGCCGTAGGCGATGCAGTCGTGCTGCTCCAGTTCCCCCAGCGATGCGGGCGTGCCGCGCCGCGCCAGATAGGCGGGCGCCGCGCACAGGATCAGGCGTTCCTGTCCCAGTTGCATCTGCCCCAGCGCGGCGGGCCAGTGCGATGGCGCGCCGATGCGCACGGCGATATCGATGCGCTCCTCGAACAGGTCGACAAAGCGGTCGCTGAAGGCAATCGACGGCTGCAGCTTGGGATACTGCGCGCACAATTCCAGCAGCGCCGGCATCACGCGCAGGCGGCCATACGAGGCGGGCACGCCGATGCGCACCTTGCCGGCCAGTTCCGCCGCGTGCTCGCCCAGCACGTCTTCCGCATCCGCCAGCTCCTGCAGCACGCGCTTGCAGGTGGCGTAATAGGCGCGCCCCGCCTCGCTCAGCTTCAGGCGGCGCGTGCTGCGCTGGAACAGCAGCACGCCCAGCCGCTCTTCCAGCCGTGCCACGCTCTTGCTGACGGCCGAGCTGCTCAGGTGCAGGCGCTCGGCCGCGCGGGTAAAACTGCCCGCGTCCGCCGTGGCGAGAAATGGCGTGATGCCCTTTAAATGTTCCGATGAAAACATGATTCGGGAATTTTATTCATGAATAAGATGAAATAGTATCGCGGATAAGAATTTTGGTCGCGGATATGATGGGGTTTTCTTTGGAGGTACGCTCTCATGCAACGACACGCCCTCATCATCGGCGCCAGCGGCGTCATCGGCAGCAATCTGGCCAGCCATTTGCTGGCGCAAGGCTGGACCGTCACGGGCGTCTCGCGCGGGCGCACGCCCGTGCCTGCCGGCTGCGCCTCCCTGCAGCTCGATGCGACGGATGGCGCGGCCGTCAGCGCCGCCCTGGCGGGCCTCGATGCCAGCCACGTCTTCTTCACGGCCTGGGCGCGCCAGGCAAATGAACAGGAAAACATCCGCGTCAATGGCGCCATGGTGGCCAACGTGCTGGCCGCGCTGGGCCCGGCCGGCCACCTGCGCCACGCGGCGCTGGTGACGGGCCTCAAGCATTACCTGGGGCCGTTCGATGCCTACGGCAAGGGCAGCGTGCCCGTCACGCCATTCCGCGAAGAGCAGGGCCGCCAGGACGTGGAGAATTTTTATTATGAACAGGAAGACCGGCTGTTCGCGGCGGCCGCGCAATATGGTTTTACGTGGAGCGTGCACCGCCCGCACACCATCATCGGCTACGCGCTGGGCAACGCCATGAACATGGGCTTGACCCTGGCCGTGTACGCCAGCCTGTGCAAGGCCAGCGGCCAGCCTTTCGTTTTCCCCGGTTCCTCCGCGCAGTGGCATGGCATCTCCGACGTGACGGACGCAGGCCAGATCGCCCGCCACCTGGCATGGGCGGCGGACAGCCCCGCCGCGCGCAACGAGGACTTCAATATCGTCAACGGCGACGTCTTCCGCTGGAAGTGGCTGTGGCCACGCCTGGCCGCGTATTTCGGCGTGGAAGCGGCGGACTTGCCCGCGACGATGGCGCCCCTGGCTGGCCGCATGCAGGACGCGCCGGCGCAGTGGCGCGCCATCGCGCAGCAGCACCAGCTGGTGGAAGCGGACATCAGCCGCCTCGCCTCATGGTGGCACACGGATGCTGACCTGGGACGGCCGATGGAAGTCATGACAGACATGGGCAAGAGCCGCAAGGCGGGTTTTCTCGATTACCAGGAGACGCAGGATGCCTTCTTTAATCTGTTCGAAAAACTGAAGGCGCAGCGTGTCATTCCACGCTGATCCGGTTGCGGCCAACCATGTTGTCGGCTTACGCCGTTCCGGCTAAGCCGACCTACGCGGCAATCGTCGCAGGTGCGTAGGTCGGCTTAGCGCGCAAGCGCGTAAGCCGACATCCCCTCTGCTATTCGGGCTTGCTGCGTTCCTGCGCCCGCTGCCACTCCAGCCCCGGCCGGTCGACGCGAAATTGCAGCAGCCGCCCTTGCACCACTTCCGTCACGTAGGCCGTGCGGCCATCGGGACCGCCGAAGGTGATGTTGCTGGGCTTGGCGCCGGGCACGCTGATCTCGCGCAGGATGCGTCCCTGCGGCGACAGTTTCACCACCGTGCCCTTGCCGTAGCGCGTCACGTACAGGTTGCCGTCGACGTCCACGCGCATGCCGTCCATGCCGAAATCATCGAACTTGATCAGCAGGCGCTTGCCGCTCAGGCTGCCGTCCGCAGCGATGTCATACATCCAGATATTGCGCTGCACGCTTTCATTCACATACAGGATCTTGCCATCGGGGCTCACCTCGATGCCGTTCGCCGTGCCCATGGTGTCGAGCGCCAGCGTGACCGTGCCATCCTGCGCGATGCGCCACACGCGGCCCGTGTTTTCCTTCCAGTTCGGGTCGCTCGCATACAGCACGTCGTCCCGCGTGATGGCGATATCGTTGGGCTGCGTCATGCGCGGTTCGCGCGCGTGGATGGTCAGCGCGCGCGTGGCCGGATCCACCAGATAGATCGTATGCTCCATGTAGTCGGCCAGGTACATCTGGCCACGGCTGCCGAAGCGAATGCCGTTGGCGATGCTGGTGCCGGGCAAGGTCAGCCACACTTCGCCGCTGCCGTTCGGACGCACCTTGCCGATGGTTTGCTGGCGCGCAAAGTTCACGGCATAGATATTGCCATCCGCATCCACGGCCGGGCCTTCGATGCCCTTGGTGAACGAATGCGGGGCCGTCACGGTGGTGGTGAGAAACAGCGCTTCGTGCGCGGGCGGACTGGCGCAGGCGGACAAGGTGGCCAGCGGCATGGCCAGCAAGGCCGCGCGCAGCCACGGCAGGGCGGTTCGGGAATCGGGCATCAAGAGTTCTCTGTAAATCAGCGGTGGCGTATGTTACCTGAGGCGCGCCGGCCGGGGCGCCAGTCTATGCCGCCACCCTAGGCCGCCACGACGACGAGGTCGGGGAAATCGTCCTGCCAGCCATCCCACTCGTCTTGCAGATGCGCGTGCATGCCGGCACGTTCCTGCGCCTGATCAAACGTGTCCGCGCTGGCCAGCAGAAAATGGGCGATGGCGCGCAGGGTGGCCGGATCGGCGTGGATGGTCACGTCGGAGCAGGGCAGCGCCTGCTCGGACGGCGTATCTTGCAAGTAGCAATGCAGGGAAAGGTGTGGGTTCATGGGTATCAATTGTTGATGTACGCGCCGAGCATGGCGTGCGCGTTCAGGGCTGCGCGGGCCGCTTCCAGTTCTTCGGGCGGCAGGTGCCAGAAGGTCAGGCCGGCGTGCGCTTCGCAGCGGCCATAGGCGTGCATCGCGTCGCGCAGCGCTTGGCGGCGCCCGTGCGGCAGCGCATCCAGTCTGGCTTGCGTGAAACCATTGATGTGATAGACATCGCGCAGGTGCGAATCTTGCAGACCGCGCCGCTTGATGGCGGCCCAGTTATTTGCGGGGCAAGGAATGCCAAAGGTCATCGGATGGGCTTCATCGAGCTGCCGGTAGCCGAGTGCGTAGCCGGTGCCATAGCCCTGCGTTTCAGCGTAGCAGTACACATACTCGCAATGCTCGAACAGGCCGGGTATGGCCCGCGCAGCGTCGAACAACGGCGCCAGCGCAAGCTTGCTGGCGCGTATGGCCAGCACGAACAACGAGCCCGATGAATACACGGCAAGCGCGTCGCAGTTGGTGGTTTCGTCGGCTTCGTCGGGCGGCACGATGCGCGGTGAAAACAGCTCGATGCTGTCGGTCTCTGGCGTAAACAGCATCTTCTCGTAATTTCGCTGTGAGAACTTGACGACCTTGCCGCGCTTGTTGCCGTAGCGCTCGACGGGTTCGCCGATCTGCGCGAACCAGGCGAACAGCTGGGCGCTGGCGGCCGCGGGATCAAAGGCGGTATTTTTCTTGAATTCGCCTACCAGGAAGTGATATTGGTCCATGTGCTGCAAGATTGAATGTGCAACGCGCATGATGCCATGCGCCTGGCCATACGGCTAGCGTGCGCGTGCGCTGAGGGATAATGCGGTTTTGATGAAAGGTGGATGCATGACGGCCCAGGCCATGGATATTGTGTTTCGCGAAGATGTCGCCCTCGATAGCGCGCCCGCCTGGCCTTGTCCGAACTGCGGTGCGGCGGCGCTGGCGCTGCTGCGCGCATCGTTCCATTGCATGGAAACGGCCCACAGCCTGGCGCAAAGGCGGATGGACGGCTGGACACCCGACTGCGTGCAATACCGTTGCAGCGGCCTGCTGCGCTGCGGCGCCTGCGGCGACGTGGTGGCCATGGGTGGCGATGGCGGGGCGGAAGCCGAGGGCGATGGTGTCACGTATGCCGATTTTTTCAGCCCCCGTTATTTTCTTCCCGCGCTGCCTTTGACGACGGCCCAGTTCCGTCACGCCGTGCCCGCCGCCGTTCAGCAAGCGCTGCAGCGCGCCTTTGCGCCATTCTGGAGCGATCCGCGCGCCTGCCATGTCGCCATGCAAGCCGCGCTGCAAGCGATGCTGGACGCACAGGGTGCGCGGGATGCACGATTGGCCGGCGCAATGGACGAGTTCAAGCGTATGATGGAAACACAGATGTGGCTGCCGTCAGACGGCGCACCCGGCACGGGTATTGCACGCCGCAGCGACATCCTGCGCGGCTTCGCGTGGCTCGACGGCTGGCTGAGCGAGCTGTATCCGCCGCTGCATGCGCCGGCGGAGTGACTGATTGTTTTCGTGGTTTTGGCATTCATTGGCAGTAACGACAACGAGGAGACATCATGGAAAAGCCCGAATTCATCTTGGCCGCCAAGGCCATGGAAACCCTGGAGATGTACCAGACCTTCTACGGTCACTCCGCCGAATACCAGGCGCATCAGCAGGAACTGCTGAAGCTGCTGCGCCACAAGGGCGCGTCCCTGCTGGTTTCCGAGCATGGTCCGGCGAAGTTCCTGCTGGCGTTTGCCGATGCGCTCGAGGTGGCGGGGCAGCCGGGGGAATATGTGCCGCTGAGCAGGCGCTAGAGGGTACGCTTCCCATCGCGCAGCGCGGATGGGCCCGGCCCATTTCCTTCGCTGCGATGCCCGTGCCGGAACGGCCCGCGACCTGCGCCGCCGCCAGGCCGGCACTGCGCGTATCTCATGCATTGCCCGAGATGGACTTCGTCCTGGAACCGCGTCAAGCCGGCGTGGGCGCTTGCAGGCTCTTGTGACGATGTGTGAGTTTCTGGCTGCGAATTTGGTGCACACTTTGCCGGTTAGCCAACCGGGAGCTGCACCATGACCAGGTCACATCGCCTGCCGCAACGCCTGCCAGGCAGCGGCGCCCGGGGTTTTTCGCTGCAGACCCTGGCCATCTCTTTTGTCGTCTTGGTGTGCCTGTCGCTGCTGGCGATCCAGTTATGGATGACCTGGCGCGCACGCGAAGTACAACTGGACGAAGCCGCCCGGGGAAGTTCCAATCTGGCGCAATCCGTTGCTCAGCATGCTTATGACACCATCAAGGAGGCCGACACCGTATTGGTGGGGGTGGTGGAGCGCATGGAACATGACAGCGTCGACAGCGTTGGCAACGCCGAGCTTGAGCGTCTGCATGACTTACTGGTGCTGCGGGTAGCGGAGTTGCCGCAGCTGCATGGGATTTTTATCTATGACAAAGACGGCAACTGGCTGGCGAACTCCCAGAAGACGCTGCTGAAAAACCTGAATAATGCCGATCGGGAGTATTTCAAATATCATCAACTGCATGCTGACCGCGGCCCCCATGTCGGCCCGCCCGTGCGCAGTAAATCCACCGGCGACTGGATCGTGACGGTGTCGCGCCGTATCAATCTGTCCGATGGCAGTTTCGGCGGCGTCGTCCTGGCAACGATCAATATGCAGTATTTCAGGGAGTTTTATGAGCGTTTTGCCATAGGCGAACACGGCGCGATTTTTATTGCCAGCGGTAATGGCATTCTTTTGTTGAGAAGGCCATTCGACGAGAGTTATCTGGGACGGGATATTTCAAAGCTTCCCGTATTCCATGATTATTTGCCCAAGAGCCCGGTTGGAACCGCCGTCATCAAGTCGGGGGTGGACGGCGTGACCCGGATCAACAGCTATCGCAGAATCAGCGGCTACCCCCTGGTGGTGTCTGCCGCATTCTCGCAGGATGAAGTGCTGGCCGAGTGGCGCCTTGACGCGGTGCTGCAAAATGCGGTGGGCGGGGTCCTGGTATTGCTGATTGCCTTCATCGGCTATCGCGTCGTGCGGCAAATCGATTTGCGGGAAAAGAGCGAAGCGGGACTGCTGGAGGCGCGTAACGAACTGGAATTGATTAATGAAACCCTGGCGCGTCTTGCCAACCAGGATGGATTGACCGGACTGGCGAACCGGCGCCATTTCGACCAGTCGCTCAGCGCCGAATTTAGCCGTGCACAGCGTGAAGATAGCGCGCTTGGACTGGTATTGCTCGATGTCGATTTCTTCAAGCAATACAACGACATCTATGGCCATGTGGCCGGGGATGAATGCCTGAGAAAAATTGGCAAGGTGGTGGCCTACAGCATGCGCCGGCCGGGTGACCTGGCAGCGCGTTATGGCGGCGAGGAAATGGTGGTGTTATTGCCGGGTACGGATCTGGCGGGCGCGCTGGCGGTGGCCGAAGGCGTCCGCCAGGCCGTGCAATCGCTGGGCATCGCGCATAGCGGCAATCCGCTCGGTGTCGTCACCGTGAGCATAGGCGTGGCCTCGTTGACGCCGGTGCATCTGAAAAATGAAGCAGTTGAACTGGTTGAACTTGCCGACAAGGCCTTGTATAAGGCGAAGGATGCAGGACGCAATCAGGTCTGTTCCCAGGCGCCGTCCTGGAGTACAGGACAGGCGGAAAACATGTTTGCTTTTCGATAGGCATTGCTGACGCAGCGGCATCGGCCTAACGGTGATTCTTGAATAATGAAGCGTCCCCCGATGGCAGACCTGAGTCCGGGGGAAGGAGCAGGGCGAGGGTCAGGTCCGTTATTCATACACGGCCTGAGCTATTGATGTCATCGTTAGGAAACCGCCTGCGGCGCAAGAGCCAGTCAGAGGAATCGGAGAGGGTTGCGCTTGCAGGCGCAACCCGGTTTAGCGGCGCCGAGTTGCGCTCGCCGAAGGCCCCGCAAAACCCCCGCGCCCGTCCAGGACGCGGATGCGACGCCCGCGCTCTGCATGCATGGAATAAATAAAAAGGGCCTCCCCGCCAAAACGGGGAAGCCCTTTTTATTTATTCAGTGGTGGAGACGGCGGGAATCGAACCCGCGTCCGCAAGCACTCCACAGACAGTTCTACATACTTAGCACTATCATTTAATTTAACTCAGCCAGCACGGATGTGCACGTTATGGGCAAGCGAGTTACCTATTATTTAGTCGGACGCTAAGTAACCCAGCATACGACGAGTCCCTGTAAATGACTCTAGAGCTTTTGACGGCCCACCCCAGGGACGAGGTGTTCTAGAGCTAACAGCGATTAAGCTGCCAGTGCGTACGAGTTATCGTTTGCAGTTAAGTTTTTTCTGGGTGTATTTACGAGGTAACCAGCCCTCGGTATGCCCTGCGCTGCTTTGCAACCCACGTCGAAACCAGGTCGTCCCCACAGAACCTTCATTGTAGCGCAATCTTCACACTCTTGCATGATGCATTCGCGCCATCGACGTGAGGGGTCTGATCCGCTGTGTCAGACCTCAGCTTTCCACCGTGAAAAGGCATGCGCCTCAAGCCGCCAGTTGCCGCTCCTGCGCCGCCTTCACCACCACGCTCACCAGTTCCAGCAAGGCTTGCGGCGTGTCCAGCAGATGGTCGGCGTTCCAGTGCTGCGGCTCGACGGGGCCGCAGTAGCCCCAGGCGCAGGCCACCGTGCGCATGCCGGCGGCGTGGCCGGCCTGGATGTCGCGCAGGTCGTCGCCCACGTACCAGCAATCCTGCGGCGCCAGGTCCAGGCGGCGGGCCGCTTCCAGCAGGGGGGCGGGGTGGGGTTTCGGGTGCGCCATGGTGTCGCCCGAGATCACGCAGCCGGCCGCGCCCAGGCCGATCTGGCCGACCAGCGGGTCGGTGAAGCGGGCCGCCTTGTTGGTGACCACGCCCCAGGCCAGGCCCAAGGCTTGCAGCCCTTCCAGCAGGGCGGGGATGCCGTCGAACAAACGGCTTTCCACCGCCAGGGCCGCTTCGTAGTTGGAAAGAAAGGCGTCCTTCAGGGCTTCGTAGCCGCTTTCACCGGGTGCGATGCCATACGACGCGCCTATCATGCCGCGCGCGCCGGCCGAGGCGGTGGGGCGCAGGATGTCGTACGGCGTGGGCGCCAGGCCGGCGCGCGAACGCAGCAGGTTGATGGCGGCCGCCAGGTCGGGCGCGGTGTCGGCCAGGGTGCCGTCGAGGTCGAACAGGATGGCGCGCGGGGCTGGCAGGAGGTCTGTGGTCATGGCGGCAATTGTGTCAAGTAGGAATGAAAAATGGCGGCCGCAGCCGCCTTGTTTTGTGCGTGATGGTTACACAGGCCGGGTGCAGGCCACCAAATAATTGACGCTGGTGTCGTTATTAAGTGAGTAAATCTTGGTCAAGGGATTGTAGCCCATGCCGCGCATGCTGTTGACGTCCAGGCCGGCGCTGCGCACGTACTGCGACAGTTCCGCCGGGGTGATGAATTTGTCGTAGTCGTGCGTGCCCTTGGGCAGCAGGCGCAGGATATATTCCGCCCCCAGGATGGCGAACAGATAGGCTTTCGGGTTGCGGTTCAGGGTCGACAGGAAGACGTGGCCGCCCGGCTTCACCAGCGTCGCGCAGGCCTTGACGATGGCGGCCGGGTCCGGCACGTGCTCGAGCATTTCCATGCAGGTGACGACGTCGTACTGGCCCGGCTCTTCCTCGGCCATGGCTTCGGCGGCGATCAGCTTGTAGCGCACCTTGGCGCCCGATTCCAGGCTGTGCAGGTCGGCCACTTTCAGGGCCTTGTCGGACAGGTCGATGCCCGTCACGTCGGCACCCTTGCGGGCCATCGATTCGGCCAGGATGCCGCCGCCGCAGCCGATGTCGATCACGCGCTTGCCGGCCAGCGGCACTTTCGCGTTGATCCATTCCAGGCGCAGGGGGTTAATTTCGTGCAGGGGACGAAACTCGGAAGTGGGGTCCCACCAGCGGTGGGCCAGCTCACTGAATTTTTGGATTTCAAGAGGGTCGGCGTTCATAGGTCGAATAATAGCGGCAATTTTACAATTGGGCAGCCACGGACGAAAAAAAACCCCGCCGTAGCGGGGTTTTTTCATGCAGTCCTTGACTTGCGCGGTAACTTGCGGCAAGCGTCCGGTTAGCGGCTCAGCTATTACTTGTTGCGGGTACCGACAACTTCGATTTCCACGCGACGGTTTTTAGCACGGCCTTCAGCGTTAGCGTTGCTAGCGACTGGTTGTTTTTCGCCTTTGCCTTCGGTGTACACGCGGTTGCTTTCAACGCCTTTGGAAACCAGGTAGGCTTTGACAGCATCAGCACGACGTACCGACAGTTTTTGGTTGTAAGCATCGGTGCCGACGGAGTCGGTGTGACCCACAGCGATGATGACTTCCAGGTTGATGCCGCCCAATTGTGCGGTCAGCTCGTCCAGCTTCGCTTTGCCTTCTGGCTTCAGCGTCGCTTTGTCGAAATCGAAGAATGCATCAGCAGCGAAGCTGACTTTTTCCGAGGTAGGAGCAACGACGACTGGTACTGGTACCACGACGACTGGTGCTGGGGCAACGACTGGTGGCGGAGGTGGAGCCACGCATTTGCCGTCTTGCAGAGTTTCTGGCTCTACGCACAGGGGTACGTCGCAACCTGGCACCGCGTCAGCAGGTGTCCAGTAACCGGTACGCCAGCACAGGCCGAATGGGTCACGCACGATAACGCCGCGAGCATCTTGCACGTAAGCGCTTTTTGGGCTTGGTGCTTTGATGTCAGTAGTAACTGGCGCGAACGGTGGGGAGGTTGGGGTTTGGGCCGAAGCCGAGCCAGCAATCACTGCGGATGCAGCGAAAAACAGCGTTACAAATTTATTCATTCTTTTTTCCTTTCGGGGGGTGATATCCGCAGAACAACACTGCGCTACTGGTGCTACGTGCCAAGATTTTATCATGTAGACCATATGCGCTCGTTTCAGATTGCGAAACTAGCAATTAACTTCCCAGTCATTTTGCCACACGCATCAGGGGCACACGACCGTGGTTAAATCAAAGCTTGCCCGATTTTAGACCGCACGTTGTTTTTGCGCAACGGAAATGCCCATTTGTAACGCGTCTGTAACAATTGATCGCTTTTTTTGCCACTTTTAAGGGCAGAAGTGTTGAACTGATATTGCCATTGTGCATTATCGACAAGCAGCCACGCACACCGACGGTGCAAACTGACAATATTGCTGGTCTGGCCAATTTGTACAGTGAGCCGGGCGCGCATGCTAAAATCGTGCGCTTGACTGTTACGATTACCAAACAAAAAGTGCACGGCGGCGCGGCATGGCCTGGACGTACCGACGGTACGGCTGGCGGCTTTGTCCCTGTCCTGTCCATTTTTTGCTTGGCACTCCGCCATAACAGCCACCCAGGATATGCAGTATTGCGTCATACATTGCGTAGCAGATAAGTTAACCACAGCCTGAGAGCAGTCGAACCGCCAATGGATCAATTCGCAAAAGAAACAATTCCAATTTCCCTCGAAGAAGAGATGCGCAAGAGCTACCTCGATTACGCCATGAGCGTGATCGTCGGGCGCGCCTTGCCGGATGCGCGCGATGGCTTGAAGCCAGTGCACCGCCGCGTCTTGTTCGCGATGCATGAAATGAACAACGTGTGGAACCGCCCTTACGTCAAGTGCGCCCGCGTGGTCGGCGAAACCATGGGTAAGTATCACCCCCACGGCGACGCCTCGATCTACGACACCTTGGTGCGTATGGCGCAAGATTTTTCGCTGCGTTACACCCTCGTCGATGGCCAGGGCAACTTCGGTTCCGTTGACGGCGACGCCGCCGCCGCGATGCGCTACACCGAGTGCCGCCTGGACAAGATCGCCGCCGAGCTGCTGGCCGATATCGACAAGGACACCGTCGACTTCCAGCCCAACTATGACGGCAAGGAAAAGGAACCGACGGTCTTGCCGACGAAGATCCCGAACCTGCTGATCAATGGCTCGTCCGGTATCGCGGTCGGCATGGCGACGAACATTCCGCCGCACAACATCACCGAAGTGATCGATGGCGCGCTGCACGTGCTGCGCAATCCGGAATGCACGATCGATGAACTGATCGAGCTCATTCCCGCGCCCGATTTCCCGACCGCCGGCATCATCTACGGCGTGTCCGGCGTGCGCGACGGCTACCGCACGGGCCGTGGCCGCGTGGTCATGCGCGCCAAGACGCACTTTGAAGAATACGGCAAGGATGGCGGCCGCATCGCCATCATCGTCGACGAGCTGCCATTCCAGGTCAACAAGAAATCCTTGCTCGAACGTATCGCCGAAAACGTGCGCGACAAGAAGCTGGACGGCATTTCCGACATCCGCGACGAGTCCGACAAGTCGGGCATGCGCGTGGTGATCGAGCTGAAACGCGGCGAAGTGCCGGAAGTGGTGCTCAACAATCTGTACAAGCAGACGCAGCTGCAAGACACCTTCGGCATGAACATGGTGGCGCTGGTCGATGGCCAGCCGAAGCTGCTGAACCTCAAGCAGATGCTGCAATGCTTCCTGTCGCACCGCCGCGAAGTCGTCACGCGCCGCACCGTGTTCGAACTGCGCAAGGCGCGCGAACGCGGCCACGTGCTCGAAGGCCTGGCCGTTGCCCTGGCCAACATCGATGACTTCATCGCCATCATCAAGGCCGCGCCGACGCCGCCGATCGCCAAGGTCGAGCTGATGGCGCGTCCATGGGATTCGTCCGTCGTGCGCGAAATGCTGGCCCGCACGGGCGACGGCAATACGCCAGGCGGCGTGGATGCCTATCGTCCGGAAAACCTGCCGAAGCACTACGGCATGCAGGCCGATGGCCTGTACAAGCTGTCGGACGACCAGGCGCAGGAAATCCTGCAGATGCGTCTGCAACGCCTGACTGGTCTGGAGCAGGACAAGATCGTCAACGAGTACAAGGACGTGATGGCGCACATCGCCGACTTGCTCGACATCCTGGCCAAGCCGGAGCGCGTCACCGTCATCATCACCGATGAAATGACCCTGGCGAAAAACGAATACGGCGTCGGCAACAAGGACGTGCGCCGCTCGCAGATCGAACTGAACGCGACCGACCTGGAAACGGAAGACCTCATTACGCCGCAGGACATGGTCGTGACCCTGTCGCACACCGGCTACATGAAGGCGCAGCCGATTTCCGAATACCGCGCGCAAAAACGCGGTGGCCGCGGCAAGCAGGCGATGGCGACGAAAGAGGAAGACTGGATCGACCAGCTGTTCATCGCCAATACGCACGACTATATCCTGTGCTTCTCGGATCGTGGCCGCATGTACTGGCTGAAGGTATGGGAAGTGCCGCAAGGCTCGCGCAACTCGCGCGGCAAGCCGATCGTCAACATGTTCCCGCTGCAGGACAACGAAAAGATCACCGTGATCCTGCCGCTGTCGGGCGAGAACCGCACCTTCCCGGAAGACCATTACGTCTTCATGTCGACCAGCCTGGGTACCGTGAAAAAGACGCCGCTGAAGGACTTCAGCAATCCACGCAAGGCCGGCATCATCGCGGTCGACCTGGACGACGGCGACTTCCTGATCGGCGCCGCGCTGACCGATGGCCAGCACGACGTGATGCTGTTCTCCGATTCGGGCAAGGCAGTGCGCTTTGACGAAAACGATGTGCGTCCGATGGGCCGTACGGCGCGCGGCGTGCGCGGCATGAACCTGGAAGAAGGGCAGCACGTGATCGCCCTGCTGGTGGCCGAGAACGAGCAGCAGTCGGTGCTGACGGCCACGGAAAATGGCTACGGCAAGCGTACGCCGATCACCGAGTACACGCGCCATGGCCGTGGCACGAAAGGCATGATCGCCATCCAGACCAGCGAGCGTAACGGTAAAGTGGTTGCCGCGACCCTGGTCGACACCAGCGATGAAATCATGCTGATCACCACCGGTGGCGTGCTGATCCGCACCCGCGTGTCGGAAATCCGCGAGATGGGCCGCGCGACGCAGGGCGTGACCCTGATCGCCGTGGAAGACGGCACCAAGCTGTCCGGCCTGCAGCGCGTGGTGGAGACGGATATCGACGAAGTCGAGCTGACGACGGAGGCGGGCACGGATGCCGCGCCGGCGCCGGCTGAACCAGCCGAACCTGTCGACCCGGCCCAGCCGGAGTAAGATGATTGGGGCTCTTTCGGGAGCCCCAATTGCTATTGGCGCGCCATGTGCGCGCCAGCAGCGTTTCGTAGGTCGGGTTAGCCCGTCGGGCGTAACCCGACATGCATCGCCGGCAATGTCTATTTACAAGTCACTCAACATCCCGCAAGCCATGAGAAAAATCGTCGCCACCTTCTTCGCCGCGTTTTCGCTGGCCTTCCTTGCGACCCTGCCGGCCCTGGCCCAGAGCGCGCAAGCCACGCCGGCCCGCCAGGCAGCGCCCAGTCCCGCCATGAAAGTGGCCGTGCGGCGCATGCTCGACGCGATGCAGTTCCCGCAACTGACGCGCAATATCTTCGACCAGATGCTGCAATCGGTGCCGGCCATGATCCGCCAGTCGGCGCAGCAGCAAATCAGCATGGATCCGAAGCTCGATGCGCAGCGCAAGGCGCGCGCGCTGGCCAACGCCGAGGAAGAGATCCCCCTGGCCATCGCCACCCTGACGCAGGTGCTGGCCGACCCGACCCTGATCGAGGAACTGGGCGACGAGATGGTGCCGCTGTACGCGCGCTTTTACACGGTGCAGGAAGTCGAGCAGCTGACAGCGTTCTACCAGACACCGCTGGGACGCAAGATGCTCTCCACCATGCCGCAGCTGTCGGCCGAATCGATGGCCATCAGCCAGCGCGTGCTGATTCCGCGCGTGAACGCCGTGCTGGACCAGGTCATGCGGGCGGCCACGCAGTCGCCTCAATAATTCCCATTTTTGCCAAGGACCGTATCGTGAGCCACATCTATAATTTTTCCGCCGGCCCTGCCGTGCTGCCCAAGGAAGTGCTGGCGCAAGCGGCAGCCGAGATGCAGGACTGGCATGGCAGCGGCATGTCGGTGATGGAAATGAGCCACCGTGGTCCCGAGTTCATCTCCATCTACCAACAGGCCGTGGCCGACCTGCGCGAACTGCTGGCCGTGCCGCAGAACTACAAGATCCTGTTCCTGCAGGGCGGTGGCCTGGGCGAGAACGCCATCATTCCCATGAACCTGGTGGGCCATGGCGCCACCCAGCCGGCGACCGTCGACTTCGTGCACACGGGTTCGTGGTCGGGCAAGTCGATCCAGGAAGCGGCCAAGTATGCCAACGTGAACGTGGCGGCATCGTCCAAGGCCGCCCATTTCACGGGCGTGCCGCCCGTCTCCGAATGGCAGCTGACGCCAGGCGCCGCCTACCTGCACATCTGCACCAATGAGACCATCGATGGCGTGGAATTCCAGCAGGCGCCAGCCGTGCCGGCAGGCACCACCATCGTGGCCGACATGTCTTCGCACATCCTGTCGCGCGTGATCGACGTGTCGCAGTACGGCGTCATCTTCGGCGGCGCGCAAAAAAATATCGGACCGGCCGGCCTGACGGTGGTCATCGTGCGCGAAGACTTGCTGGGCAAGGCGCTGCCGATCTGCCCGTCCGCTTTCGACTGGACCATCGTGGCCGAACATGAGTCGATGTACAACACGCCGCCCACCTACGGCATCTATATCGCCGGCCTGGTTTTCCAATGGCTCAAACGCCAGGGTGGCGTTGCAGCCATGGAACAGCGTAATATTGAGAAAGCGGCTCTGCTGTACGCGGCGCTCGACGCGGACGACTTCTACCAGAACCGGGTCGCCCCTGAATACCGCTCGCGCATGACCATCCCGTTCTACCTGCGCGATGAAAGTCTGAACGACGCATTCCTGGCCGGCGCCAAGCAGCGCGGCCTGCTGCAACTGAAGGGCCACAAGTCCGTCGGCGGCATGCGTGCATCGATCTATAACGCGATGCCGATCGAGGGCGTGCAAGCCCTGGTCAACTATTTGAACGAGTTTGCCGGACGCTAGAACGCCTGCCAAAAAGTCCAGGGCGCTGTTGCATTGCCTTGCCGTACCTTCGTACTGCCAGCGGCAACGCGCCTAGCCCTGATCATTTTGTCCGGCATTCTCATGAATATGCGCGCCGGCCCGCCGCCGGCGCAGGCCGCGCGGCAATGATTGAAGTACAGCTGACGAAACAAACCAACCATGACCGATAAATTGAAACCGCTGCGCGAACAGATCGATGCGATCGACGCGCAAATCCTCGAGCTGCTGAACCGCCGCGCGCAAATCGCCCAGGAAGTGGGCCATGTGAAGGCCGAGACCCAGGCGCCCGTGTTCCGTCCCGAGCGCGAGGCGCAAGTGCTGCGCGGCGTGGCCGAGCGCAACCCCGGTCCCATGGGCGACCGCGAAGTGCAAACCATCTTCCGCGAAATCATGTCGTCCTGCCGCTCGCTGGAGAAACGGGTTACCGTGGCCTATCTTGGCCCGGCCGGCACCTTCAGCGAACAGGCCGTGTACCAGCAGTTCGGCAGCGCCGTCGAAGGCTTGCCGTGCGCGTCCATCGATGAAGTATTCCGTTCCGCCGAAGCGGGGACGGCGGACTTCGGCGTCGTGCCGATCGAGAACTCATCGGAAGGCGCCGTCAACCGCACCCTCGACATGATGCTGCAGACGAGTCTCATCATCAGCGGCGAGGTGGCGATCGCCGTGCACCACAGCCTGATGACGAAGAGCGGCAACATGGATGGCGTCACGTCCATCTGCGCCCATTCGCAGGCGCTGGCGCAGTGCCAGGTGTGGCTGAACCAGAATTACCCGCACATCGAGCGCCGCGCCGTGGCCTCGAACGCCGAGGCGGCGCGCATGGCCGGCGAAGATGGCACGGTGGCCGCCATTGCCAGCGAACTGGCCGGCGCACAGTACAAGCTGGGCGTGGTGAAAGGGCATATCCAGGACGACCCGCACAACCGCACGCGCTTTGCCGTCGTCGGCACCTTGCAGACGGCGCCGTCTGGCAAGGACCAGACCTCGCTGGTATTGGCCGTGCCGAACAAGGCGGGCGCCGTGTACCAGCTGCTCGCGCCCCTGGCCAGGCACGGCGTGTCGATGACGCGCTTCGAGTCGCGCCCGGCGCGCATGGGCAGCTGGGAGTATTATTTCTATGTCGACGTGGAAGGCCACGTGCACGACGCCGCCGTCGCCCAGGCGCTGGGCGAGCTGCAGAGCAATGCGGCGTTTTTCAAGGTGCTGGGGTCGTATCCGGTCAGTCTGTGACTTCGATTGATGCCGGTGGTGGTGTCGGATTACGCTCCGCTAATCCGACCTACCCGACATACGGTAAGCTGTAGGTTGGGTTAGCGCAGCGTAACCCAACAACAGCCACCAGCCTGATCATTCACCAACTTTTAAAGAACACCATGTCTAAAAATATCGGTCCAGAATACGTCCGTGCCATCGCCCCTTACCAGAGCGGCAAGCCGATCGCGGAAGTCGCACGTGAATTTGGCCTCGACGAGGCAGCCATCGTCAAGCTGGCGTCGAATGAAAACCCGTACGGCATGCCGGCATCGGCCAAGCAGGCGATGATCGCCGCCATCGATGACCTGGGCCGCTACCCGGACGCCAACGGCTTTGACCTGAAGGCCGTGCTGTCGAAGCGCTATGACGTGCCGGCCGACTGGATCACCCTCGGCAACGGCAGCAACGATATCCTGGAAATCGCCGCGCACGCGTTCGTGCAGCATGGCCAGTCCGTCGTGTATTCGCAGTATTCGTTCGCCGTGTATGCGCTGGCCACGCAAGGCCTGGGCGCGCGCCACATCGTCGTGCCGGCGCAAGCCTACGGCCATGACCTCGACGCCATGGCGGCGGCGATTGCCGACGACACGCGCCTGGTCTTCATCGCCAACCCGAACAACCCGACCGGCACCTTCCTGACGGCCGCGCAGCTGGAAGCGTTCCTGCAAAAAGTGCCGGCGCACGTCGTCGTCGTGCTGGACGAGGCCTACAACGAATTCCTGTCCGCCGACGACCAGTACGAGTCGACGGCGTGGGTGCGCCAGTATCCGAACCTGGTGGTGTCTCGCACCCTGTCGAAGGCGTACGGCCTGGCCGGTTTGCGCATCGGTTTCGCCATCGCCCAGCCGGCGCTGACGGACCTGATGAACCGCATCCGCCAGCCGTTCAACGTCAACTCGCTGGCGCAGGCGGCCGCGATTGCCGCCCTGAACGACAAGGCCTTCCTGGAGCAGAGCGCGCGCAACAACGCTGCCGGCTACCAGCAGTTCACGGAGGCGTTTGCGCAACTGGGCCTGGAATTCGTGCCGTCGCACGGCAATTTCGTGCTGGTGAAAGTGGGCGACGACGATGAAGCGGGCGCGCGCGTCAACCTCGCGCTGCTCAAGCAGGGCGTGATCGTGCGTCCCGTGGGCAGCTATGGCTTGCCGCAATGGCTGCGCATTTCCATCGGCCTGCCGCAGGAAAACGCCATCTTCATCGCCGCGTTGACGAAAGCGCTGGCCTGACGATATGACGACGCCCGCACTGAACAAGGTAGTTATCTTTGGCGTAGGCCTGATCGGCGGCTCGTTCGCGCGCGCCCTCAAGCACGCGGGCGCGGTCGGCACGGTAGTTGGCATGGGCCGCTCGCCGGCGTCGATGGCGCGCGCGCTCGAACTGGGCATCATCGACGCGATCGGCGGCGACATGGCGCAAGCCTTGCATGGCGCCGACCTGGTGCTGCTGGCCGCGCCCGTGGCGCAGACGGGCGCCATCCTGGCATCCATCGCGCCGCACCTGCAGCCGGGCACCATCGTCACCGATGCGGGCAGCACGAAGAGCGACGTGGTGGCGGCCGCGCGCGCGGCCCTCGGTGGCAAGGTGGGGCAATTCGTGCCCGGCCACCCCATCGCGGGCCGCGAGACGAACGGTCCCGATGCCGCCATCATCGACCTGTATCAAGGCAAGAAGGTGGTGCTCACGCCGCTGGCGGAAAACGCCGCGGACGACGTGGAACGGGTGGCGGCCGCATGGCGCGCCTGCGGCGCCATCCTGCACATCTTGAGCCCCGAAGAACATGACAAGGTGTTTGCCGCCGTCAGCCATCTGCCGCATCTGCTGGCCTTTGCGCTGGTCGACGACATCGCCAACAAACCGCACGCGGGCCTGCTGTTCCAGTACGCGGCCAGCGGCTTTCGCGACTTTACGCGCATCGCCGGCTCATCGCCGGAAATGTGGCGCGACATCAGCCTGGCCAACCAGCCGGCGCTGCTGCACGAACTGGACGCCTACCTGGCGCAGTTGACGACCTTGCGCGCCCACCTGGCCGCCAACGACGGCGCCGCCATCGAGGGCGTGTATGCGAACGCCCAGCACGCGCGGCAGCAATGGATCGAGGCGATTGAAACGGCGGAAGTTCCAGCCGCGCCCACACGATAAATACTCAAGGATTCCAGCATGACCCAGACCAAGCACTACCCCCACCACATCGATCTGAAACCGGTGATGCACGTCGAAGGCACGGTGCGTCTGCCCGGCTCGAAAAGCATTTCCAACCGCGTGCTGCTGCTGGCCGCGCTGGCCAAGGGCAAGACGAAGATCGTTGACCTGCTGGCCTCCGACGACACCTTCGTCATGCTCACGGCACTGACGTCGCTGGGCGTGAAATGGACGCAGGACGAGCTGCAGGGCGACCCGGCCACCGCGCACCAGATCCACCACGTGGAAGGCTGCGGCGGCGTCTTCCCGCACCACGAGGCGGACCTGTTCATGGGCAATGCCGGCACGGCCATCCGTCCGCTGACGGCGGCCCTGGCCGTGATCGGCGGCGACTACACCCTGCACGGCGTGTCGCGCATGCACGAGCGCCCCATCGGCGACCTGGTCGACGCGCTGAATGCCGTCGGCACGCA
This sequence comes from Janthinobacterium sp. AD80, assembly GCF_002878455.1. GTDB lineage: Bacteria > Pseudomonadota > Gammaproteobacteria > Burkholderiales > Burkholderiaceae_D > Janthinobacterium. The sequence continues at coordinate 42,783 of NZ_NRDQ01000015.1, forward strand.
GATCGAATATACGGGCGAGCAGGGCTTCCCGCCGCTGCGCATCCGCCGCGGCCACATTCATGCGCAGCGCATCGCCGTGCGCGGCAATGTGTCGAGCCAGTTCCTGACGGCCCTCTTGATGGTGGCGCCGCTGATGGCACGCGACCATGCGGTCACCATCGATGTGACGGGCGAGCTGATCTCGAAGCCCTACATTGAAATCACCCTGAACCTGATGCGCCGTTTCGGCGTGACGGTCGAGCATGACGGCTGGCAGTCGTTCACCGTGCAGCCGGGCCAGCAATACCAGAGCCCGGGCACCATCCACGTTGAAGGCGACGCCTCGTCGGCATCGTACTTCCTGGCGGCCGGCGCCATCGGCGGCGGTCCCGTGCGCGTGGAAGGCGTTGGGCGCGACAGCATCCAGGGCGACGTGCGTTTCGTCGAAGCCTTGCAGCAGATGGGCGCGACCATCACCATGGGCGAGAACTGGATCGAAGCGCGCTCGAACGGTCCCTTGAAAGCCGTCGACATGGATTTCAACCACATTCCCGACGCTGCCATGACGATCGCCGTGGCCGCCCTGTATGCGGATGGCACCTCGACCTTGCGCAACATCGCAAGCTGGCGGGTGAAGGAAACGGACCGCCTGGCCGCCATGGCGACGGAATTGCGCAAGCTGGGCGCGGAAGTGGAAGAGGGCGCCGACTACCTGCGCGTGACGCCGCCGGCTGAAATCCAGGCTGCCACCATCGACACGTATGACGACCACCGCATGGCCATGTGCTTCTCGCTCGCATCGCTGGACGGTGCCGCCCGCCGCGGCAACGAGATGCGCATCAACGACCCGAAATGCGTGGCCAAGACCTTCCCCGAGTATTTCGCCGCGTTCGCGGGGATTGCCAAGGATAGTCTTATTTAACCGAAATCCGGGGTCAGACCCTCTCCACCAGTAACGCCAGTTCAGGCGTTGACTCAAGTGGGGGTCTGGCCCCAGCCCTAACGGGTTTAGTTTTTTTAAAGTGACAAAATAATGCCGACCTCTCACATCCCAGTCATCGCCATCGACGGCCCCACCGCTTCCGGCAAGGGCACGGTGGCGCACCGCGTGGCCGACAAGCTGGGCTTTCATTATCTGGACTCGGGCGCGCTGTACCGCCTAACGGCCCTGTCGGCCCTGCGCCGCGGCACGGACTTGCGCGATGAGCACGCGCTGGCCAAGCTGGCCGAGCACTTGCCATGCCACTTCGCCGGTGGCGAAATCCTGCTGGCCAACGAAAACGTCACCGAGCAGATCCGTGCCGAAGAGGTGGGCAATACGGCGTCGAAAATTGCCGTGTTGCCAACGGTGCGCCATGCGCTCGTCGGTTTGCAGCTGGGCTTTCGCAAGACGCCGGGCCTGGTGGCCGACGGGCGCGACATGGGCACGGTGATCTTTCCGCACGCCCCGCTGAAGGTGTTTCTCACGGCCAGCGTTGAGGCGCGCGCGCAACGGCGCTACAAGCAATTGATAGACAAGGGTTTTTCTGCTAATATGGAAGACCTTCTGATGGATTTGCAGGCGCGGGACGAACGTGATACTCACCGTGCGATTGCGCCGCTGGTTCCCGCGGAAGGGGCGCATGTCCTCGATACGTCGGCAATGACGGCTGATGAAGCCGTTGAAACCGTGTTGAAATGGTATGCGTCAGTTGCAAAATAGTGTGATTACTATGCTATGTGGTGCCCGTTGACGGCTCCTGGCCTGTCCGGGTGTGTCAAAAACCTAACCCAGTTTAAGTCGCATCGTGCGATCTCTGCTGGATAACCTGTGTGAACCCTATGTCTACTGTTACAACTAACGAATCTACCGGTATGGAAAGTTTTGCTGCGCTCTTCGAGGAATCGTTGTCGCGTCAAGATATGCGCTCCGGCGAAGTTATTTCCGCTGAAGTCGTGCGCCTCGACCACAATTTCGTGATCGTGAACGCTGGCCTCAAATCCGAAGCATTCATCCCTGTCGAAGAATTCAAGAACGACCACGGCGAACTGGAAGTCAAAGTTGGTGACTTCGTTTCCGTGGCGATCGAATCGCTGGAAAACGGTTTCGGCGATACCATCCTGTCGCGCGATAAAGCCAAGCGTCTGGCTTCGTGGCTGGCTCTGGAAAAAGCGATGGAATCGGGCGAAATCGTCGTCGGTACCGTCAATGGTAAAGTCAAAGGCGGCCTGACCGTGTTGACCAACGGCATCCGCGCATTCCTGCCGGGCTCGCTGGTTGATACCCGTCCTGTCAAAGACACCACCCCATTCGAAGGCAAAACCCTCGAATTCAAAGTGATCAAGCTGGATCGCAAGCGTAACAACGTGGTTCTGTCCCGCCGCGCCGTCATCGAAGCTTCGATGGGCGAAGAGCGTCAGAAACTGATGGAAACGCTGAAAGAAGGCACGGTCGTGACCGGCGTCGTCAAAAATATCACCGACTACGGCGCGTTCGTGGATCTGGGCGGTATCGATGGCCTGCTGCACATCACCGACCTGGCATGGCGCCGTGTACGTCACCCGTCGGAAGTTCTGACGGTTGGCCAGGAAATCACCGCCAAGGTCCTGAAGTACGATCAAGAGAAAAACCGTGTTTCGCTGGGCGTGAAACAACTGGGCGACGATCCTTGGACCGGTCTGTCCCGTCGTTACCCACAAAGCACCCGTCTGTTCGGTAAAGTAACGAACCTGACCGACTACGGCGCGTTCGTTGAAGTGGAACAGGGTATCGAAGGTCTGGTACACGTTTCCGAAATGGACTGGACGAACAAAAACGTTGCTCCTAACAAAGTTGTCCAACTGGGCGACGAAGTAGAAGTGATGGTTCTGGAAATCGACGAAGAGCGTCGTCGTATTTCGCTGGGCATGAAACAGTGCAAAGCCAATCCATGGGACGACTTCGGTGTTACCCATAAGAAAGGTGACAAAGTCCGCGGCGCGATCAAATCGATCACCGACTTCGGCGTGTTCATCGGCCTGGCCGGCAACATCGACGGTCTGGTGCACCTGTCCGACCTGTCCTGGACCGAAACCGGCGAAGAAGCCGTACGTCGCTTCAAGAAAGGTGACGAACTGGAAGCCATCGTTCTGGCCATCGACGTTGAGCGCGAGCGCGTTTCCCTGGGCGTCAAGCAACTGGAAGGTGACCCATTCAACAACTTCGCAGCCATGAACGACAAAGGTTCGCTGGTTACCGGTACCGTTAAATCGGTTGAGCCTAAAGGCGCCGTGATCCAACTGTCCGAAGAAGTTGAAGGCTACCTGCGCGCTTCCGAAATCTCGCGCGACCGCGTTGAAGATGCTGGTACGCACCTGAAAGTCGGCGACACCGTTGAAGCAATGGTCCTGAACATCGACCGCAAAGCCCGTGGCATCCAACTGTCGATCAAAGCGAAAGACAACGTTGAAACCCAGGAAGCCATGCAGAAGATGGCAGCTACCGACAACAACGCAGCTTCGGGCACCACCAGCCTGGGCGCATTGTTGAAAGCTAAGTTCGATAACAAGAACTAAGACTGCGGATACGGCAGATGACAAAGTCCGAGCTGATCAACCGCCTCGCTGAGCGTTATTCTCAGCTGGTGGCGAAAGATGCGGAGTATGCCGTCAAGACCATTCTCGATGCGATGACCAACGCCCTGGCGACGGGACAGCGCATCGAGATCCGCGGTTTTGGCAGTTTTGCCCTGAACAGCAGGCCCCCGCGCATTGGCCGCAACCCGAAATCCGGCGACAAAGTGATGGTTCCTGAAAAACGGGTGCCCCACTTCAAACCGGGCAAACAGTTGCGCGAGCGGGTGGACGCGATGGTCGGACAACCGATCATCGAGGATTAATCGTCTGCTGGAAGGCGACATAGAAAGCGGCGTCCTTGGATGCCGCTTTTTTTTGTTAATATGCTGAGAATACCTGACATAAGCTACTGCGCGTCGCGCTTTGCGGCCTGCGATGCTCACCGTACTAAAGTACGGTTGCGCTTCTTGGCCACAAATCACTGACGCTCGCTACGCTTCTGCCAGGCATTCCAAGGTTGTGCCGTACGGCATTTTTTGTACTTTCTGGGCGTATCGATGAAAATCATCTCCACCATCGTTGGCTGTGTTCTTTTCGTCCTGTTCTTCAGTTTTGCGCTGAAGAATGCGCAGGTTGTCGACCTGCATGTTTTCCTCAATTATGAAATTCGCGGTCCCCTGGTGCTGATGCTGCTGGGCTTTTTTGTCGCTGGCGCCAGCCTGGGCGTCCTGGCCCTGACGCCGACCGTGTTCCGTCACCGCCGCGAAGCGAGCAAGCAAAAAACCACCATCGCCGCGCTGCAGACCGTGGGCGTGGCCAGCAATGTCCAGCCGCAACCGGACAGCGTGAGCGCGCAGTAAGCGGCGCCGTCGCTCCTATCTCTCTTACACGAATAAAAACAATCGCATGGAATTTGAACTCTGGTGGCTCTTGGGTATCCCCGTGTTTTTCGCGCTGGGCTGGGTTGCCGCGCGTGTTGACATTCATCAACTGGTGTCCGAATCGCGCAGCCTGCCGCGCAATTATTTCAAGGGCTTGAACTTCCTGCTCAACGAGCAGCACGACAAGGCCATCGACGCCTTCATCGAAGTGGTCAAGCTGGACCCGGAGTCGGCCGACATGCACTTCGCGCTGGGCAACCTGTTCCGCCGCCGCGGCGAGACGGAGCGCGCCATTCGCGTGCACCAGAACTTGCTGGCGCGTCCCGACCTGCCGCTGGAGCAGCAGGGCCATGCCGCCTACGAGCTGGGCATGGATTACCTGAAGGCCGGCTTGCTGGACCGCGCCGAGGAAACCTTCAACAGCCTGGTCGACACGCAATATGCGGCCCAGGCGCGCCGCGCACTGCTGGAAATCTACCAGCGCGAAAAGGAATGGCCGCGCGCCATCGAAGCGGCCGTCGGTCTGCAGGAATCGGGCGCCGGTGCGCGCCAGAAGGAAATCGCCCAGTTCTATTGCGAACTGGCGCATGACGCGCTGGTGCACATGAAGCCGGACGACGCCATGCCGCTGCTGGAAAAAGCCCTGCAGACGGACCGCAAGAGCGTGCGCGCCACCATCCTGACGGGCGACGTGCTGCTGGCGCGTGGCGACGTGGAAGGCGCGCTGACCACCTGGCGCCGCGTGGAGCAGCAAAGCGTGCCGCACGTGGCCCTGGTGGCGCAGCGTCTGATGGATGGCTACACGAAAGTGGGCCGTGCGCAGGAAGGCGTCAACCTGCTGCGCTCCTACCTGGAAGAGGCCTCGTCGATCGACCTGATCGAAGTCGTCTTCAAGGCCGTCATCGAACTCGACGGCGTGGAAGCGGCCAAGCAGCTGGTCAGCGCCGAACTGCGCCGCACGCCGACCTTGCTGGGCCTGGACAAGTTGCTGGAAGCGCGCATGATGGATGCCCCGGCAGCCATCTGGTCGGAGCTGTCGATGGTGAAAAACCTGGTGCACGGATACACGCAAAAGCTGGCCCGCTACCAGTGCAGCCATTGCGGCTTCAAGGCACGCCAGTTCTACTGGCACTGCCCGGGCTGCAACAAGTGGGAAACCTATCCACCGCGCCGCACTGAAGAGCTCAACGTCATGAATTAACCGTACACGCCACCTTGCCCCGCTCAACGTGGCGTGTACTCGTTTGCAACATCTATATTTCAGAAATACGGCACAACCATGAAAATCACCATTATCGGCACGGGCTATGTTGGCCTCGTGACCGGCGCCTGCCTGGCGGAGCTGGGCAATGACGTTTTTTGCCTCGACCTGGATGCACAAAAGGTGGCCCTGCTCAATAGCGGCGGCATCCCCATCCATGAGCCGGGCCTGGAAGAAGTCGTGGCGCGCAACCGCGCCGCCGGCCGCATGACCTTTTCCACGGACGTGGAAGCGGCGGCCGCGCATGGCGTGATGCAATTTATCGCCGTCGGCACGCCGCCCGACGAAGACGGTTCGGCCGACCTGCAATACGTGCTGGCCGCCGCGCGCGGCATCGGCAAATACATGACGGACTTCAAGGTCATCGTCGACAAGTCCACCGTCCCCGTGGGCACGGCTGAAAAAGTGCGCGCCGCCATCCAGGGCGAACTTGACGCGCGCGGCGTGGCCGCCACGTTCTCGGTGGCCTCGAACCCGGAATTTCTCAAGGAGGGCGCGGCCGTCGAAGACTTCATGCGCCCGGACCGCATCGTCATCGGCGTCGATGCCACGCCCGAGGGCGAGCGCGCGCGCGACTTGCTGAAAAGCCTGTACGCGCCGTTCAACCGCAACCATGAGCGTACCTACTGGATGGATGTGCGCTCGGCCGAGTTCACGAAATATGCGGCCAATGCCATGCTGGCCACGCGCATCTCGTTCATGAATGAACTGGCCAACCTGGCCGACAAGGTGGGCGTCGACATCGAAGCCGTGCGCCACGGCATCGGTTCCGACCCGCGCATCGGCCACAGCTTCCTGTATGCGGGCTGCGGCTATGGCGGTTCGTGCTTCCCGAAAGACGTGCAGGCGCTCGAGCGCACGGCACGCGGCCATGGCCAGGAATTGCTGATCCTGCGCGCCGTCGAAGCCGTCAACGACAAGCAGAAACACATCCTGGGCGGCAAGGTCGTCAAGCGCTTCGGCGCCGACCTGACGGGCCGGCATTTCGCCGTCTGGGGCCTGGCCTTCAAGCCGAATACGGACGACATGCGCGAAGCGTCGGCGCGCGTGCTGCTGGGCGACTTGCTGGCGCGCGGCGCCACGGTGGCCGTGTATGACCCCGTCGCCATGGCCGAGGCGCGCCGCGTGCTGCAGCTGGACCTGGCACCGGAACAGTTGGCCCGTGTGCGCTTTGCCGACAGCCCGCAGGATGCGCTGCTGGACGCCGATGCGCTGGCCATCGTGACCGAATGGAAAGCCTTCCGCAGCCCCGATTTCGAGCAGATCAAGGCACGCCTGAAGGAGGCCGTGATTTTTGACGGCCGCAACCTCTTCGAGCCGGCCGTCATGGCCGAGAATGGCATCGAATACCACGGGATCGGTCGCTCGATCCTGACACGCGCATGAGCGCCCGTGAGGTGGCAGCCTTGACGGCGCCGGCCGCACTGGCCCAGGTGCGCCTGCTGGTGGTGGGCGACGTGATGCTGGACCGCTACTGGTTTGGCGACGTCAGCCGTATCTCGCCGGAAGCGCCCGTGCCCATCGTGCGTATCGAGAAGCGCGAAGAGCGCCTCGGCGGCGCGGCCAACGTGGCGCGCAATGCGGCCGCGCTGGGCGCGAAGACAAGCTTGCTGGGCGTGGTCGGCGACGACGAGGCCGGCAGCCAGGTCGAGCGCCTGCTCGAAGGCGGCGGCATCCACAGCTATCTGCAGCGCGATGCGGCCATTTCCACCATCATCAAGCTGCGCGTGATCGGCCGCCAGCAGCAAATGCTGCGCATCGATTTCGAGGATGCCCCCAGCGATACGGTGCTGCGCGACAAGCTCAAGCAATTCAATGCCCTGTTGCCGCAATACGATGTGGTGATCCTGTCCGACTATGCCAAGGGCAGCCTGGTAAACGTGGCCGAGATGATCAAGGCGGCGCGCGCCGCCGGCAAGATCGTCATGGTCGATCCGAAAGGCGATGATTTCAGCCGCTACACGGGAGCGTCAGTGCTCACTCCGAATAAATCGGAATTGCGCCGCGTAATCGGCAACTGGAGCACGGAAGAGCAGCTCACGGAACGGGCGCAGCAGATGCGCGCGCAGCTGGGGCTGGAAGCCTTGCTGCTGACCCGCTCGGAAGAAGGCATGAGCTTGTACACGGCCAATGAGGTGCTGCACATGCCCACCGACGCGCGCGAAGTGTTCGATGTCTCGGGCGCCGGCGACACGGTGATCGCCACCATGGCGGCCATGCTGGGCGCCGGCATGAGCCTGAGCGACGCCGTGCGTACGGCCAACCGCGCCGGCGGCATCGTCGTCGGCAAGCTGGGCACGGCCACCGTCACGCGCGACGAGCTGTTCCCGCAGTAAGAGCCACACCTTTGAAGCGGCGGCTCTCAGCCGCCGCCTTTTTCGCATTGCGCCTGCGCCCCTTCGTTTGATCTGGCGCAGGCTTTCCCCTCCTGCCGTGCTCCCGTCTTGTCAACCGTATCACGTCCCAGCCGTTAAAGCCGTTAAGGCGCTGTTCCTCCCTTGCGTTCGAGTCACCTTGAAACCACATCACGGAGAGATACCCATGTTTAAAAAAATACTGCTGGCCATTGCCACCCTGATAGCGACGATGGGCTTTGCCTTTGCCCAGGTCGACGTCAACAAGGCGGACCAGGCGGCACTCGACAGCGTCAAGGGCATCGGCCCCGTTACCTCGAAAGCCATCATCGACGAGCGTGCCAAGGGCGGCGCCTTCAAGGATTGGGCCGACTTTGAAAGCCGCGTGAAGGGCATCGGCCCGAAAAGCTCCGTGAAGCTGTCGGAAGCGGGCCTGCAGGTGAATGGCCAGGCCAAGTCCGGCGCACCGGCCGCCCCGGCACCGGTGGCGAAAGCGGCCCCGGCAAAAAAGGACGCTGCTGTGAAGGAAGTTGCAGCGAAAGAAGCCGCACCGAAGCCAGCTGCTGTGACCGACACCGCTGCGGCGCCAGCCAAGACGGCCGCTGAAACGAAGAAGGAAGCTGCTGCTGCGAAGAAAGAAGCCAAGGCCGCCGCTGCCGCCGCGAAGAAAGAAGCGGCCGCCGCCAAGGTGGTTCCTGCCGCCGCTACCGTGCCGGCAGCCGCGGCTGACGCCGCAACCGTGAAACCGGCTGCCGAAACGAAGAAGGAAGCGGCTGCCGCGAAAAAGGCGGCAACGGCGGCGAAAAAAGAAGCCAAGGCTGCGGAAGCGGCCGCGAAGAAGGAAGCCAAGCTGGCTGCGGCCGATGCGAAGAAGGCTGAAGCCGAGAAAAAGTAAGCGTGTTGTTGTGAAGCGTGCTGCGTGGTGGTGCCGCGCAGCATTGCAAGAAAACCCCGCGCGGTACCGGCCGCGCGGGGTTTTTTTATGCCGGAGAGTAAGTGCTCAGTCTGCCGATGCGGGCGGGGCTGCGGGTGCCGCTGCCGGCATCACGGCGGCAGGCGCGCG